>CAYSCK010000057.1:0-9238 GCA_964429525.1 uncultured Planctomycetia bacterium
AGGGCCCTTGAAGATAAGATCGGAGAAAAAAAGATACAGGCTGGTTTGTCAAATATCAGGCATCTCGGAGAACTTTTGCGCGCGAGTGACTGGAAGGTTACTGTGGCTGTCGCGCGGAAGGGTGAGTCTTGTGAGATCATCTCTATCGAGCCTGGGGACAGGTCGGATAAAAATTTCGGTTTTGCTTTTGACATAGGTACGACAACGATCACCGGTCAGCTGATAGACCTGAACAGGAAGAAAGTATTGGGCACGAAGGCTACTTATAACCGGCAGGCAAGTTTTGGTTCTGACGTTATTTCGAGAATAATCTACGCGCGCGCCGAAGGCGGGCTTGAGAAGCTTCATAACGCGGTTGTGGATTGCGTAAATGAGATGATAGGGGATTTCTGCAGAGAAAATGAAATAGACTTAAACGACGCCACGTGTCTGTGTGTCGCGGGCAATACGACGATGATGCATCTTATGTTCAGGGTAGATCCGTCATATATAAGACAGGAGCCGTATGTGCCGACAGTGAATTCATTTCCTGTGCTGAAGGCTGCTGACGCAGGTGTCGAGATCAACCCCCGGGGGCTTTTGTTCTCAATAACAGGAGTATCGAGTTATGTCGGAGCAGATATTACCGCCGGGGTGGTTGCCTGCGGCATGCATAAATCGGAAGATTTAAATCTTTTAATAGATATAGGAACAAATGGAGAGGTTGCTCTTGGGAATAAGGATTGGATCATAAGTTGCGCTGCTTCTGCCGGCCCGGCATTTGAAGGCAGCGGCATGTCGTGCGGTATGCGTGCTGCGAGAGGCGCTATCCAGGAAGCCAGAATAGATGAAAAAACTTTTGATGTTGAGTGCAGGACTATAGGCGCTGATAAGGCGCGAGGCATATGCGGCTCAGGCTACATTGATCTTTTGTGTGAGCTGTTAAAGCTCGGGATAGTGGATAAAAATGGCAGGTTGAACAGAGCTTTGAAAAATAAACATCTGCGGGAAGGCAGGAACGGGTTTGAGTTTGTTGTTGCATTCGAAAACGAGTCCGCTACTGATTCGGATATAGTTATAAGCGACTCCGATATAGATAATCTTAAACGGGCAAAGGCTGCTATCTATTCAGGTATAGCTATTTTAGTCAGGCACATGAGCTTTGATCCTGAGACAATAAAGAAAATTTTTATAGCCGGCGGTTTCGGCACTTCTTTGAATATAGAAAATTCGGTAAAGATCGGTCTGATACCGGATCTGAAGCGGGATAAATATTGCTTTGTCGGCAATAGTTCATTGACAGGCGCGCGCCTGAGCTTGTTGTCTTCAGCAGCTTTTAATTCGTGCAATGAGACAGCTAAAAACATAACTTATTTTGAATTGTCCTCAGACAGCGAATATATGGATGAATATACGGCCGCGCTTTTTTTCCCACATACGGATCTAAAGCGGTTTCCGAGCGTGGAATATGCCTAACATAATCGTTATCTCCGGAAAAGGCGGTACGGGAAAGACCACGATATCTGCCCTGATCACGCTGATGTTGGCGTCAAAAAAATCCGGCCCCGTATTATCGGTCGACGCTGATCCGAATAATAATTTATCGGATGCATTAGGGCTTGCAAACACAGCTACCATAGCCGATATTATCGATGAAGTTGCTAAAAATCCTGAAATTGTCCCTAAAAATATGGGGAAGGATGCTTTTATAGAATATAAGATCCATCGCGATTTGACGGAAAGCTCCGGCTTTGATCTCTTGGTAATGGGCAGGCCTGAAGGGCCTGGTTGTTATTGCTATATCAATAATGTTCTGCGCAATGCAATGGATAAGCTTGTTAAAGATTATAGTTTTGTAGTTATAGATAATGAGGCCGGTATGGAGCATTTTTCAAGAAAGACCATGAGGAAGTGCGACGATCTCTTGGTTGTATCTGACGAGTCTAAGGCGGGTTTAAGGTGCGCCAGAAGGATCTTTGATCTGACGCAAGAACTGGGCATATCGTCTAAAAGAAAATTTCTTGTAATAAATGGTTTGAAAAATGATCAGGATATTGGGTCCGTCAGGTCTGAACTTTTGGTTGATGAGGTTTTTACAGTTCCGTTTGATAAAGAGATATCGAGTGCCGGTTCCGCGGGCGTTTCTTTGTCAGGCCTGTCGAGCGGATCGAAAGCTTTGTCCGCGATAAAAGCTATGGGAGAGCGAATATGGCCGATGAACTGAAGTATTATGAAAAAAACAACCTGAAAGTTCACGAGCTTAAGCTTGGGGCTTCTGCTCAGGAAGGTGGTACGCGCGCCAAAGTCTTTAAGGTTGGAGGCCAGGCAGCGCTGCCTTTTCTTTTTGATGAAGGTGAGATACCCAATGCTCCGATAATCGCTGCAGAGGTTTGTGATATACGCGAAGAAGATTCTCCCAAGGCTATTGAAGATGCTCTCGGAGGCCTTGAGTCTGACCCGCTTGATCTGGCCAAAAAAATGGTCGATGAGACAGGAGCTGACCTTATATGCCTGAGGTTGCAGGGTATTCATCCTGATTCAGGAAATAGATCCTCGCAGGAAGCTCTGAATTTGACTCTTTCTCTTTTAAAAAAAGTTAAAACCCCTTTAATTATTTTAGGTTCAGGTGAGAATAATAAGGACAATGAAGTCTTGCCTGTTCTTTCAGAGGCGACAAAAGGCGAAAGGCTTATGTTCGGCTGTGCTGTGCAGGAGAATTATAAAACTTTGACAGCCGCCTGCATAGCTGATGGGCATAATATTATCGCGGAATCTCCGATAGACGTGAATATCGCTAAACAGCTCAATATTCTGATCTCTGATCTCGGCATGCCTTTAGACAGGATAGCAATAAATCCTACGATCGGCGCTTTGGGTTACGGCATTGAGTATGCTTATTCCATAATGGAGAGAGCTCGTATAGCGGCTCTTTCAGGAGATAAGATGCTTGCTATGCCTTTTATCTGTTTTGTCGGCCAGGAGGCATGGCGCGCTAAAGAAGCAAAAGCTCGTGGCCCTGAATTTTCACAGTGGGGAGAGGCGAGTGAACGTGGTATTATGTGGGAAGTCTTAACAGCAATGGCAATGATACAGGCTGGCGCTGACATACTGACTATGCGCCATCCTGAAGCGATAAAGATAGTAAAAAAAGCTATAGCGGGCTTGATGAAGAGATAAAAGCAATTGGGATATAAAGTTAACCTCGGTTAGCGGTTTGCGTTAATCAAAAACCAAAAAGCCAATAGGCTCAACGAGCTCAACAAACCCAAGCAATTATGTTCATAGTCGGTGAATTGATCAACGGGATGTATAAAAAAGTTGCTCAGGCGATGCAGGAGCGTGATAGCGGTTATATCCGTTCTTTGGCTGAACTGCAGGTGGAGGCCGGGGCTGATGCGTTAGATTTAAATTGCGGGCCGCTGTCGCGGGACCCTCTGTCAGATATGGCGTGGCTTGTGGATGTTGTTCAGAAGTCGGTCAAGGTATCTTTAAGTATTGATACGACTAAGATAGACGTGATGGAAGAGTGTTTAAAGAGGCTCTCTGGAGTCAGAGGTATAATCAATTCTTCATCCGCGGACGAGGAGCGCTTGAACAGGTATTTCGCGTTGGCCAAAAAATACAACGCGTTTTTGATCGCCTTGACAATGGATAAAAGAGGTGTGCCTCAGGATAAGGACAGAAGGCTTGAGTTGGCAGCTTTTATCCTGGATTCAGCCCAGAAGTCCAGCTTTCCTGCGGGAGATATTTTTTTAGATCCGGTTCTCATGCCGATTAATGTTGCCCAAAATCAACTTTTTGATATACTGGAAGCCATCAGAGATTTCAAAATTTTGACAAATCCAGCTCCAAAGGTGATTGTCGGCCTGAGCAATATCTCTCAGGGTGCCAAAGAGAGGAGCCTGATCAACAGGACTTTTGTTTCTATGGCTCAGGGGTTCGGGCTTGATGCGGCTATACTTGACCCACTTGATGAGAAATTGATGGGAGCCTTGATCACAGCGGATCTTATTTTAAGCAAGAATATTTATTGCGATGATTATGTCGCGGCGTATAAGAAGAGCAAGACAGGCTAAGACACAAGGTTACAAGGACACAAGGTCAAAGAATTTCAGGTTTCAGGTTACAGGTGTCAGGGGTCAGGAAGAGCAAAAAAACAGAACCCAGCACCTAGAACCTAACACCTATCTATCGGTTAGCGGTGTTCGGAAAGCGGTTAGCGCTAACCGCTTTCCGAAAAACAAAGTAACTCAATAGACTCATTGTATTAAAATTTTGGCGGCGTAGCTCAGTTGGTAGAGCAAGCGGCTCATACCCGCTATGTCGTAGGTTCGACTCCTACCGCCGTCACCAAATATATTGACGCGTGAAGTTTGAATTCCGCTGGATGCCGCATTGATAGTTTAAGAATAACATTGCCAGGGGCATATCTATGCCAGGCGGCAATGGTTTCCTCAACAGGTTGTTCAGATAATGGTTTATAAATTTATAGTTCGCTCAAAAGGTGTGGTGATATTTGCCATATCTCTTATCGCGTTCGGGGCGTTTGGCGCGTTCCTCCTGGTACTTTCATTAGCGCTGATATCTTTAAAAGGCATTGTGCCTGAGATGGCAAACTCTATGCCAAGCAATGTTGTCTCCATGCCGCTGTTCTGGACATCTTCCGCGTTTAATCTATTTATCTTTATCTCATGGGTTATTGCCGGTATCGGCGCCTTGCACTTGAAAGATTGGGCCAGAAAATATCTGCGAATAGTCATGGCTGTGCACATCATGAATATGATAGTAAACATTTATCTGAATATTTTTATGGCAGAGGAGATGCTTGCGCGCATACCTCTTGGATATCTTTTAACAGGCATAGCCGTATCGTTCTCTTATTATTTTGGCGTTATCTATTTCTTCTCCCACCCGGATATCGTGCGTCAGTTTAAATATAAGAGCAGAGAGTATTGATTCTCTTCACATGTTAAAGATAATTCTGAAAACGATCAACCGTTATAATATGTTCAGGACAGGAGATTGCGTCGTTGTGGCAGTCTCCGGAGGTCCGGATTCCGTCGTCCTGCTCCATATTCTTAAGAGATTAGAACCTGTTTTTTCCCTGAAACTTTGCGTCGCGCATCTTGATCATAATCTGAGAAAAAATTCTTCCAAAGACCGGGAATTTGTAAAAAGAATGGCTGAAGGGTTGGGCTTTAGGTTTTTTTCAAAAACAATAGAGTGGAGAGGCAGAAAACCGAAAGGTTCAGTTGAGGAAGCCCTTCGTCTGCTGAGGTATGATTTTTTGATCTCAATAGCAAAAAAAGAGAAGGCGGATTCCATAGCTTTAGGCCATACCATGGATGACCAGGCTGAGACTGTTCTTATGAGGATCTTGCGCGGAAGCGGCCTTTATGGCTTATCCTCCATTCTTGCTGTCCGGCAGGAGCGGGGGATAACTCTTGTCCGGCCGCTGATCGGGATCCCCCGCAAGGATGTCCTGAAGTTTTTGTCTGAAGAAAATATCCGGTATGTAACGGATGAAAGTAATTCTGATGAAAAGTTTTTCCGCAACAAGATAAGAAAAAATCTCTTGCCTCTTTTGGAACGCAGCTACAATGCCAACATAAAGGAACTGCTTTCTAACATAGCTTTAACAGTGGGCGCGGATTATGATCTTCTTGCAAAGCAAGCCCGCGCTTTTATTGATAAGGATCTTAAAATAAAGAATGGCGTCTTTTGCCTTGCCCGCGTTCCGCTTGCCTGCCTTGATGTCTCGCTGAGGCGGATCGTATATAGGGATATGATCGCCTCTATTCATGGAAATTTAAGGCGGATTTCGTATAAGCATATTGAAGAATTGGAAGAGTTGGTTTTTTCCAAGCCTGTTTCAGCGCAGGTGCACCTTCCCTTTGGCGTCGTCGTATTAAAAACAGAAAAAAGTATCAATTTTTTAAAAAGATAGCTTGCTTTTGATGTTGGATTGGTTATAATAATCACGATATGAAAAAAAATAATTCAAATAAGACAAAATCCAAGATGCCACAAGGCCTTAGGCGCGCTAACTTTCCGTTTTTTGCCTGGTTTTTGTTTATTATGGCATCGTTCTATCTGATCGGCATATTTCAGAATTCCACCGCGGCTAGGAAAGAGCTGACTTACAGCGAATTCTACAGGGTCCTGAGCGATAATCCCTCCCAATTAAAGACTGTTGTCATGATTGAAGATATTCTCCAGGGGGAGATGTCCAGCGGCACGCGTTTTTACGTCAATATACCCGCTAATGATAAGGATATGTTGTCTTTATTGAGAACCAACGCCCCCGATTTCGTAGTAAGGCCCGGTAAGACTATCTGGACTAATCTGCTTTTTTCTCTGGGGCCGGTAGTGCTCTTCATAGGGTTTTTATGGTACTTTAGTTCCCGAGGCGCTGAGGTTGGCAACAGGATCTGGTCTTTTGGAAAGGTGAAGCCGCGGCTGGAGCTTAACGGAAAAGAAAAGGTTACTTTTGCTGATGTGGCCGGAGTTGATGAAGCCAAGGAAGAACTTCAGGAAGTGATCGAGTTTTTAAAAGATCCTAAAAAATTTCAGAAGCTCGGAGGAAAGATCCCCAAGGGTGTTCTTCTGGTAGGCCCTCCCGGTTGCGGAAAAACTCTGATAGCCAAAGCCGTTGCCGGTGAGGCAGGGGTGCCGTTCTTTAATATAAGCGGATCTGACTTTGTTGAAATGTTCGTTGGAGTAGGGGCTTCGCGCGTAAGGGACCTGTTTGAGCAGGGAAGAAAAGCATCCAGGGTTTCAGGAAGAGGCGCGATAATTTTTATTGATGAAATAGATGCCGTGGGCCGCCTGCGTTTTTCCGGCATCGGGGGCGGGCATGATGAGAGGGAGCAGACATTAAACCAGCTATTGGTTGAGATGGACGGTTTTGATCCGCAGGAAGGAATAATTCTTATCGCTGCAACCAACAGGCCGGATACGCTTGATCCTGCGTTGCTCAGGCCGGGCCGTTTTGACAGGCATGTTGTTATTGACAGGCCTGACATCAAAGGCAGGGAAGCTATTTTAAAAGTCCATTCAAAAAAGATCAAGCTCTCTCCTGATGTGAACCTTGAAGATATCGCCAGGCAGACCCCGGGTTTTTCCGGAGCTGATCTGGCAAACCTTTGCAATGAGGCGGCTCTTCTGTCGGCCCGTTATAATAAAGAATCTGTTGAGAGAAAAGAGATGGACGCGGCTATTGAGCGTGTTGTCGCAGGCCCTGAGCGAAAGAGCCGTGTCATAAGCTCAAAAGAAAAAGAGATCGTGTCATTTCATGAAGCGGGACACTCTTTAGTCTCCTTACTTATCCCTGGAGTAGACCCGTTGCATAAGGTCTCTATCATTCCAAGAGGAGTCGCCGCTTTGGGCTACACGCTCCAGCTGCCTCTTCAGGACAGGTATATCATGTTAAAGAGCGAGCTCCTGGGAAGGATAACTGTTCTTCTCGGTGGCCGCGCGTCTGAAAGCCTGAATTTTAATGATATAACCACCGGTTCTGAAAATGACCTTGATGTCGCGACTCAAATGGCGCGGCGCATGGTGTGCGAGTTCGGCATGTCGGAAAAAATAGGGTATCTGACGCTTGGCCGCAGGGAAGGCCTGGTTTTTCTTGGAAAGAATCTGTCTGAAGAAAGAAATTACAGTGAAGAGACCGCGCGTTTAATAGATAGCGAAATAAAAGCTATAATAGACAGCTGTTATGCCCGTTCGCGTGATCTTCTTGAACAGAACAGGGATAAATTAACATTTCTGGCCGCCACCCTCCGCGAAAAGGAAGTCCTTAGCGGTGATGAGGTCAAAAAACTCCTCGGTTTCGTATAATATAGAACGGCCGATACATGAATCCATACGTACTGACCTTTAGGTCCTCTGAAGAGATCGTCGATGAGTTTAAGAAGATCGGCGTTGATTGGGGTGGTATGGATATCATGCGGCGCAAGGCTTTTTTGCGTTGCCTCAAGATCGTAAAACTTCCGAATTTTTCCGCGAATATTTTAAAACAGGAGATGCTTTCTCTCGGCGGTGATGCCGCATTGAGCCGCGGTTCATTGACAGGAAAAGACAGGGAATCGGATTGTATTTTGCTGGGCACTCCAGCGCAAATTTCGGGGTTGTGCCTAAAACTGAAAAAACAGCCTTTTGGCCTATCTCTGCTCTCAGGCAAGATCAGGATGGCGTTAGATAATTTTGAAAATAGCAGGGTGGTCCTTAAGGTTGGTTCGCGCAGAATATCCTTTGGCGAAAAGACTTTCATTATGGGAATAGTGAATGCTACCCCTGATTCTTTCAGCGGTGACGGTTTCCTTGGGGCTAAGCCGGATCGGGTCTTGAGTTATGCAAAAGAGATGGTCCGCTGCGGAGCGGATATGATCGATATCGGCGGTGAATCCACCAGGCCGGGTTCAAGAGGAGTATCGGCCAGGATAGAGGCTGAGCGCGTGCTTCCGTTTGTAAAAGTTTTGGCAGGCGCCTTGCGGGTACCTGTTTCAATTGATACTTCTAAATCAGAAGTTGCCCACAGAGCGCTTGATCTAGGCGCGACTATCGTCAATGATATTTCCGCGTTGCGGTTTGATAAAAAAATGGCAAAGCTTGTCGCGCGGTATAAAGCATCGCTTATCCTGATGCATATGAAGGGAACGCCGAGGTCGATGCAGGAGGGCCCCCAGTACTACGATGTGATGGAAGAGGTGATCTTATTTCTTGAGGATGCGCTCAAACGCGCCCTTGATGCCGGCGTCGCGTTTGAAAATATAGCAATTGACCCGGGCATAGGATTCGGGAAGAGTTTAATCCATAATCTTGAAATAATAGACCGGCTGAGGTCTTTGAAAGCGCTCGGCAGGCCCATTCTCGTTGGTTTGTCGAGAAAGAGTTTTATAGGAAAGGTTCTTAAGTGTGACAATGCGGCAGAAAGGATATGGGGCACAGCCGCCGCAATCAGCGCGGCTATCGGAAATGGCGCAGATATCGTCAGGGTCCATGATGTAAAAGAGATGGCACAGGTTGCTAAGATGGCTGATATTATTGCAAGGGGAGCTTCTCAAAAATCAAGAGGTTGATATGTGGGATAGGATCGCCAACTTTTTTGTCGTCTACTGGTCTGTTTTAAAGCCTTTGATAGAGATATCCATCCTATGGTTTGTATTCTTCAGGATAATGATCTTCTTTGAAGGCACTCGGGCAGGACAGGTCTGGAAAGGGATTTTTATTCTTGTTGTCGCTTTTTTTCTCGCCC
>CAYSCK010000058.1:0-1541 GCA_964429525.1 uncultured Planctomycetia bacterium
ACTTCTTTGAACAATACTTGCCCCACCCTTTTTTTGCGTGAAAGAGCTTAATGAACAAAATTTTTCCGCAGACGAGACATTTTCGTTTAACCACAAGGTCATTGTAACAGCTCTCACGCAATTCGTAAAATCAACGGAATAGACCACAGACACACAATCTAACCTGAATAATCAATCTATAAATCTTTTAATCGCCTTTAAATATTTTCTTAAACTGCTTGCCTATATCTTCAAACTGCTCACCGACTTTTTTAAAATCTTCAACTGTCTGCACAGCGGACTTTGGACTCGAAAAAGTGGCCTCTATCCTGTTCTTCAGGAATGTCCCCTTGAATTTGACATTTTCAAATTTCGGCTTATCCATCCTGGTACGCAATGAAAAATCAACTACCAGATTACCGTCAGGCCCAAGCAGGGAATCAAAAGTCATAAAAGCAAAATCGCTGAAATCTACAGTCTTATCCTCTGTGGCCTGAGTTTCCGGCTCTACAAAAGCCACATTGGATAAAGTTATATTACAATCCACGGCCATATCATTCTTTTTTGAGACCGCGTTTATTGCCACCGCGGCATCACCTGACTTAAGGTCTTTGGAAAAATATTGCTTGTAATAAAGCGCGAAATAAAGCAAGCGACCGCTATTTATATCAAATTTTAACTCCATATCCTTATTTATAGGGTCAACCCAGCCAGATGCTCTAACCTGCCCGATACCGCTTCCATCCTTGCTTAAAAGCTTACCCTGTGCGTCAAAATTCATGCGGAATAACTGCAAAACCGAAGGCCTGAAAATATCAGCTTTTAACTCGCCACACTTTATCACAAACGGTTCCTGACCGACAAGGCTTTTATCCACAAAAGCGACTGTGCCATCCCTGATAATCAGTTTATTTATGTAAAATATCGTCTTTTTCTTATCCGCTTCAGGTTTGACAACAGGCTTAAGCGCCTCCATGCCAAGATCAAAATTATCGCCATCCTTGCGCGTTATCGTGATCTCAGGAGCTTCCAAAGAAACCCTGTTAAAAATTACCTGCCCGCTCAGAAAACCGATAAGGCTCGGAGTTATCTTGACACGCTTTATCTTTATGGAATCGCTGACCTTCAGATCATAGGCAACTATCGTGTCAGGGAATGAGACCTTCAGGCTTGAAACCTGGACCTTAATGCCTGTGTTCTTCTCGATCTGATCAAGGAGTATGGCTCTGCCATTCATCGCGACATAAACTGTCAGGCCGATAACAGCTACGAGAACAATAAAGATCAAAATAATCAACACCTTGATAAACTTCATTACTCCTCCAAACAATTTTATTATCCGCCTAAAGCCGATTATAAAAAGTAAATTAAGTGTCCCTGGCCTGATTCGAACAGGCGACCCTCTACTTAGAAGGCAGATGCTCTATCCAACTGAGCTACAGGGACAATTCAATTAACAATGAAAAATGAAGAATGAACAATTGAAGTACTCGACTAATTTTTGCTCTGACGCAAAAGAACATTGTGGTGTCTTGGCCGATTTCAGCCTGCTCGGCTTGTCG
>CAYSCK010000058.1:1641-8981 GCA_964429525.1 uncultured Planctomycetia bacterium
TGACGCAAAAGAACATTGTGGTGTCTTGGCCGATTTCAGCCTGCTCGGCTTGTCGGTTCGCGACGGCCTCATCGACACCCGACAAATTTTTGCTCTGACGCAAAAATTAGTCGGGGCGGCAGGATTTGAACCTGCGACGTCTTGCTCCCAAAGCAAGCGCTCTAGCCAAGCTGAGCCACGCCCCGATATATCAAAAACTAATTTTATATTAAACCGCCTATTCGCCATCCACCACTAAAGCGTTGGCGGATGACCGCCAAAACACCGGTGGAGGTCACGCCCCGAAAACCAACAAAATTTTCAAAAATTTAGTGTTTAATTATAACATCCCACTTGCGCTTTTTCAACTAACATTGATTAAACACATTTTGTAGCCTATAATACCTATCTATGCGCAAAAAACCAGTCATTTTTGTATTAATAGTCCTTATATTTTTAACAATCCTTTCTGGCGGCCTGTATTACGCTGCCCAGTCCTTTCTGCCAGCGATAGTAAAAGAAAAATTAACCTCAAGCCTATCCGGCCTGACACAGGGAAGAGTTACTATCAATAGTGTGCGGCTCAACCTTCTAAAAGGTGTAGTAATTGAAGGCCTGACCGTATCCGATAAAGACGACCCTGCTGTTATTTTATTCAAGATCAAAGAAGCCTCAGCAGGGTTATTCCTTCTGCCTCTTATAAAAGACCAAAAGATCATCATCCCGGAGCTAAAACTGAACTCCATAGAATTCAATCTGGCGCGCAGGAAAGACAATACCCTTAATATCTCCTATATTATTGATAAATTCAGCCAGCCTCAGCCTGGCGCCTCCAAAAAGATACCTTCTGTCCTGATCATGACAGTAAGGCTCTCTGACTCCAATATCAACTTTATTGACGAGGCGATAGATACCCCCATGACAGCCAACTTGAGAATACCCAGATTAACCCTCCGCATGGGTTTCAAAAGGATGGCGCTTGAAGCAAAAGCAGAGCTCATAAAAAATAACAAGACAACAAGCGCCACGATCAAAGCTGTATATACCTATAACCCCGAGCGCCTGAGCGCGAATATCACCTTAGATAAAATAGAGCTCAACACATTCAAAGAATACTTAACAGGCCTTGCCCTATCTTCAGACAGCGGGCAACTAAATAACATTAAAACCGATTGCATAATGGATGATGATTCGATCATGGCCGAAGCTGGCCTGGACTTTACTCAATTATCAGCGCACTACAATGAATACGCGATCAAAGATGCCACGGGCAATTTAAGCCTTTCATTCAAAAGTCAGAAAGACAACCTGAAAGACGCCTCCTGCAAAGGCAGGCTGAACCTTGAAAACGCGCTGTTTGACTACGACGGAATCGCCAAAGCAAAAGGCGTGATAGAAAAATCATCCTGCGAATATCTTTTTGAACACGGACTGCTTAAACTGTCTGTCTTACTGACTTCACCGGAGGTAAACGGGCGGAAAGATACTATTGATTTCAAAAAAGCCAGCCTGCAGGCAAACGCGGCAATAACTATCCCGATAAAACCTGAAGATGGTGCCAAAAATACAGCCTCATATGAAGGTGCGGCATCACTGCAATGCCCTGAGCTCTCAGGCATACCGCAAGTTGACAAGATCAAAGACATCGCCGCGTCTATCAATTTTAAAACCAACAATATAACTATTGATAGTTTAACCGCCAAATTATCAGGCACAGAGATCACAGGGAGCGCAACATTAAAAGATAATTTACTTGATGCCGACCTGAAAGGAGACCTGGATCTGGAACAGGTTGCCGGCATCTTTAAACAGAACTTCAAATTTAGCGCCCTTGAGGCCTCAGGCACAGCCGAAACAAAGCTTCATATCTCTTTAGACACATCAAAACAGGCTCCTGCCCTGCTCCGAGGAGAAGCCATACTCCAAAACATGAGCTTTACTTTGCCGGAACTCTCCCTTGAAACCGATAAAGGCAGAGTTGAATTTGATACATCCTCCGAGATCCTTTCCTGGCATTTCAACGCTGTGAAATACCTCGGCAAAAACTATCTGTTTGACGGCAATTTGAAAAATTTTAAAAACCCTTCTATTTTTGCGGAGATCTCAGGGGACGATATCAACATAAAAGCGCAGGCATCAATAAAAGACGGAGTAACCAGATTCAGTTCAGGGCGCGGCACATACAAAAATTCGGCCTTTGAAGTCTCGGGCGAAATTGACAGTAAAAAGACATTGGATATATCAGGACAAATTGACTTGGATCTCACAGACCTTAAATACCTACTGCCTAAATTAACAACGACGCTTGAGCCGATGGCATTAAAAGGCAAGAGCCTGATACAATTCACCTGCAAAGGCCCAGCCTCAGACTACA
Source organism: uncultured Planctomycetia bacterium (assembly GCA_964429525.1). GTDB lineage: Bacteria > Omnitrophota > Gorgyraeia > Velamenicoccales > Velamenicoccaceae > CAYSCK01. Next base: position 3,995 of record CAYSCK010000058.1, read on the forward strand.
GGCTTTTATATATCAAAGCCGATGGCAGAAGCAGATCAATCTCTGCCTACGGATTAAAATTCAATAACGTCCTGCTGGACTATACCCAGTCCAACTCCGAAGGGTTCATAAATTCACTCTCCTTTGACGCCTATGAGGGAAAAGCAAACGCGAGCGGCCGGATAGAACTTTTGAAAAATGATCTGAATTACGCCATGCGCGCCTCACTTAAGAATATCAACATCAAACAGGCTATCCTTGATTCACAGATAAAAGACAAGAATTTCAGCGGCATACTTAACGGCGACGTATCGGTCAAAGGACAGGCAGACAACTTAAAGAGCATGAAAGGCGGCGGCGCGCTCTCCATAAAAGACGGAAATCTCTGGGAATTCAATCCCTTGAAAGGCTTAGGCAATTTCCTGTTCATCCCCCGTTTTTCAAATATCACCTTCACGAACGCGAACGGAGATCTCTATATCCAGGACGGGTACGTCTCAACTGATAATTTTGAGCTGATGGGCCCGGAACTTGGGCTAATGGTTGAAGGCAGGATAACTTTTGACGGAACGCTGGATCTCCTGATCAATACGCAGATACCCTTAACAGGCAAAGAAGAAAATCAGAAGATTGAAGAAGCTGTCACGACTGCAAGCAATATGACCGCCATAAAGATAACAGGCACCGTCAAGGAACCTAAATACAAACTGCAGCCTATAGGGGAAAATATTATCAGGAAGTTCGGCGAGATCTTTTCAAATATACTTCCGTGAGAATTAAAGGACGAAGAACGAAAAGACGAAGGACGAGGGATGACGGACGACGGACGAAAGATGAAACGACCAAGTCACAAAGTCAAAAGGTCACAAGTGAATTACCGCCTACTTTGTCGATAACTTTTAAAAAAGGAAAAATGTTTCAATGCGTAGCGACTGCCCATGATGAGCAGAAAATCCAGCGGCGCCTAAAGGCGCAAAAATGCACTGTTTGAGCCGTTACCAAAATATAAATCTTTAGGGCGAGTTGTGCATTTTTAGCTGGATTTACTGCGGTGCGAAGCACTCCTTCGGCTCTTAAGCGGAGCTTGAAACAATTTTCCTAAAGGACAACCAAAAAAACTTAAAATCACAGAATTTTGCGCAGAAGAGCCTTGATCTTTTTTAACGCTTTGTACCTGTGGCTCATCTTATGTTTTATCTCAGGACCAAGCTCCCCAAAAGTCTTGCCATATTTCTCAATAATAAAAAACGGGTCATAGCCAAACCCGCAAAAACCTTTAGACTTAAACCCTATCAGGCCGTAGCACTTACCTGAGACCACGCCTATCACTCCATTGGCATCAGCCAGGGCCGCGGCGCATTGATAGCGCGCTACCCGTTCTTTTAAGGGAACGCCTTTTAGCTCCTTAATGAGTTTCAGGTTATTTTTTTTATCAGTCGCGCCTTTTCCGCTATAGCGCGCTGAATATATGCCCGGCTTCATACCCAGGACTTTGACTTCAAGGCCGGAATCCTCCCCCATGACAAGTCTTCCGGTATGGTTGGCGATAGTGGTTGCTTTCTTTATGGCGTTCTCGGCGAACGTCTCTCCATCTTCAATTATTTCGGGCAAACCTTCATAATCGGCAAGAGAAGTAATACGCAGAGGCAGGCCTTCAAGGATCTCCTTGATCTCTTCAAGCTTCTTCTTATTCTTCGTGGCAACTATTAATTCTTTTGATTTCATTTAACTGGTCGATGGTCGATAGCCTATGGACGATAGCGTGCGGATTTTAGTTAACGTCCTTGAGAAGTTCTTTCTGCATATTGATAAGCGAATCAATTCCTTTTTTTGCCAGATCAAGCATTTCATCAAGGTGCTGCTTTGAGAATGGCTTGCGCTCAGCCGTTCCCTGCACTTCTATAAAACTGCCGTTTGACACCATTACCACATTCATATCAACCTCAGCCTTTGAATCCTCTTCATAGGTGAGATCCAGTATCTTTGTACCGTCAACAATGCCGACGCTGGTCGCTGCTACGAATTCGGTTATTGGTATTCGTTTTATCAGGCCGTCCTTCTTCATGGTATCAAAACAATCTATCAGCGCGATAAAACTCCCCGTGATGGAAGCTGTGCGCGTGCCGCCATCAGCCTGTATAACGTCACAATCAATATAAATAGATCGTTCACCCAACTCTTTCATGGCTACGATAGACCGCAAAGACCTGCCCACCAAGCGCTGTATTTCAAATGTGCGGCCTGATTTAGACGACTTATCGCGCGAAATCCTTGAATCGCAGGAACGCGGCAGCATGCCATACTCCGCCGTGACCCATCCTTCGCCCGAACCTTTTAAAAAATTAGGGACAGATTCTTCAACGGACGCCGAACAAATAACCTTGGTATCGCCTACCTCTATAAGGCACGATCCTTCCGCGTGCTTAAGATAATGCCTTGTAACTTTAACCTTGCGTAAAACATCATTTCCCCTGCCGTCAGACCTTATCATTATTTTTTCTCCGATTTGCGAATACGTCTCTCCCCTTTGAATCTATACCTACTATCAGAGGGAATTCATCAACATACAGCTTATAGACCGCCTCAGGCCCCAACTCTTTAAAACAAACTACTTTTGACGAAACTACACGCTTTGAAAGATACGCGCCTGCCCCGCCGGTCGCGATAAAATATACAGCCTTGTATTTAAGCATAGCCTTTCTGATGCTTTCAGACCGCCTTCCCTTGCCTATCACAGCCCTAAGACCGGCTTTAAGCAGGGGTTCGGTGAATTTATCCATACGGCTTGCTGTTGTAGGCCCGCACGAACCGATCGCTTTACCCGGAGGAGTCCTTGTCGGACCGCAATAATAAATGATCTTGCCTTTAAGATCAATGGGCAGTTTCTTGCCTTTTTTCATCAATTCAACCAGCCGTTTATGAGCCTGATCCCGCGCGGTATAGATATCGCCTGAGATCAAGACCTCATCCCCAGCCTTAAGATCCCTGAAAGGGTTATCCGACAACAGGTCAAGTTTTTTGAAAATTCCTTTAGATGGTGGCACTCGCGCTCCTTAAGACGTGGCAACTTATATTTACGCACACAGGCAAACCGGCGATATGAGTAGGATGAGTAAGAATATTCACACCCAAACACGTAGTATCCCCACCCAAGCCCATAGGGCCTATGCCAAGATTATTAATCTCATTAAACAAAACTTTTTGCAGACGATGGACGACAGACGATGGACGATAGTTAACGAAACCAATAGGTTTTAAAAGGCTCTTCTTCGCTAATACACACGCGTAATCCGCTGTTCCTCCTATACCGACACCCACTATATATGGAGGACAGGCATCCGGCCCCGCGTCCTTGACGCATGCAACGATAAAATCTTTTATCTCATCCAAAGACGCGGTAGGGTTAAACATTGAAAGCTTTGTTTTGTTCTCAGAACCAAACCCCTTAGGCAGGACTGTAAATTTCAGGCCGCGCCCTGGAACAAAATCATAATGGATAACAGATGGCGCGAATTTAGAAGCGCCGCGTTTTAAAGGATCATGGATTATGGAATTTCTCAAGTACCCGTCTCTATACCCGGTTTCAATGCCGCGATTTATCGCCTTTGATATATCAAGGCCCGAAATATCAGCATCTTTGCCTATCTCCACAAAGACTACCGGCAGGCCGGTATCCTGGCATATTGGCACTCTTTGGGTTGAAGCTATCTTCGCGTTCTCAATAAGCTGATCTAAAATAGTCCTTGCTCGCTCAAATGTTTCAGAACGAGCCGCTTTCTTCAGGGCAGACAGCGCGTCTGAACGAAGATTTAAATTAGCCTTTATACAAAGACTCGCTATGGTCTGCGAAATAAGTTTTTCGGTTATTTTTTTCATCTTCCCTTGAATTCCCTGGTCACAATCGTTGTTATGCCGCCTCTCGGATTAAATTTTGTGGTCATCTTCACCCAGCGCGGCTTGCAGGCTTTGACAAAATCATCCATCAGCTTATTCGCGAAATGCTCATGGAATATGCCGACATCGCGAAAAGACATGAGATACTCCTTAAGAGATTTCAGCTCCACACACCACTTCGCCGGCATGTATTCTATACCAATATCGGCGAAATCCGGCAGGCCGGTCTTAGGGCAGATACAGGTGAACTCACTGGTCTCTATATGGACTATAAAACGCTTATCAGGATATTGGCTCTGCCATACATCTATATCCGGCGTCTTAAGCGACCTGATATTTCTTTGTAATCCTTCATACGAACTTTTTCTATGCATAATATTCTTTTTTGACGTGTGACTTGTGACTTTTTGACCTTGTGTCTTCTGTTCTCGGTTATCGGTTTGCGGTTTGCGGTTTTCGCCCTTCAAAGATCCAACTTCACTCTTCGTCAATCTATCTCCTAACTCCTAATCTCTATCCGCTAATTTTAGGCCTTATTTTATCCCAGCGTATTTATGCGCCTGCGGCAATATCTTCAGACTGCATATACCTCTTTCCAAAAACTGCTTTTTAAAACCTATTATACGGCTCAGAAGGTCCTGATCCATATCAAACCAGTTGGGCTGCAGTACCACCTGTATCTTAGAATTGATCTTTTTAATGATCTCGGCGGCTGTAAAGATATCTTTTTCATCCGTTAATTTTGCTATTACCATCTTTACAAATACATCCGCTCTACTGCCTGAGGCTATGCTCAAAAATTTTTCGTGCTGGTCCCAATGGCTTTCACACCCGGTAGAGGACGGCAATTTAAAATCCATCGCCACTATAGCTATGTGGTCAATGACCTTAAGCAACTCTTGCGGCTGTGTCCCGTTCGTCTCAAGATAGATCTTATGGCCGGTATCCTTTATCTTTCTTAAAAATTCACTGATAAAATCCGCCTGACACAATGGTTCGCCGCCCGTCAGCGATATAGAATGAAAATCCATGTAGAGCGAAATCACAGACCCAAGCTCGATGGTATCGTATTCTTTAAAACTTTCCCGTTTTGTGTCGCAGAAAGAACACCGGA
>CAYSCK010000059.1:0-8835 GCA_964429525.1 uncultured Planctomycetia bacterium
ATAGTCGCAGAAAACAACATGGTCTGGCGTTCTTTCGGTATGTATTTTAAAATGCGTTCTATCTGAGGCGCGAAACCCATATCCAACATGCGATCAGCCTCATCCAGGACCAGGACAACAACATCATCCAGGCGCACATGGTGCTGCATAACGTGATCCAGAAGACGGCCGGGCGTCGCAACAATTATGCGGGGATCGTGCCTTAAGGCCTGCGTCTGTTCGTTCATTGATTCTCCGCCGATAAGCACCGCGGTCTTCATCTTAAACACAGGAACGAATCTTTTTAAGGCGTCATTCACCTGGACAGCGAGTTCCCTGGTAGGCACCAATATAAGGCCCCTGCCCCTCTTTTGAGCCAACTGCTGTATCATCGGGATACCGAATGCCAGGGTTTTTCCGGTACCGGTCTGCGCTATACCGATGATATCTTTTCCCTCAATGGCGACAGGTATAGCCTTATGCTGTATAGGCGTAGGGATTGTGAAACGAAGAGAATTAAGCACCTCTAAAAACCCCGGAGCGATGCCCAATCCGTAAAAACTATTTTGGTTAGAATTCATTTTATTCTCCTTTGAACAGATACTCTTAAAACGACAATTCCCTCGCTCACCACATGGCGAGCAGGCTCATCCGCTTTTATCGGCGAGACATCTATGCCGCTTTTTTGCCAAATGTTATTGCTTTTTCACGTATGCCGCTTATCTTTCCTATCTCACCCGACTCGCCTGCGTTAGGAACGAGAAACGATTCAAACCTCATGCCTGAATAATCCGCTGTCAGTTTAAAAGGTTTCTCAAGCGCGTCAAGGCCGATATCTTCATAGGCACTTGCAATAAGCATGAATAATTTATTTTCCAGAGGAGTCTCTACCGTATTGGCCTTATTATCCCACTTGTAAAGAGAGAACATCCTATCCATGACGAGCTTCAGCTGCGCGCTGGGTCCGTAAAAATAAAGAGGCGTCGCCATAACAATAACATCAGCTTCCGCCATTTTTACCAGAACGGGACTCGCGCCATCATCAATAACGCATTCATATTTTTGCTCTTCCGGCACGCCCTGCAAGACAGGCAGCCAGTGGATTTATATTTAAGCAACGCAGTCTCAACGATCTCAACTTGCGCGCCATTTGAACGTGCTCCCTCGGCAAACCATTCAACTAAGATAGCCGTATTGCCGCGCTTCTCAGGACTCGCTGAAAGCACAATTATTTTTTTATTCATAAATATCTTAAGCAGACGGGCCAAACGCTCAATTATTTGTAGCCTGATAGATCCCGTATGCCATCCCGGCTCCAAGCGCGGCACCCACAACAGCGCAGCCGCTACCTGCAAAAGCCAAAACCATCATGATCATGAGAGCTACAAATAATTTCATCCTTCTCATCCACTCTCCGTTCAGCGCGGAATAGCCAAAAGCGCTTAACTGTCAGGCTCGCGTTGATTTATGTTAATATTATATAATATTTGGCTAATTTAATATAACTATTTTATATCAGACGATCACCCACAGAAGAAAGACCGCGATCAGAAGGAGGATGACGATTATGCTTACCGCTCTCATGGATGGATATTTAAGATTACTGATAAAGCCGCTGCCCCTCTCCAGGCTCTGTCCGCAATAAAGGCATAACAACGCGTCCGGGTCATTAATCGGCTTTTTGCAATGAGGGCAGGTAAATTCTTTCATAAAAAAATAAAAAGAAAGAGAAAGAGAAAATGCACAAAAACACGGCCGAAATTCTTGTCATCCTTCTCGAGCCTGCGATAAAGCGCGCGGATATGCTTCTGCTCCAGAAAACGTATTACCCTCTTCTTCAATTGGCCGCTGCCTTTGCCGGGAATAATTTCAACCAGGGGAATCTTTTTTTCAACAGCCGAACGCATAACATCATTTAAGGCGCGTTCTATCTTATCGCCCTTGTCAAAAATATCATGCAGATCAAGCTTGAGTTTTGACATCTTCTCTCCCCTTTGAAACAAAACCAGCCAGGCTCAAAATGTTTCATTACTGCTTTGGGTTTATTTTGCCTCATTGAGCTTACTAGTGGAATCAACACTACGATGTTCTTTAAAAAAATCATTCAGGCTTCAAATGTTTCATTACTGCTTTGGGTTTATTTTCCGTCAGGGATGTTTGTTTGCCCCTGCGAGGCAAACTGCACTCCGCGTTTTGCCCTTCGCTCCCCGCCATTGAAGCATTGGCGGATCCTTGCCCGCTTTCGGGCAAAACAGGCCCTGCGGTAAAACAAACCCAAATCAGTTTTACGGTGAAATCAGCCTTGTTTTAATCTTTGAGCTTTTTTAAAAGAAAAAATCGTTCAAGGCGTAGCGACTGTCCAAAGGAGAGCGCAAGATCAGGCGGCGCTGCAGCGCAAAAATGCGATTGTTTGAGCCGTTTCCTCAGTTCTTTGTCTTCATTTATTAGGGCGAGTTGCGCATTTTTAGCCTGATCCTTGCGCGTCGCATAAACGCTCCTTGGACCTGGAGCGAAGCCTGAATGATTTTTTCAAAGACTATATTATATTGACTCTACCTATAGACTCTATGAGACAAAACCAGCCAGACACAAAGTATGTCATTTTAGCGATCTGGGCAGGCCTATATCAATTATTTGTACTTTGCCGGCAGAAGCAGGCCCCTGACGAATGAACAGGCCTTTTTTTGCGAATCCCATCGTTAAAGTATACCCTGCCTTGATAGCCGCGCCAAGAACTTCTCCAGTATCCGCGTTTAAACCTGAAGGCACATCAAGCGACACAACAGACTTCCTTAAATTATTAATAAATGTTATACAGGATTTAAGCGGCTCAACAATCTCTCTTTTTAAACCTATTCCAAAAATAGCATCAATTACTAGATTGCTTTTCTTAACTTGCTTTACGAAGCTCATATCCGCTAAACCAGAACCCAAAAAAGCGATCTTTGCCTTCATTTTTACAAGCGCATTGAGATTGACCAGAGCGTCCCCGAAAATATCGCTTTTTGCTGCCAACACAACTATCAGAACATCATAACCGCGGTTCGACAGATGCCTTGCCACAACAAAACCGTCGCCGCCATTATTCCCGCGGCCGCAAACAACAAGGACTTTAAAACCCGGCTTCTTTTTAAATTTAGCCGCGATAAAATCCGCTGACCGAAGCCCGGCGTTTTCCATAAGAACGATCCCGGGGATCCCATAATCCCTTATCGCCTTTTCATCAAGGCCTATCATCTGTTTTACAGAAACTGTCTTCATTATAAGTTTAACGAGTTGATAGTTTAGCGAGTTGAACGAGTTAAAATGCCCCACAAACACATCATTTTAAGCCAGACCCAAAATGATGCGTTAAGATTCAGGTTCCCAGACACAAGTCATCAGTTTCAATGCCTCAACGTATCAATTCAAGGACAATTCCTGCCGCAGGCTGATCCGCCCTCGGCGGAAAGAATTAAAAATGAACCACCACCAACTTTGTCGATGGCTTCTTAAAATGAAAAATTGTTTCAAGCTCCGCTCCGAGCCGAATAAGTGCTTTGCACCGCAGAAAATCCAACTAAAAATGCGCAACTCGCCTTAGATAAACGAAGAAAAAGAACTATGGAAACGGCTCGAACAATCGCATTTTTGCGCTATAGCGCCGCTGGATTTTCTGCTCTCCTTCGGCAGTCGCTACGCCTTGAAGTAATTTTTTCCAAAGAACATATACTCGGACTCTGTAGGAAATTAAAAAAACGCTATTTTTTATTCAAAGTTTCAAGAAGCTCTATCATGCGGTCCATCTTCCCCATAAGCATCCAGGGCAAGAATAACCATGTGATCGCCAAAGCCAAGCCGACTATCCACGCAATAAAGACAAGCAAACCCGCCAAACCCATGCCCATCGTCTCATAACCCATATCTACCTCCTCGATTTTGACTATATAATATAGAACAATGCGCTATTCTTGCTAAGCAGAAAATGGGGGATTTTTTGACCACCAATTCAAGTTAGGTTCGTCTTGGCTTGTTTCCGAGCGTCTGCACAAAGCAATGTACTATTATTGTCCAGCAGACAATCAGGTGTTTTTTTGGCACGTAATTTTATATTAGTCTGCAAGGAATTGCGATTTTGCTGTAGCGACAAGCTGCTATGGAGCGTAACAGCGAAATTGCAAACCGTAGCAGACGGCAAAAAATACCGTCTGCGGGCAAGAATAGTACATTGCTAAAAGAACACAACAAAAACGCCCCGCTTTTTTGGCGGGGCGCTGATCATATCTCTAATCGGAATAACTGGATTCTTCCATTTTTTTCACTTTTCAACCCGCTACTAAAACGCCAGCGGATTAATTCGGCCTATTGGCCTCATTAACATTTTGTGTATCCGCACGCTGAGCATTTGACACAGCCCTCTTCATGCCTGACAACTCCGCCGCAATCAGGGCAGACGCCGACTATATTGCTTGTTATATGATCTTCAAGCTGCTCTTCGCTTCTTGAAACCTGGCTTAAAAGGTCTTCTTTTGCGGCAGCCAGTTCAGCTGTAACTTTATCTTCAATTTTGGCCTGCATCAGCCTTCGCTCTATTACGCGCGATATGGCATCAGCGCAGGAAAATATCCTTGAGCCCTTTTCCCACGAAGGAGACGGGCAGCGGATGCTGCGCAATTGCTCAGCTATGACTTTAACATCAACACCGGCGCGGAAAGCCAGGGATACAAGGCGGCCTATGGCCTCGAGCTGCGAACCGGCGCAACCACCTGCTTTTCCCATTGAAGTAAATACTTCAAACGGCCTGTTTGATTCATCGGTATTAATAGTAACATACAGATTACCGCAGCCTGTTGAAACCTTTGTGGTCGTACCATTAACCATCTCAGGCCTTGGGCGCGGCTGTATCTTGCCTGCCATCTGGGCAGTTGCCAGGTTAACCTGCTTGGGCGCCTCTTTTGTCCCGATATTCAAAACCTGCTCATCCCGGCTCTTGTCGCGGTAAATAGTAACACCCTTGCAGCCCATCTCATACGCCAACAGATACACGCTTCGCACTTCTTCTATAGTCGCGTCCTGATGAAAATTCACCGTCTTTGAAACCGCGTTATCCGTATACTTCTGGAATACTGCCTGCATCCTGATATGCCATTCAGGCGTAATATCATGCGCGGTAACAAAGGCCTTTCTTATATCAGCCGGAATTTCTTCTATATCCTGGATAGAGCCTTTCTCGGCAATCTTCTCCATCAATTTTCTGGAATAAAGCCCGCGCGCTTCCATAACCTCTTTGAAAGCGGCTTCAATCTCGATCATCTTGTCATTATCAAGCACATTGGCGCGGAAATATGAAATAGCGAACATCGGCTCAATGCCTGATGAACAAGGGCCGGCGATAATACTTATAGTGCCTGTAGGAGCTATAGTCGTAAGAGTCGCGTTCCTGAGCTTTAAGCCGTCTTTTTCATAGATACTTCCCTTGTACGCTGGAAACATGCCGCGCTGCAAAGCAAGGGCTGTTGATTCCTTGCGTGATTCCGTGAGGATAAAAGACATAAGCTTCTCGCCGAGCTTTAAAGCGTCCTCTGAATTATAAGGTATCATCATCTTTGCCAAAGCGCTCGCCCAACCCATTATGCCAAGGCCGACTTTTCTCGTCTGCTTAGTCATCTTATCTATTTCCGCAAGCGGATACTTATTGACTTCAATAACATTATCCAGAAAGTGGACCGAAAGATGAACGATCTTCTTAAGCCTGTCCCAATCTATATCCAACTTACCCGAAGAATCTTCTTTTAAAAGCGCGTAAATATTTATTGAACCCAGGTTGCAGGATTCAAAAGGCAAAAGCGGCTGCTCTCCGCATGGATTAGTGCTCTCGATCTTCCCTAAATTAGGCGTCGGATTATCGTTATTGATCCTGTCAATAAATACAATGCCGGGTTCGCCGTTCTTATGCGCCATCTTGACCATAAGGTCAAAGACTGTTTTGGCATTAAGTTTTCTTGTTACCTTATTGGAATGAGGATCGATAAGTTCGTAATCTTCGTTCTTTACCGCATGACGCATGAAATCTTCTGTGATCGCGACAGAGATATTAAAATTATTTATCTCCTTGTCGCTCTCCTTACAGACAATAAAATCCATTATATCCGGATGGTCCACGCGCAAGATACCCATATTCGCCCCACGGCGCGTGCCCCCCTGTTTCACGGCCTGAGTCGCCGCGTCAAACACCTTCATAAAAGAAATTGGGCCTGATGCCGTGCCGCCCGTTGAATTGACAATGCTTGCTTTAGAGCGAAGGCGCGAAAAGGAAAAGCCGGTGCCGCCGCCTGATTTATGTATCAAAGCGGTTGCTTTAATGCTGTCAAAAATACTGTTCATAGAATCTTCTATAGGTAAGACAAAACAGGCGGATAGCTGGGAAAGCTCGCGGCCGGCATTCATAAGCGTTGGGGAATTAGGCATAAACTCAAGGCCGGAGATCATGTCGTAAAACTCTTTTTCAAGCTTGGCGACTTCTTCTTCGCTCTTTCTAAAGATCCTGTCAGCTCCTGCAATAGTGCGCGCCACGCGCGAAAACAACTCGTGTGGTGTTTCTTCTACTTTACCGTTTCCATCTTTTTTAAGGTAGCGCTTTTCGAGAACTCGGAGGGAATTATCAGATAACTTCAACGCCATTGTCTCGCTCCTTTCAATACACACCACATGTTGGTATTAATCTTTCACAAAACCACAACATTTTGTTACTAGAGACGACAATACCCCCATCGGTTTTGGCACATTTTTTTTAGAATGAGGTTAATTTTTTGGAAGGTAACACAAGTATAGCAAAACCCTTTTATCCCTTGTTAGGCTTTGTACCGTGATTCGCTCTTTTCGAACGCCAGTTCAACTTCCCTACTCTTTTTCTTTTTCCCTTACCCATCGTTCGCCTCAGGTTTGATTGTGGACTTTATTACTCTTTATCTTTGAAATGTGTTTTTATTCTACACCTCAATTATTATTTGTCAAATTTTTTTCAGAAAAAATTTTAAATGCGGATTTTCCTTTATTCTGCTACCCTATTTATATGCCGTCACGTAATAATGTTTTTTCAGCGCTTGCCCTCAAGGGCTTCTCATCCGTCGTAGTACAGAGCCTTCTGATACGCGAGCTCTTAATAGTATTCTATGGCAACGAGCTGACTTTCGGCCTGATCCTAGCCATCTGGCTCTTAAGCGGAGCCATAGGCGCAGGTGTTATCGGCAATCTTTTCAAAAATGAACCGATCAAACCATTCACATTCTTCCAGTTCATAATCGGCGCGGCAGGAGCTCTATCGCTTTTACTTATACGTTCATCAAAGACGATCCTGAGCATCCCGTTCGGAGAAACATTTACCTTAGGGCATGCCTGCCTCTTAGCCCTTCTCAGCCTGGCGCCTGTTGCCTTATGCGACGGAGCCCTTTTTAATATCGGCTTCCGGCTATTCTCGCAGGTATCAAAAAGAAAAGAATCCGCTGTCGCAAAGATCTATCTATGGGAATGCCTTGGAACTATCTGCGGAGGCATTATATTCACCTTTATAATGCTGTCTTTACTTAATTCTTTTGAAATAGTGCTCATAGTATCCCTTTTGAACATCCTCTGCGCGAACCTGCTTCTTTTAAAAGAGCCGAACCGGCCATACCGCGCGCTTATGGCAATATTATTCATTGTCGCGCTGGGCCTGCTTTTTCTGGCGCCAAAGATCCAATCATTAACATTAAAAACTCAATGGGAGGATAAAGAACTTATAAATTATAAAAACTCCGTATATGGCAATATCGCCACCCTGCGGGATTCAGGCCAATACACTGTCTATTACGACGGCCTGCCAAGCGCCACCATCCCAACCCCTGAAACTTACTTTACAGAAGACTTCGCCCATTTTGCGCTTCTAAGCCGGCCCGAAAGCAAAAAAATCCTATTTATAGGAAACGCCGTGGGAGGACTTATAAGAGAAACATTAAAATATCCTGTCTCAAAAGCGGTCTATGTTGAGATAGACCCTGCTTTCCTGAAAACAATAAATGACCTGAAAGAGCCTGAAACTGAAAAAGAGCTTAGCGACCCGCGTGTAAGGGTTGTTCTCCAGGACGCAAGGAACTTTACCAAAACAACAAAAGAAAAATTTGACATAATATACGTCAACACAGGCCTGCCCACATCGCTTGCCTTAAACCGCTACTATACTGAAGAGTTTTATCGTGAAATATCTTCAAGCCTGAACGACTCAGGCATTGCTGTATTTAAAACATGGGGATCGCTTGCCTATTTAAGCGAAGAACTTAAACACTCAAACGCGGTAATGATCAAAACACTATCCCGCGTCTTCCCGGAAATTTATATAGTGCCGGGAGACGGCTTCAATATATTTTTAGCCTCAAAAATAAAACAGGATTTCAACCCCTATATACTCGGAGCCAGGCTCAAACACTACAATATCCTAACACATCTCATAAATACCGAGTATCTCAAGCTAAGATTTCAAAAACCATACCTTGACTGGTTCATAACGAATATGAGCAATGAGATCAAAAGAGCTGATATAAACAGCGACTTAAAACCTGCCGGCCTCTATGAAGGCCTGAGCTTATATTATTCCCAGTTCTCAAAAAAAATTCCCAACTTGATAGGCGGCTTTAAAAAAATCAAGCCGCAAAACCTTGTATTTTACATCATTGCCTTTTTTATTTTCTGGCGATGGAAATTCAGGCATGCCAAAACGCTTGGTGCCTCTTACGGCCTAACGATATTTACCACAGGCGCGTACTGCCTTGCCACTCAGATAACAGTGCTCTTTCTTTTTCAGAGTTTTTTCGGCAATCTATTCCAATGGCTGGCGATACTGAC
>CAYSCK010000060.1:0-8775 GCA_964429525.1 uncultured Planctomycetia bacterium
GGTGGAATGCAGGTTTTGCAGTGGGTTGCGTCTTATCCCGATACGGTTAAGTGCGCGATACCCATAGCTACGACGTTGAAACATTCTCCCCAGCAGATAGCTTTTGATGAAGTCGGCAGGCAGGCTGTAATGGCTGACCTTGACTGGAGAGAGGGTAATTATTATGGTTTGAGCAAGCCGGAAAGAGGCCTGGCTATCGCTCGCATGATAGGGCATATTACCTATATGAGCGATCAGTCCATGGAGGTTAAATTTTCCAGAAGGCTGAAAGAAAAGGATTATAGCTTCAGGTTTATCACTGATTTTGAGGTTGAAGGATACCTGAAATACAGAAGCGATAATTTCGTCAAGCGCTTTGACGCTAATTCTTATCTCTATATTACCAAGGCCATGGATTATTTTGACCTGTCTCAGGACAGGCTCATTCCTTCGGACAGGGTGATCGATACCCGTTTTTTAGTCATTGCATTCCATTCGGATTGGTTGTATCCTTGTTATCAATCGCAGGAAATCGTAAGGCAGCTTAAAACAAAGCGTGTTGATGCCACATACTGCGAGATAAAATCAACATACGGACACGACGCGTTCCTTCTGGAGATAGAAGAAGAGACGCATCTTATAAAGCATTTTCTGGATAAGACTTTTTTGGGTTATGACGTTAAGAGGCTATGACATTCGATTCCATACGAGCTGATTTCAGGATAATATACAAGATCATAGAGCCTAGTTCAAGAGTCCTTGATTTAGGATGCGGAAACGGTGAGTTGATCTATTTTTTGGCGCGCGAAAAAAATGCCAAAGTCCAGGGCACAGAACTTAGCGAAAATGCCATCTATCGCTGTGTTGAAAAGGGTTTGAGCGTCTTCCACAGCGATATTGACAGCGGCCTGATCGAATACCCTTCCCAGTCTTTTGATTATGTAATACTCAACCAGAGTATGCAGGAAGTCAAAAAAGTCGATTTTGTAATAAGTGAAGCCCTGCGCGTAGGAAAGAAGGTTATTGTAGGTTTTCCCAATTTTGCCTACTGGCGCGCGCGCTTCAGGCTTTTTTTTGCCGGTAAATCGCCCGTTACCGAATCACTGCCGTATAGATGGTACAATACGCCCAATCTGCATTTTTTGAGTACTACGGACTTTCTGGATTTCTGCAAAGATTCCGGCATCAAGATCCTTGATGTTTATTATTTGGGCAGAAGAGGGATCGCGAAACTATTGCCCAATTTTTTCTCGCTCAACGCGATTTTTGTGATCACTAAATCTTAGTCCGCATTGCTTTTCTTTAATTCCGGGAGGTTCCATGCCTTATATCAATCTTAAAGTCGTAGGCAAGCTCAGTCAGGATCAAAAACAGCAGATAGCAAAAGAATTTACAGACACGCTTTTGCGCGTAGCTGGTAAACCAAAAGACGCCACTTATCTCGTGATCGATGAGATAGACGGCGCCAATTGGGCTCATGGAGAGAAATTCTTTAAATAAAAAAGCGTTTGAGGTGTCTGAAGAGCGGGTTTTATTGTGAAAAATAAAACAGACATTACGATCAAGATAGGCGGTGAGGGGCCGGGCAGGGGTTACAGACTATAGGGCAGGTATTGTCCAAGGTTTTCGCGCGTCAGGGTTATTTTGTTTTTTCCAATCAGGTCGTCCAGTCGCGTGTGCGCGGCGGCCATAATTGGTTCCAGGTCAGGGTTTGCGATAAACCTGTTCTTGCTCCGAGTTCAGGTACGGATATCCTTATCGCGCTTGACGCGGAGAGCGCCTGCCGCCTCAGAGAACTTTCAAAAAATTCCATAGCTATTTTTGATTCGACAGTTACGGCGTTATTTGTCGAGCGCGGTCTCGCGCTGGATATGCCTTTGGCAAAAATTGCGTCAGATAATGGCGGCAACAGCATAATGGTGAACACGGTCGCGACCGCCGCCGTCCTGGGGCTTTTGGAATGCGATATTCAGATACTTTTTGATCTGATAAACGAGAGTTTCGCGGGCAAAGACAAGCAGGTTACCGATACCAATATACAGATTGCAAAGGCAGGCTATGCTGAGGTTTTTAAAAAAATCCCTGGCAACAAGCTGTCGAGCCTGGCTGAGAAAATCGGGCCTGTCAGAATGCTGATAGCAGGCAGTGAAGCTGTGGCGTTGGGCGCTTTGGCAGCCGGCTGTCAGTTCATCTCAGCTTATCCTATGAGTCCTTCAACAGGCATTATGACGTATCTGGCGTCAAAGGAAGACGAGTATCATGTTTTAGTGGAGCAGTCTGAGGATGAGATCGCTTCCATTAACATTGCTCTTGGCGCGTCTTTTGCCGGCGCGCGGGCTATGACCGCTTCCAGCGGGGGAGGATTCGCGTTGATGGCCGAGGGCTTAAGCCTTGCTGCCATGACGGAGACGCCTATTGTCATAGTGGTTGCCCAGAGGCCTGCTCCGGCGACAGGCCTTCCGACAAGGACCGCGCAGGAAGACCTTGATTTTGTTATCTATGCCGGCCATGGAGAATTTACCCGTTTTGTCGTAGCGCCGCGGACAATTGAAGAAGTTTTTTATGAAACCGCCAGGGTGTTTAATATCGCGGAGAAATACCGGATACCGGTTATTATCCTGATTGACCAGTTTCTCGCGGATTCATCTTCGGCAATTTCAGGGATTTTTGCTTCAAAGGTGAAGATAGAGCGATTTATTTTAGGCGATGATGAGCTGAAAAACACAAAGGATCATAAGAGCTATCTTCTGACAAAAACGGGCATATCCCCGCGCGCGTTGTCGGGTAATCCATATTGTTTCGTTACATCTGATTCCGACGAGCATGATGAGACCGGCCGCATAACCGAAGACCTTGATTTTATGAGGCCGCAGATGGTTGAAAAGAGGAATAAAAAGAATGAACTGCTTTTAAAAGAGATCAAGCCTCCTGTCTGGTACGGCCCAAAGGATGCTAAAAATCTGCTTATAGGCTGGGGATCAACATATGGAGCCTTGGCTGAAGCGGTGGATATTCTGAATGAGACAAAAGAAAGAGCGGCTCTGGTTCATTTTTCAGATGTCTGGCCTTTGAATGAAAAACATTTTGATTTTTTGAAGAAGGCGAAGTTTGTTGCCGTTGTTGAGAATAATTTCAGCGGCCAGTTCGCGGGGCTCATTGCCCGTGTTACAGGCAAGATCCTGAAAAACAGGATAAATAAATATAACGGCCTCGCTTTTGAGGCAGAAGAGATAGCCGGTGAGTATAAAAGATTGATTTCTGTTGCAAAGCGCAAGAGCGCGAAGCGCGGGCAAGGTTATGGCTGATATCGATTCATTGGGAAAATTTGTTACGGCCTGGTGTCCAGGGTGCGGTAATTTTGGGATATTAGACGCTGCCAAAGACGCTTTTGTCAGGCTTGAGCGCGACATGCACAGTTTCGTGCTAGTTTCCGGCATAGGCCAGGCGGCAAAGTTTCCTCAATATCTGAACTGTAATTTTTTTAACGGGCTTCACGGAAGGGCGATACCGGCGGCAACCGGCATTAAGATGGCCAACAGGGATTTGAACGTAATTGTATTCTCCGGTGATGGCGATATCTATGGAGAGGGCGGCAATCATTTTATGCAGGAATATAGATATAACAGTTATTGTGCATAATAACCAGGTCTATGGGCTTACAAAGGGCCAGGCTTCTCCCACAGGCGATCTTGGTTTTGTTACAAAGGTCCGGTCTCATGGCGTTATAAATGAGCCTTTTCATCCTTTGGGAGTGGCGATAGCCCTGGGGGCCGGATTTGTAGGGCGCTCTCTTTCAGGGGACAAAGAGCATCTTTCGTGGATGATACAGGAGGCTGTAAAATTCAAGGGGTTTTCTCTGGTCGATGTGTTGCAGCCGTGCGTAACTTTTAATAAAAAGAATAATTTTATCTGGTATAAACAAAGAGTCTATAAGCTAACCGCTGAATATGACCCGCACAACAAGCAGGCCGCGTATGAGAAGTCTATGGAATGGGGAGATAAGATCCCGATAGGCATACTCTATAAAGACGGGCGCGTGGCTTATGAAGACGCCTGCGGCCTCATGAAGGATAAGGCGCTTATTCAGCAGAGTGTTTCTGACCCGGCAAGGATCGATCCTGCCCTGAAGGAATTTTTATAGTTTTTACTTCTAAAAATCCTCCCGATAGAGTACAATGGTTTGCAATTTGGATGGTATTTTTATTTGGTTTTTCCGGAGGTTTCTATGGCGGATAGCGCGGTAAGCAGGCTTAGGAAATTGGGCCAGTTGGGCCAAAGCCCATGGTATGACAATATTGACAGGAGCCTGATAGAGAACGGTGAATTAAAGAAGCTCTTTGATCTGGGCATAGTAGGCGTTACTTCCAATCCCACTATATTTGAAAAAGCAATTATCGGCTCATCCGTATACGACGATAAAATTTCAGCGCTGAAGAAGAAAGGTCTGTCCATAGAGGCTATTTATGATGATCTGACTGCTGATGATGTGCGTGACGCGGCCGGCCTTTTGAAGGGCGTTTATGATGGGACGAATAAGCAGGACGGTTATGTAAGTATTGAAGTATTGCCTGCATACGCACATGACGCGGTCAAGACAATAGATTACGCGCGTTATATCTATAAAAAGATTGGTTGTAATAATGTCATGGTCAAAGTTCCCGGCACTCAGGAATCTTATGAGGCTATACGCGAGCTTATACGGGATGGGATCAACATAAACGCGACTTTGATCTTTTCTGTCTCGCAATATGAACACGCGGCTAAGGCTTTTATAGATGGAATGAGGGACAGGCTGGGCGAGGGGAAGGATATATCCGGCATTGCTTCCGTTGCCAGTGTTTTTATCAGCCGTATAGATACCAAGGTTGATGCGATCCTGGATGTATTCGCGAATCGCGCAGACAATTTTGAAATAAAGCAGAAGATCTGTTCTTTGAAGGGAAAAGCCGCGATCTCCAACGCGAAATTTATTTATCAGAGATTTAAAGATCTGTTCACAGAGCGTAATTTCGGCGATTTAAAGGCGCGCGGTGCCATGGTCCAGCGGCCATTGTGGGCCTCCACAAGCACGAAAAACCAGGCCTACAGCGATTGCATATATGTTGATAATCTGATTGGGCCCAAGACAGTCAATACCATGCCCCATCAGACAGTGGAGGCATTTCTGGATCACGGGAAGGTTGCGTTGTCTCTTGACGGAGACTTGGAAGTGGCGAATTCGTACCTGTCGCGGATACAGGAGATTGGCATTAATTTAGCAACAGTCTGCGAGGAATCTCAGAAGGATGGAGTCGCGGCCTTTGAACGGTCTTTCGATACGCTTATGAACGCGATTAAAAATAAAGCTGTTTGAAATATACAGGTATAATGTCTGGTTAGATTTTTAGCGGGCATCCGCCGAAGTTTTTGTGGCGGATGGTTGAAGAGATTATTGTTTTTCTTCCGCAATATATTCAAGGAAGAAAAGCTGAATATTGCAGAAGTGAAAAAATTACGTTGTAATTTTTTCAAGGAGAGGTGGCAGAGTGGTTGAATGCAGCTGCCTGCTAAGCAGTTGACCTGGGCGACTGGGTCCTCGGGTTCAAATCCCGACCTCTCCGCCATTGTTGACGCTCAGGCGAACCCTGGTAGAGTAATTCTACAGGGTTCGTCATGAGTGTGAAAAGAGGGAAAGATGGATAAAGAAATAGCCACAACTAAAATTGCGATTTTTAGAAAGCGCGAAATCCGCATGACTATTCATAAGGATGAATGGTGGTTTTCAGTAATTGATATAGTAGAAGCGCTTGCAGGGACTAATAGAGGTAGAAAATATTGGAGCGATCTTAAGAAAAAGCTTATTGAAGAAGGGTATAGTGAAGTGTCCGAAAAAATCGGACAGTTGAAAATGATAGCTCCAGATGGGAAATTAAGGCTTACGGATTGCGCTAATACAGAAACAATGTTTCGAATAGTACAGTCCATACCATCTCCCAAAGCTGAGCCTTTTAAACGATGGTTGGCTCGGGTCGGTTATGAGCGGATTCAGGAGATCGAGAATCCAGAGCTTGCCACAAAGAGAACGCGAGCTTTATATAAGGCTAAGGGATATAGCGATGATTGGATCGAAAAGCGGATGCGTGGAATCGCTATCCGTGAGGAGTTAACTGATCAGTGGCAAAAGCGTGGCATTAAGGAGCAAAAGGAATACGAAATATTGACCGCCGAAATATCGAAAGCAACGTTTGGCATGACCCCATCAGCTTACAAAAAACACAAGGGGCTCAAGCGTGAAAATCTGAGGGATCACATGACCGATCTGGAGTTGATCTTTTCGATGCTTGGTGAGGCGTCAACGAAAGAGATAGCCGTCAATAAAAATGCTCAAGGCTTTGTAGAAAATAAACAAGCCGCGTTTGAGGGCGGCGCTGTGGCGGGCAACGCGAGAAAAGAGCTTGAGCACAAAAGCGGGAAAAAAGTTATCAGTAAAGAAAATTATAAAAAACTACCTCAAAATAAATTGATGGGAAGCGAATGACAAAGTTTGAGTTAAATCTTCGAGAAAGAAATATTTCGAAAGAAAAACTTCTTGAGGATTTAAAGAAGGTTGCAAAGTCAATCGGTCAAGAGACAGTAACAGCCGTTCTTTATTCTCAAAACGGAAAGTTTGGTGTTAATACGTTTCTTAGAAGATTTGGTTCTTGGAATAAGGCGTTGGAGGCTTCTGGTCTAAAAGTCGTTCTTATCTTGAACAACAAGGAAGAAGCTCTTTTTGAAAATCTCGCTAACATTTGGCAACAACTTGGACGACAGCCGGTTGGTAAGGATTTAGATAAAGCAAAAGCCGTGGGGAATTCAAAATTTTCGCTCGGTACAAACGAAAAGCGATTTGGTTCGTGGAACAAAGCTTTACAAGCGTTTATCGATTACATCAATGAATCTTCGGAAAACAAGAATATAGTAGTTGAGAGTACGCAGATAAAACAAAAAACGGGACAGTCCTATCTGACGCCTCGAAAGATCAACTGGAGGCTAAGAGCAACTATTTTAATTCGAGATAATTGTATTTGTAAGATGTGCGGAGCCAGTCCTGCAAAAGATCCATCAATCGTCCTTCACGTAGATCATATTAAGCCATGGTCGAAGGGTGGCGAAACAGAATTGGATAATCTGCGGACACTTTGTTCTGTTTGTAACATTGGCAGAAGTAATGCGGTTTAATTGCTGAGATAGACGAAACTGCGCCTATCTTTACGGATAGTCGTTTTCACAAGTAATTGAATCTCTTGGGGATACAGGGTTCGTTTACCGTCCACGACTACCCGCCATTTTTTCCGGACAACGGAAAAATTGGCGGATGCCGCAACGAGCGTCGTCGAGCGACAAACGAGACAGCGAGCGCGGCGCCGCCACTATAATGCAAAAGGCGCACTGTGCGGGACAGGGGAGAAAAAAACCCGACCTCTCAGCCAATTTTTAATGTGAACCCTTCCGATGAGACGGAGAGGAAAAGTGTTCACACTAATTGCGGACGCGAATCCGGGCAGGCTTTTATTATTTCAGGCAGGGCAGAATGCTGTTCTTTTAAAGATGCGGGGTAGTCAAGACCCCGTTTTTGTAGTATAGTGCTGATGAGGTTGTTAAACGGACCTTAACTGATTTTAGTTTTTTGTTAAAATATGGCATTAAGGAATATTTCCACACTTTTTGATCCCTCCAATTATTTTATAAATTCTTACGTCATCCCAAATTGTGCAGTTGCCGCGTTTATCTTTTCATTAGGCCTGTTTGTTTTTCTAATACCTGCTTTGAGTTCCACGGGCATGCCCGTGGGTATCTATAGTGCTTAATAAAGACAATCCTTTTGCGGTTTTTTTAGAATCTTACGATAGTATTGTGGAGAGGTCACTTCCATTAAATTGATGATTCTTTTGCTTTATGAGAATATCTTTGATATGATGTAACATGTTGATCCAGTTGAGCGATGATTTTATACAGTTATTCTATATTCAGGTTGAACCGATTGCAGTTAGCTGCCGGAAACTTTTTGTTATTACTTAGCTATTTCAATTTTTAGGAAAGGGATTTAAAACCATTTTTCAAGGATATGATCTTTATGTTTATTAAAACAGCACTTATTGTTTTTTCTTCACTTGCGACTTTTTTAAGCCTCGTCTTTATGCTGTTCCCCGATCAATTTCGCAGAATAGAGGAGCTTTTAGGTTTGGAATTCGGCGGTGGTACTGCGGATTTTTCTACTATCCTTGAGGGTAAGATTAACCTGGTCAACGACTGGGTTTATAAAAACAGGCTTCTCTTTGGCCCGTTGTTTGTGATTTTAGCCGCCCTTAATACCCGAAGCGCGTTTTTTCTTTAATCCCTTCCCGTAATTCAATCTTTCATGTTATTTAGTATGTGGTGAAATTACGCTTGTCATAATAGCTTGAGGATATTACAATGTAACGCATTGCGCCCATAGCTCAATTGGATAGAGCATCAGCCTACGGAGCTGAGGGTTAGAGGTTCGAGCCCTCTTGGGCGCACCACTTATCATTATCTCTATTAAAGAAACAGAGAGGATACGGCTCTGGTTGGTAACATCAGCCAGAGCTTTTTTTATCTCACCACGTTTCAAAGAGATGTGGCATTATTTGTTGCATATGTTTCTTTAAGATTTCTCGATTATTTTTAGTTGAAAGAGAAGCCTCCAATAGGTCTGATTTTTATAAAAATAATCGCAAATTATCTCTTAGTTTATGACGGCTAGTTTATGGCAGAATCGATAGTATTTTAGATCGCCCAAGCGCCAATATTGGC
>CAYSCK010000061.1:0-8716 GCA_964429525.1 uncultured Planctomycetia bacterium
AAGAGCGCTTTGAATTATGATATAGCGGCCCTCCTGTGGTTGTATATGGAAGGTATGTCGATCAGGCCGGCTAACCTTATGATCCTGGGAGCGCCTGGTGCCGGAAAGACTACTCTCCTGAACGCGCTTTTAAGTTTTATACCTGAAAAGGAGCGCCTTGTTATTATTGAAGATACGCTTGAATTGAGCACAACCAAAGAAGAGAGTTGGTCTAGGCTGGAGAGCGATGATGAGGTTACTCTTGCTGATCTGGTTAAAAATTCACTTAGAATGCGGCCCGAACGTATCGTTGTCGGAGAGGTCAGGGGAGCCGAAGCGCAGGATCTGATGACAGCGATGAACATTGGTAAATATTGCATGGGCACTATTCACGCGAGCGCCGCGCGAGAGGCGATAATACGGCTTGAAAACGAACCAATGAATATACCTGAAACTTTAGTTAACCTTGTAGATGTCTTTATAACGCTCACAAAATTTCATGTTAAGCATGAGGTCTTCAGGGTTGTGGCTGAGGTTGCGGAGACTGCCGGCCTTGAGCAGAAGAAGGTCTTGCTTTCTACAGTGTGGAAGCATGATTTTGAGAAACGCGTCTTTATAGAGCAGAGTCCTACTTCTGTTTTCCGTGATAAGATCGCCCGCGCAAGCGGCTGTTCGGCTCTGGATGTCTTAAGAGAGCTGAAACTCAGGACTGAGATCATCAAGATCATGGATCATAAGGATATGAATAAGTATGAGGATGCCGCGCAGTTCTTCAGGCTTTATAGTAAAGATGTTGATCAGGCTTTTGCGAGCCTGGGCCTATCCAGGGACGAGATGCTGAATAGTATTAAGATTTAGGGATGGTTGAAGATAGTTTATTGTCTTTCTTCCGCAATATATTCAAGGAAGAAAAGCTGAATATTGCAGAAGTGAAAAAATTACATTGTAATTTTTTCAAGGAGAGGTGGCAGAGTGGTTGAATGCACCGGTCTTGAAAACCGGCAGGGGCCAACGGTTCCTCGTGAGTTCAAATCTCACCCTCTCCGCTGTTTCTTCCTATAGCGGAAAATCATCTGGAGTTGGTTTTTCGTAACATATAGAAAAAGAAACAGCGGACTCTGACGAGGCACTGACGAGTCAGAGTCATCTGGCAATGGGAGTAGCAAGCGTACTGCCAGCACCCTAATGTAGATATTACCAAAGGCTCTTGTCTCGACGCCGTAATTTAATGCAGGTGATTACATATATTAAGCATTGATCCAATAACCGGAGGTACCTTTGCTGTTGGATAAATTGCAGTATGGTATCGGTATACGCCGCAGGATAGTTTTTATCTTTATTTCTTTCGGCCTCATCATAATCCTTTCATCTTTTCTGTTTACCCGTTTCTGGGTGTCTTCATTCGAGCAGGTTTTAAAGATCAGGCTTTTAAAGCAAGGTTACTCAAGCGTCATGTCTATGCTTGAGTCGAAAAAAAATGTTTTAAGAGAACTTGTTGTATTCTGTTCGCAAAGCCCGCAAATGAAGTCCATCACAACTGAAGCAGACCTTTCTGAGGCCAGAGTCTTTTTTGAATCTGTAGAAAAAAAGTTTGCTATTGATGGGGTAATTCTGCTTAAGAGCGACGGAACCGCGCTGTATGAAGATATGGATTTAGGCACCGGCAGCACTAAGATGATTCTATATAAACGGATAAGTGAGTCAGAGCCTGTGTCCGGGTATTGGCTTGCTCCGAATAATAGTTTATGGTTTTTTGCGGCATATCCTTTGATGCGTTCGGAGGATTCTGATGTACGCCGGGGAACTTTGATCTTTGCTTTAGCTATGAACTATAAGATGCTTGATGAATTATCAGGCAGGCTGGAGCTGAAAGTAGAGCTATTCCATAATAGGGATCTTTTTACAGGAGTTGGGGATTATTTCAGCCCGAATTCTACCGGGGCTTTGCTCAGGGAGTCGATGAAGAAACTGCTCTACACGCAGGAGCCATTCCATATCTCGGTTAATCTTGAAAATAATCATGAAGTATATATTCTTGATACGATGTTCAGGGATTTTGTGGGGGATCCGGTGGCGCTGTGCCGTTTCAGGGATAACGCGCCGTTTACCTATTTTTCGCATCAGGATATATTTTATCTGCTTTGGCTGGCGTTTCTTTTTTTGGCTGTTGCATTTTTCCTGATGTTAAAATTTCTTACCCGCAATGTAACGCTTCCTTTGATCAGGCTGAAAAAAGCCATTCAGGAAGTTGCATCTTCCGAGGATCTTTCCAAAAGGCTTTCTGTCGAATCGGAAGATGAGGTAGGCGGCTTGACATTTGAGTTTAACCGCATGCTTGATACCCTGGATAAGATGAATAAGAGGATAAAGCGCTCCGGAGAGGAACTGGCTGTTCTTTATAATGATCTTTTGGAGCAGAAGCGCTTTACATCCGAGATCCTGTCTTTGGCTCCGAGCATGGTGCTGATGTTTTTACCGGATGGAAGGATAAAGTATGCCAATGAAGCCATTGAGATCGTCACGGGTTTTAAGACTGAAGAATCCGTTGGGCGTATATGGTTTGACCAGTTTGTGCCTTTTGCCGATCGCGGCAGCGTCAGGGAAGCCTTTGGCGAGATATTGCAGGGCAGGATTGAAAAGTACCATCAGAGCCAGTCTTTGATATTGACCAAGGATGACAGAGAAAAGCTTATTCTTTGGAATTATAGTGTATTAAAGAATGCTATAGGCGTGGTAACTGCCATAATCGCGGTGGGGCAGGATATTTCCGAATTTAAAAAAATTGAGTCCGAGCTTTTGAAAAAAATGAATGACCTGGAGCGGTTTTATAAAGTATCCATGGATCGCGAGAAGATAATTCTTTCGTTGAAAAAACAGGCAGCAGAGCTAAAAGATCGTTTGAATCAGGCAAATAAATAGGAAAGAAACATGATCAAGCCTAAGTTAACGGTACGCCAGAGACTGGCGATAACATTTCTTGTCGCAGGGGCAATATTCTTTGCCACGATATTTTTGATGCTCTTCAGTGATTACAGGAGTTTTATTATTAAAAAGAATGTGGATGAGCTTGCGGTGATTTCCGGCCTTATCGCGAATCGGATAGAGGCGGATATTCTGGATATTAAAAGTATGATTTTATTTGTTACTTCCCATAATGAGACCCTGATAAGAGCGGTTGAGAAAGCGAATGCCTCTTATGGCGCGCTCTCTGATGAAGAGATCGTAAAAAAATTGAAGGCTGTTGATTTAGATTGGAAATCTACCGGTTGGAAAGCGCGCGAAGATGAATTTACAAAAAGTCCTGTCGGGTTGGTGTTGAAGGATTTCGTCAATACGTCGAGAGTGCCGATTGTTGAGCTTCATGTGGCGGATATAAAGGGAGGGCTTGTCGCGACAACCGCCAAAACTATTGATTATTACCAGGCTGATGAAGAGTGGTGGCAGGGCGCCTACAAGGCGGGCCTGGGTTCTTTTCATCTGTTTGCTTCTGAATATGACGAAAGCAGTAACAAGACTTATTTTTCCTTTTCTTGCCCGATTGTTAATTTTGACGGTATGGTTGTCGGGGTGCTTAAAGCTGTGATTGAAAAAGACAGGCTTTTTGAGTCTGCTTTTGATATTTATTTTAGTAGAGGCAGTTACGCGGGCGTTATGACTTCTGAGGGCGTTAATATCTACAATTCATGCGCAGGAGAGGTATCTCCCGCTTTATTGAAGCCGTTATATGAATTTTTTCGTTCTAAAGATGGAAACGGTAAAAAAATCTTCCAGGCAAAAGGGCTGGGATATGTACTTGCGGGTTTTTCAAAAGTTAAAGGAGCCCTGTTTGAACCAGAAGGAGTTCTGCTGGTTTATTGTCTTAAAAGCAGCAGGTTGGTTTTGGCGCCTTTGCATCGCACAGCCGGGTATCTGTGCCTGGTCTGGCTTTTGGAGATGCTGTGTTTATATGGACTGGTCATGTTGATCACGCGCAGGTTTGTTGAGCCGCTGGAATATTTCAAGAAGGCGTGTGAAAGTGTGAAGATGGGTAAGTTTGATTCAACCTTAAAAATAGTTTCAGGAGATGAATTTGAGGATCTGGCATCTGATTTTAATGAGATGGTAGATGAATTGCGCCAGAGCACGGTTTCCAGGGAGTATTTTAACAAGATAATCCAGAACATGTCGGATATCCTTTTTGTCGTGAATCCTTTTGGTGTTATTGATTTTGCCAATAAACGGGCGAGTGAACTGCTTGGGTATGAAGAAGGCGAGCTTAAGGGCAGGGAAGCCATACAGATATTTTCCAAAATAGACCGCTATGTTATTAGCTGGGGCTTAAAGGGGTTGATAGAAGAGGGCGCGCTAAAAGACAAGAAAATATGCCTTGTAACAAAAACAGGCACAGAGATAGAAGTTTATCTGGGTACTCGTTCCATAAGGGATTCCGGCGGTAATCTTCTGGGTCTGGTATGCCTTGCTAAAGACATGACCGAGATCACGCGCCTTCTGAATGATCTGCAGAAATCCAATGAAGAGATACAAAGACATAAAGATGATCTTGAGCGTTCTTTGAAAGAGCTTATGGAAAACAGGGATGTGATGCTCAGTATCTTGGAAGACACTGATGAATCAAGGCGGGCGCTTGAGGAGACCTTAAGAAAGTTAAGAGAGACGCAGGATGAGCTCTTGCAGGTCGCCAAGATGGTGTCTCTCGGCCAGATATCCGCTGGAGTGGCGCATGAGATCAACAATCCGCTTTTTGTGATTTCCGGAGAGTCCGAGATGATGTATATAGATAAAACTCTTCCTGAATCCGTGAGGGAGTCTGCCAAAACCATCAGGGAGCAGGTTGACAGGATCGGAGTCATTATAAAGCGCCTTTTGGAATTCTCGCGCAAGAAGGATGTAAGATTAGCGGTTATCAATGTCAATGAACTTGTGGAGAAGTCTGTGGAATTACTGAAGTATCAGACGAGGATACTCGGCAATGTTGAGATCGTCAATCATATATCCGGCGCTTCGCTTTACGTGAAAGGAGACAGTAATCAGCTTCATGAGGTATTTATAAATATAATGCTTAATGCTATCCAGGCAATGGAGGAGAAGGGTGGCTCGCTGACGCTTGCGAGTTTTACCGAGGCCGCCGCAACCCATGGCTTGAGTAAGTTCAGGGCAGGTGAAAAAATCGCGGTTATACAGTTTGCAGATAACGGCGTGGGTATGAGCGAGGAGACGAAAAAGCGCATCTTTGACCCGTTCTTTACCACTAAAAAGAGCGGCATAGGTTTGGGGCTGGCTGTTTGTTTCGGCATCATAGAAAATCATAATGGAGTAATTGAAGTTGAGAGCCAGCCGGGTGAGGGTACTGTTTTTTCAGTGAAGCTGCCTTTAGCTGAGCTGGTTTGAGTTCTTAAAAATTTTGAAATTATGGATCAATTGTTTTGTATAGATTATCAAAATGGGCCGGAGGTCTAATAGTATGAAAAAAATACTTATAGTTGATGATGAAAAGCCGATTCGTGAAATGCTCAAAAAATTCCTTGTTAAAAAAGGATATGAGGTTTATGAAGCGGAGAATGGCGAAGACGCGATAAGGATAGTTAAGGAGCAGTATCCGGCTATTGTTTTATTGGATATCAGGATGCCGAAAATGGATGGTGTTGAGGTTTTAAAGAGGATACGCCAGGTAGGCAAGGATATAGGAGTTGTTATGATAACCGCAGTATCAGAGACCGTGATCGCGGAGAAGTGCATGGAATTCGGAGCTTTTGATTACATAACAAAACCCATAAGCCTTGAATATCTGGAAGAATGCCTCTTGGCTAAAATGTTGGATTTTTATTCATAAGTATCTTTAGAGTATTTTGATATGGCTGTATAGGCTGACAATCGGGAAAAATCTTATTGACAATTTTTTTTCTTGGTGTATACTCTACTACATCCATAGAGATTATAGAATAAATGATTATTGACAGTAGTCCGCATAGGCAGGAGGCCT
Source organism: uncultured Planctomycetia bacterium (assembly GCA_964429525.1). Lineage (GTDB taxonomy): Bacteria > Omnitrophota > Gorgyraeia > Velamenicoccales > Velamenicoccaceae > CAYSCK01. The sequence continues at coordinate 5,960 of CAYSCK010000061.1, forward strand.
GACGGAATGAAGATTACATATCGCGGGGATTATGCCTTAAAAGCAGTGCTTGATCTGGCTATTCATTATGGTGCGGAGCTTGTTACCATCCATGATATGGCTAAACGCATAGACGCGCCGGTTAAATTTTTAGAGCAGGTACTTCTGGAGTTAAAAAAGGGCGGCTTTATTGAGAGCAGGAGGGGTAAGGTCGGAGGGTTCTTGTTGTCAAAGGTTCCGAATAAAATTACCGTAGGAGATGTGGTGAGATTTGTGGATGGGCCCATAGAACCGATAGCCTGTGTCAGCCATAAGTATGTAGCTTGCCGGGATATTTATAAATGTGTGTTTAAAAAAATATGGCAGGATGTTTCAGAGGCAACATCCGGAATAATAGATAAAGTTACATTTGAAGAATTGGCTCGTGAGGCAACTGCCGGAAAGCATGTGCTTGAATATGCTATTTAAATATATCAATAGGGTTGATCCAGAGTATTTATTGAAGGAGTAAAAAAATGACTAAGATCGACGCGAAATTAAGAACTGAAACATTGGCTCTGCATGGCGGGCAGGAACCTGATCCTGTTACGGGCGCAAGGGCTGTGCCTATCTATCAGACTACGTCTTTTCAATTTAAAAGCTCGGAGCACGCCGCAAGTTTATTCGCCCTGAAAGAATTCGGCAATATTTATACGAGGCTCATGAATCCGACGAATGAAGTGCTTGAGAAGAGGATCGCGCTTTTAGATGGCGGCATAGGAGCTCTGTCTGTTTCAAGCGGGCAATCGGCTATTTCTTTGGCACTGTTAAATATCGCGCAGGCAGGCGATGAGATCGTGTCGGCGGATAATCTTTACGGCGGGACCTATACTCTGTTCCATTATACTTTTCCACGCCTGGGGGTCATTGTAAAATTTGTGAAATCCAACGACCTTGATGCTTTTCAAAAGGCCATAGGCCCGAAGACCAAGGCGATTTACGCTGAATCAATAGGCAATCCCAAGCTGGATGTGGCGGATCTGGAAGAATTGGCAAAGATCGCGCATAAGAACGGCATACCATTCGTGTTGGATAATACCGTTTCGCCATTTTTGCTCAAACCGATTGATTTTGGGGTTGATATTGTAGTATATTCAGCCACTAAATTTATCGGCGGGCATGGGACATCTTTGGGCGGGTTAATAGTTGACAGTGGTAAATTTGACTGGACAAAAGGGAAGTTCCCGCTGATAGCAGCTCCGGATCCGAGTTATCACGGCCTTAATTTTGTTGAAGTGTTAAAACCATTCGGAAATATCGCCTACATTACTAAAGCGCGTGTGAGTCTTTTGCGCGATTTAGGTCCGGCCATGTCCCCTTTTAACGCGTTTCTTTTTCTCCAGGGTTTGGAGACTATCCACTTGAGGATGATCCGGCATTGTGAGAATGCTTCTCTTGTGGCGAAGTATCTTTCAAAGCATCCTAAAGTTTCCTGGGTCAATTATCCCGGACTTGAATCAAGCCCTGACCATGCAAGAGCAAAAAAATATCTTAAACGCGGTTGCGGCGCTATTATAGGATTTGGCATAAAAGGCGCTAAAGAGGCTGGCAGGAGATTCATTGATTCGCTTGAATTAGTTTCGCATCTGGCAAATATTGGTGATGCTAAAACTTTGGCGATACATCCTGCGACTACAACACATCAGCAATTAAGCGCAGAAGAGCAGTTATCAGCAGGGGTTACTCCAGATTTTATACGGCTCTCGGTAGGTATAGAGCATATAGACGATATCATTGCCGACATAGAGCAGGCATTGAATAAGGCGTAACACTTGATGTTTAGTGTTTTTGGCGTATTCCGCCTACTGCTTATACCCGGCCCAAGAGGATAAGCCGGTATTCCGCTTATTGCTTACACCCCGCGTTTAAGTGGAATTACGCGGGTGTTCCGCCTACTGCGGAAGGAGATGAGAGATGAAAAAAATATACAATGATATAACCGAGACAATAGGCCGCACTCCTTTGGTAAAGATCAATCGTCTTGCTGCCGGTCTTAAGGCGACTGTTGTTGCCAAACTTGAATCTTTCAACCCGTTATCCAGCGTGAAAGACAGGATAGGTGTTGCAATGATCGAGGCAGCACAGAAGAAAGGCTGTTTAAGAAAAGATTCTGTTATAGTCGAGCCTACAAGCGGAAACACAGGCATAGCGCTTGCTTTTGTCTGCGCGGCCAAAGGTTACAGGCTGATCCTGACAATGCCTGACACGATGAGTATCGAGCGCCGTCAGTTATTGAAAATTTTAGGGGCTGAGCTTATTCTGACCGACGGTACAAAAGGCATGAAGGGCGCGGTTGAAAAAGCCGAGGAATTGGCTAAGAGCCTGCCGAACGCGTTTATGCCGCAACAATTTAATAATGCCGCCAATCCTGATGTTCATCGCAGGACTACCGCGGAAGAGGTATGGAATGATACCGACGGAAAAGTGGATATTTTTGTCGCAGGCATAGGTACGGGAGGCACTATTACAGGTGTTGGTGAAGCATTGAAGAAGAAAAATCCTTCGGTGAAGATAGTTGGGATCGAGCCAAAAGATTCGCCTGTACTTTCAGGCGGTAAGCCCGGCTCTCATAAAATACAGGGTATAGGGGCAGGATTCGTGCCTGAGGTGTTAAATAAGGATATCATAGATGAGATCATCCAGGTTACAAATGAAGATTCTGGAAAAGTGGCGCGAAGGCTCGCGCGTGAAGAAGGACTTCTGGCCGGCATTTCAAGCGGAGCTGCACTTTGGGCGGCT
>CAYSCK010000062.1:0-8635 GCA_964429525.1 uncultured Planctomycetia bacterium
CTGAAAAGTCAAAAGGGCAAAAGGGCAAAAGGTCACAAGTCAGAAGAACTTAAAAACTTAAGAACACTTACATTTTTAATTTTAACATTAGTCTTTTTGTCTTTCAGTTTTTTAGTTTTTCGGTTTTTTGGTCTTTTGATTAACGCAAACCGCTAACCGCGAACCGAGCATGAGATTATCTTCAGGAAGATCCGGCTTTACTCTAATTGAGACACTCGTCGTTATAGGGTTATCCGCTGTAATAGGCGTCTCGCTCTTGTCTTCATTTGTTATGGGTATGAAGGTCTGGAGAAGGACGGCAAGCCCTGATTTTGTTCATCGCAAGGCTGTCTTGGGACTGGAAAAGCTTTCCCGCGACCTGAGGTCTGTCTACGATTATCCGGATATTGGTTTTACAGGCGGAACCACGGCGGTGAGTTTTGCCAATATTGATAAGGACAGAATATGGAATGTAAGTTACTTTTATTCCTCAGAGGATAAATGTTTATACAGGACGCGCCTGTCATTGGAAGCTCAGAATTCCACAAGTGAACCTAAAGAGGAAAAAATAATCTGCTCGGTAGAAGGCGCGTCGTTCAGCTACAGTTCATTTAATAATGATACCAAGGTTTTCGATTTTCTGGATGACTGGAATTACGCTTTGAAGGGTATACCCAGGGCCGTTAAAGCAGAGATCAACTTAAAGGATGATAAGAATGTCACGAAGATCATTACAATCCCTGTGGCTCAATAGGCCAAAGCGCGCCAAAGGCTCGGTTCTGTTACTGGCGGTCGGCTCAATAGCCATTCTTTCCATTCTTACCCTTGGCGCGAGTTCAGGCGTTATGCAGGAATTGCGCTTGAGCAAATTTCTGACTGATTCCAATACCTCTTATTACAGCGCGCTCTCGTTCATTCCGGCGCTGAAAATTATTTTAGAAACCGACCAGACCCCCCAGGCTGTTACGCTTTATGATCTGCGTCCCCGCAGTATTGCTTTCGGCGATAAAGTCCTCTATGCTGAATTTTATGATGAGCAGTCCAGGATAAATATTAATAGATCATCAGTCTCTACGATAATGAAATTACCTGTTGCCGGGATAGACGCGGCACTCGCTCAGGCTATAGCCGCGGCAGATTTTAAGGTCAAAGAGGAGATGCTCCGGGTTGAGTCCATGACGCAGGAGATATATGACGGGGTAAAAGATCTTATTACCGTCTATGGCGCCGGCAGTGTGAGCATTAATACGGCTGCAAGGAATTCGCTCGGCATACTGATCGCCGACATTGATCTCATTGATAAGATAATAAGGTACCGGGCAGGTGAAGACGGCCTTGAGAGTACGGAAGATGACGGAGTATTTTTATTCAGCGCTGAGATCATCCCCTTGCTTGAGCCGTATGGCCTGACGATGGAGCAGAAGGCCTTACTCGGCAATCTTGTGTCCGCGGGTTCATTGGGCGTCTCTAGCGAATACATAACATGTAATTTCGCGTTGAAACAAAAAAGTAAACTTTTGAGTAATTTCAGCGCAATCCTGAATTTAACCACCGGTAAAATTGTTTCGTGGAAGGAAATGTGAGATAATAGAAGAGTGTATAGCGGATAGGAAATAGGAGCTAGAAGATAGAAAGACGAGGGACGAAAAGACGAGAGTTAATAGTAAATAGTTTATAGTGGATAGGAAGGCTGAAATTTTATTATACGCTAAGCGTCCATCGTTAAAGGAAATTATTCTATGAGTTATTACCAGATATTAGGCCTTGATAAAGAGCCGTTTTCAACGAGCCCCGACCCTGAATTTTTTTATCAGTCGCAGGAGCATCAGGCGGCTTTGATCAGGCTTATGATAGAGATACGCTTGAGAAGAGGTTTAAGCGTTATCTTGGGAGACGTAGGCACCGGCAAGACCACTCTTTCAAGAAAGTTGTTTCAGATGCTGCGTGAACGCCAGGATATGCTCTTCTTTATGATATTGGACCCTACTTATGAGACCGAAGAGGTATTTTTGGATTCATTGTTGCGCACGTTCCAGATACAGTTAGATAAAGAAAATCCGTCTGTCCTGGATATGAAGGAGGCAATTAAAAAATACCTTTTTCAGAAAGGCGTGCAGGAGAACAAGACCGTAATACTTTTGGTAGACGAAGCGCAGAAGCTTAATCTCGCGACTTTGGAGATTTTGCGCGTGCTCCTGAATTACGAAACCAACGAATATAAATTATTACAGCTTGTATTGCTCTCTCAGCTTGAGCTTCTGCCCAAAATAAGGGAGATGAAAAATCTGATGGACAGGATCAGCATGAAATACATCATCAATCCATTGGATGATTCAGAGATCAAGGAGATGATCGAGTTTCGCATACGCCAGGCGGGTTATCGTTCCAATATACCGCTTTTTAAGGATGAGGCTATACTGGAAATTTATCAGCAGACACAAGGGTATCCGCGCCGGATCTCCATGTTATGTCACAATACTCTCAAGACCCTTGTGATGGAGAACAAGATCGTGGTTGACAGGGATATCGTGCGCAAAGTTGCCGCGGAGCAGGCGATTTAAGCGGACAAAGAAGCTCAAAGCTCAGAGCTCTTAGGAAGAACAGAATCAAGCATCTATCACCCAGCACATAGCACCTGACTAACAAACAATATGCCGGAAGCATCGCTGACGCCTGAAGAAAAATTACTGAGGATGATAGAGTCGCCCAAGGGCGCGATGCCGTCTTCTCGGCCGATGGATTCAGGGCGCCGTAACCTGCAGGACCTCAAGCTAAGCTGGAAATTTATCTTTGAAAAATATTTCAAACTTGTTAAGGAGAGATACCAGGATTATCTTAATTTAAGGACCGCGAATATTATTTTTCTGAGCTTATCGGTCGCGGCGACTATTTATGTGGGCTTTGATTTTCCTCTGGGCAACCCGCGGTCTAATATACTGACGCAGATACAGAGTGCCGCGCGCAGGTTTGATATCGGAAATCTGTCGCTGGATGAATTGGCGCCTGTTTCAATTTTTACGCAGGAGATCACACAGAGGAATATTTTTTCTCTGCCTGAATCCGCGCCAAAGCCGTCGGTTGCCGCGGCTACTTCGGCTGCTGCTTCAGGTTCAGACGCAAAATTGAAAGAAGCAACCACTACTCTTAAGCTTGTAGGCATAATATGGTCCAGCGTGCCTCAGGCGATAATAGAAGATACGCGGGATTCCCGCACGCATCTTTTGAATAGAGGCGGCAAAATAAAAGACGCGCGCGTAAAAGATATCTTGAAAGATAGGGTCATATTGAGTTATGATGGTCAGGAAATTGAGTTGAGATAACTTATGATGAGACAAAAACTTAAAAACCTGCTGGTTATTTTTCTCCTGTGCTTTTTTGCGCTGAGTTTTGAGAATGGCTCGGCGCAGGAACAGGCTGCTACGCCCGCGGGCTCAGCGGAAGCTGAGCGGGCCCAGACCCCTGAGCCTGATGAGCCTGAAGGCGCGTCTCTTGATGTGACTATCAAGGATGCCGGAGAAGGAAAGATTTCGCTTGACCTCAAAGGCTTAGACATCGTTGAGCTTTTTAAGATATTATCTTTGAAGATGGATGTCAATATAGTCCCTACCAAAGAAGTTACCGGCCGTGTAAATGTTTTCTTAAACAACGTAACATACGAAGACGCGCTTGATATAATTTTAATAAGCAACGGCCTTGCCGCTGTTAAACGGGCGAATATCATAACTGTTATGACGACTGAGAAGTATGCCCAGCTTTTCGGGAAGAAGTATGAGGAGCCCCGCAAGGTAAGGACGATAAAACTCATGCACGCCGCGCCAAAAGATGTATTCGCCGCGCTTACCCAGCTTAAGACCGATATAGGCAAGGTTATAGTAGATGAGTCTTCTGCTACTGTTATCCTGGTTGATATACCTGAGGCGCTCGATCTGATGGAGAGGGCTACAAAGAGCCTTGATATGACGAAAGAGACAGAGGTTTTTTCGCTCAAATACGCCAAAGCCGAGGAGATCAAAGAACAGCTCGCGGGCGTCCTGACAACAGGCTCAAGTATGGTTGAGTTGGATGCCCGCACAAATAAGATAGCTGTCACGGACCTGCCGGACAAGATGAAGAAGATAAAAAAACTTATCACTGAATTTGACGACGCGACAAAGCAGGTCCTTATAGAAGCCCAGATCGTGCAGATAGCCCTGAGTGATGAGACGCAGTACGGCGTTAACTGGGAGAAGCTCTTCAAGCTTGCGGCATTCGGTAAATTCGCCCCTGACTTTGTCTCTTATTTTCCGACCTCTGCCTTAAGCAGTTATGGCAAGATGAGCGTGGGCACGATGGATGCCAATAATTTTAATATTGTTATCCAGGCGTTGAATACTTTTACCAAGACCAATATATTATCCAGGCCCAGGATAGCCGTAACCAATAATCAGGAGGCGAGTATTCTTATAGGTTCCAAAGAAGTTTATTTTTCACAGACGCAGAGCCAGTCCAGCGTTACTACCACGACAGCGGAATCCGTCAATTATGTTGACGTGGGCGTTAAACTAAATGTCACGCCCACTATTACAGATGATGGTTTTGTAGTGATGAAGATACGGCCTGAAGTGAGTACTGTAAGGGAATTTGCCACCAGCCCTCTTGGCAGCAGGGTCCCTGTTGTTGAGACTTCTCAGGCTGAAACGACGGTTAAGGTCAAGGATGGGGCGATGATATTGATAGCAGGCCTTATGAAGGAGCAGGTCTCTGAAGACCGCAAAAAGGTTCCATTCATAGGCAACCTGCCGTTTTTGCGCTGGCTCTTCAGCAATTTTGATAATACAAAGACAAAGACAGAGCTGGCTATATTTCTGACCCCGCAGATCATTACCGGCGATATTGAACGCCTTGATGTTGAAAAGGAGCAGATAAAATCAAGGGGCGTGCTTACCAAGAAGATTAAGGGCCGCCTTGAAGAAGAACCCGTTAAGACAGATGAATAAATTCCTAAGTATTTTTGTGATACTTGTTTTAGCGGCAGGCCTCATCGTCGTAGGTGTTTTATATAAAGTCGAGGTTTCAAAAAACGCTCTTCTGCGTTCCGAGACTTCAAAAACTTACGATGATGCAAAAGAAGAAGTTGTCTCTTTAAAGGAAGAGCTTAAGAACGCGAAAGAAAAATACGCGCAGGACAATAAACGGCTCTTTGACGAGGCTTCAAACGCCTCAAGAGAGAAAGAAGAGGCGCTCAAAGATCTTGAAGAGGTCAAAAAAAGCGCGATAAAAGAGAGAGATATCTGCCTGGGCGCGAATGAGGACTTGGAAAAATTGCGAAAAGAGAGCTCCGCGTTTAAGAAAGACAGTTTAAACGAGCTCGGCAGGTTGAAGAAGACGATAATCAGGAATAAGAGGGCGAGCGATACAAAGATACTCTCACTTGAGGCTCAGCTTACAAAAGCAAGAGCGCGTTTTAATTCAGAGTCAGAGCGCTACCATTACAATCTGGGAGTTGTTTATTCGCAGAACAAGGAGTATGACACGGCTGTCAAAGAATTCAAGGCCGCTCTCGGATTCAATCCGAATAACGCTAAAGCTTACTTTAATCTCGGCGTTATTTATGACGATTATTTCAAAGATAAAGATAACGCCCGGATCAATTATCGCGCTTTCCTTGAGCTGTCCCCAGCTTCCGACGATGCCGAGTCGGTAAGGGAATGGCTGGCCAATCTGGATAAACGCCGCTGATACAATGTTCAGACGTTCAAACATAGACTGGAAGACCTTCGCAGGTTTCTCAGGGCTTCTTTTTCTTATCATTGTCATAGGTTTGATAGGAATTCATCAGATACAGATATTGAGCAAGATAGTCAACCGCCTCGCCCTCTCCGATGTGCCTATCCAGAACGCCGTCCTTGAAATGAAGTCATCAAACAATAAGTACGCTATGGGTGTGCGCAGTTACATGTATTGGCGCGGTTCCAAGTATCTTGAGTCCGCTGCGGTCGGCGCGAAATTAAACCTTGTGCGCGAGGCATCGCGTAATTTTGATGAATATCTCGCGCTTTACGAATCTCTGGTTGTTACGCCGGACCAGAAAGAATGGGCGAATTCTCTGCGTTTAAGCGAGGCACAGCTCAGGTCTATCGGCGAGGCGATCATCGACTTAGTCAGCAGGATGGACTCCTCCGGTTATGCGGAAAAAACAGAGCTTGAAGCAAGGATAAACCGCCAGATGATGGCTTTTGAGAATACGCTTTACAGGATAGACGCTTTTCTTGAAGATCCTGTGCAGAAATACAATCTATCTTCTATAGACGCGCGGCTTGCGGTCGCGCAGGCAGGCCGCAGGAATTCCATAATCTTTCTTTCATGGTCGCTCTTTGTGGGATCGATATTGGCGGCTCAGACAGCATTTTTAATACAACGCAGGTCTAAGAGGGAGCGTGAACACAGGGAGATGTTGTGGCGCACTGTAATACGCGTTGAAGAGGAAGAGCGCAATAACCTGTCTCTGCAGATACACGACCAGATGGGCCAGGATTTAAGCGCGATAAAGATATACCTTGGGCTCATAGAGCGGGAACTTGCGCCTGAGGCGGCGGATGAGCGCGATAAGATAGAGAAGGCAAAAAAGATAATAGACGAGCTTATGGGCAAGGCGCATAATATATCGGAGCTCCTGCGCCCGCCGGAGTTGGACGATCTGGGGCTGTCTGAAAGTATCGCGGCGCTTGTTGAGCAGTACAGGCAGATAACCGAAGTAAATTATAATTTTTCAAAACCGCAGGGTGAAGTAAAGCTTCTGCCTGAATTCAGCCTTGTGCTGTACCGCGTTGCCCAGGAGGCGCTGACGAACATCACGAAACATTCAAACGCCAAGAACGTTGATATATTTTTTGAAGTGCGGAAAAACAGCGTCTTTCTTTCTGTGAGCGACGACGGAGTGGGATTTGATTACGCCCAGTATCTGCACAAACCCAATAGGAGAAGGGAAGACAAGGTCAAGCTGGGGCTCTCGGGCTTGAAGGAGCGCATAGAATTATTGGGAGGCAAGCTTGTGATAGATACAAAACCCGGGCAAGGCGCGCGCCTTGAGGTTGTCCTGCCTATCGCGTAGTTTTTGGTTCAACAGCTCTTAACGTATACTTTTTTTCGAGGATTGATGGTATGACTTACAGAATACTGATAGCCGATGATCATGATATAATCCGCGAGGGTATCAAGAATATCCTGCGCAAATACTCCGAATATGAGATTGTGGGGGAGGCATCCGACGGAGAAGAGGCGCTTGAAAGAACAATTGAGCTCAAGCCCGATATCTTATTGCTGGATATCACGATGCCTAAAAAAAGCGGGCTTGATATTTTAGAACAGATACGCCATGGTTCCAAAAATACAAAGATCCTTATCATAAGCGTGCATAAGGCAAATGCTTATATTATGCGGGCGCTGAAATCCGGAGTTAAAGGGTATTTGAATAAAGAGAACGCGGCTGATGACCTTATACCCGCATTGCGCAAGATCGCGGCGGGGCAGGTATACCTAAGCGATGATGTATCGTCGTATTTATTGGAAAAAGCGAGTAAAGGAGCTCAGGAATTTGAGAGGGAAAAGATCTTAAGCGAACGCGAAGAAGAAGTTTTGCGCCTTGTCGCGGAGGGTAAGACAGCAAAAGAGATAGCAGAGGCCCTCTTTATCTCTGACCGCACCGTAGAAAACTACAAGAACAACATCCTCAAAAAGCTCGGCCTCCACAAGACCAGCGACCTCATCAAATACGCCATCAAGAACAAGATCGTTGACATCGAAGGCTTCTGATCATTTTGTTGCAACATTTCTGTCCAGACCTGAAATGTTGCAACAAAAGTTTAAAGGTAGGAATGTCTTTACTTAGGCTTGTTTTAACTTATTTTTGAGTTAAAATATATTCAATCCAATAATCGCAAGATTTAGTTTTCCTTACTGTTTTCCCTCAGCTAAATCGCAAAAAACCAAAAAAAGAAAATCAGATATTTTGAGTTTGCCTCATTCTGTCTGATTTTCATAGTTGGGAGGAGACATGAACGTAAGAGATGAAGTTCCCGTTGATCATGCAAGAGGCTTTTTGGCAATGCGCAAGCGAGTCGTTTTCAAAGGCGCCACATATCATATTACTCAAAGAGCGCCTGGAAGGGAGCAGGTATTTATTGAAGATAGCGACTATCTTTATTTTTTGAAGATCCTCAAGTTATCCGCAACTGAATTCAAGCTCAATGTTTTTGCTTTTGCCCTTTTGCCGAACCACGTTCATATATTGTTACAAATTACAGAAGAGAATTTATCTTCTGCCTTGAAGTATATTTTTGGACGATACGCGATGTATTTTAATAAAAAGTATCAACGTAAAGGGCATGTATTTTGCGGTAGATTCTGGGCTTCTTTATGCGAGGATGACGCCTACTTTATGTCTGTCTCAGTATATATTCATTTAAATCCTTTCCGGGCCGGATTGTGCAAAAAAATTGAAGATTATCGGTGGTCATCAATACAATTATATTTGAAAGGGCCTTTTGAGACTTTTATAATTTTTGATAAATTGTTACTTATGTTGAATATAGACAAGGTTAAAGCAAGGCAGCAATATTTGCAAATCCTTGTTAATAATTCTGATAAAAAAATAAATTTATTGATAGAGCCTAAGACC
>CAYSCK010000063.1:0-8591 GCA_964429525.1 uncultured Planctomycetia bacterium
AACATGCGTTTCTTCCGGACAGCCGGCCCTGCGGCAACAACCACATTCACATCAAAGATCCTGTCAAAACCAGCCTCAAACAATAGCGGGACTTCAACCACAACGAGCGGGTTATTTTTAAGGCCTGCCCCACGGCGGATCTCCTGTTTTATTCGTTTCTTGACCAATGGGTGCACTATCCGATTGAGCTCATCCAACGCCGAACTGTCACAAAAAACATTTTCAGCCAAAAATTTCCTGTCCACTTTACCGGATCTTAAAGCCCTCGGCCCAAAAATAGAGACGATCTTTTTTTTAAGCCCTTTATTTTCAGCAAATTCCCTGTGAACGATATCATCAGAATTAAGGACGCGGGCACCTTCAGCCTTAAACATCCCCAGGACCGTTGTCTTACCTGTACCGAAACCGCCTGTCAAACCCACAGCCCTGATCATTGGGACGCTTTCTTATAGAGCGAGATGTACTGTTTGGCTGATTCTTTCCAGGAGAAATTAAGCCGCATTAAACGCGAAATCAATTCCTTGTGTTTCATTTGATCCGACAGAACATCTTTAGAACGCAAGACGGTCAGGAGAAAATCCTCAGGCTCAAACTTTGTAAATACGAACCCTGTACCGGTATTATTCGTATTATGATAATCCTCAACCGTATCAGACAACCCTCCGGTCTTATAAACTACAGGTATAGTACCGTATTTAAAACTTATCAATTGACCTGTTCCGCACGGTTCAAACCTTGACGGCATAAAAAACAGATCAGAACCGGCGTATATCTTATGCGCCAAAGGATCGTCAAAATGCGAACTGAAATAAACCGAGGCAGGATATGTCCTGGCCATCTCTATCAGGGTATCCTCGTACTTCGGCTCTCCCTTGCCAAGGACAACCAGCTGAAAACCTTTTTCAACTAAGCGCGGTAGGACATTCAGAATAAGATCCATACCCTTCTGCTCAACTAAACGGCCCACAAAACCGCATAATGGTATAGCCTCTCCTTTGGCGAGCTTGCAGGACTCCTGCAATTTCAGCTTATTGACCTTCTTGTCTTCTATCCTGTCAACGGAATAATTCTTGAATATGTATTGATCTCCCTGCGGATTCCATACCTTATAATCCACGCCATTCGTTATACCAAAAAACTTTTCTTTGCGGCTCTTTAAAACCCCATCCAGGCCGCAGCCAAATTCTTTTGTCAGGATCTCCTGCGCGTGCATTGGGCTTACCGTATTGATAATATCGGCATACTCGATACCGCCCTTCAACAGGTTGATCTTATCGTAAAACTCAAAACCCGAGACCGTGAACTGTTCCCAGCCAAGGCCTGTCTCGGATATCTGGTCTTTTGGAAAAATGCCCTGATATGAAATATTGTGGATGGTCAAAACACTCTTTGGTATTTTTGCATTACCGAAATAAGCGCGTCCGGATATCTTTGAATACATACACGAAAGAGCTGCCTGCCAATCATGGCAATGGATTATATCAGGCATGAAATTGGTCCGCTTGAGCGTCTCTAAGGATTTTGTGCAAAAATAAGAAAATCTCTTTAAATTGTCCGGGTAATCCCCAAACCTGTCGCCGTAAAAACCCTCGCGCAGATACATATCATGCCTGATAAAGTAAACTTTTATGTTTTGGCCGATGACGGTAAAGTCAACATCACTGTTCAGCGAATGCAAGATTACGCCCGTCGAACGCACCGCCTGATAACGCGGCAGAAACATTACAACTTCCGCTCCCAGGTTTTCCAATTCCAAAGGGAGCGCTCCACAGACATCAGCCAGGCCTCCGGTTTTAGCGAAAGGCACAGCCTCGCTCATCATAAAGGCTATCTTCATTTTCTATCCCCCAGTTATAGCGTATAGGAAACTGAAATTCCTCCTGCCACCCTATACCTTTTCCGTTTCAAGCCAATTTTTCCCTATTGAAATATCTGTTTTGACAGGCACTTTCAGTTCAAGCACCCCTTCCATGGATTTTCTCAAGAAATCAATAAGGCCGTTCTTCTCACTGCTCGTAACCTCAAAAATAAGTTCATCATGGACCTGCAGTATAAGGCGGGACTTCAAGCCTTCTTTTTTAAGTATAGAGGCGATATCAACCATCGCCAGCTTGATCAGATCCGCCGCTGATCCCTGGATAGGGGCATTTATAGCCTGCCTTTCGGCAAACTGCCTTATAGAGGCATTCGGATTATTTATCTCCGGGATATAGCGCCTGCGGCCCAATATGGTTGCCACATATCCGTTCTTTTTTACAAAATCAACCTGCCGGTCGAGATAAGCCTTCACCTTGGGATAACGCATAAAATACGCTTCTATAAAACCCTGCGCCGCCTGAGGTTCAATTCCAAGATCGCGGGCCAGGCCATAAGAACTCATGCCATAAACAATTCCAAAATTAACGCGCTTCGCATTCACGCGCATTTCATCAGAGACTTCAGATTCATCAATGCCAAAAATAAGCGACGCTGTATGAGAATGGATATCCCTGCCTTCCCTGAAAGCCTCTATCAGAACCTCATCTTCGCTTAAATGGGCCAGCAGCCTCAGCTCGATCTGGGAATAATCCGCCGAGACTATCCATTCATACCCTTGCGACGGAATAAAGGCCTTGCGGATACTGCGGCCCAACTCTGTCTTGATCGGAATGTTCTGCAGATTCGGATTCGCAGAGCTCAGGCGGCCTGTTTCTGCCCCGACCTGGTTAAACGTGCTGTGTATCTTTTTGGTTTCTTTGTCTACCAATTCAGGCAAAGCATCAATATAAGTTGTTTTAAGCTTGGAAAATTGCCGGTATTCCAGAAGAATGCGCGGCAACTCATTATCGCGCGAGAGCCTAGTCAGGACTTCTTCATCGGTCGAGCTACCGGTCTTGGTCTTCTTGACTACCGGTAATTTCAATTTATTAAAAAGTATATCGCTTAATTGCTTGGGAGAATTAATATTGAACGTGCAGCCGGCAAGCCGGTAGATACCCTCAGTGATCTTATCCAGTTTTTTATCCAGCTTCAGAGAAAGTTTCTTTAGAAAAGAAGTATCGATACTTATGCCTGTACGCTCCATCTCAAAAAGAATAGAAAGCAGCGCCATCTCCACGTCAAGAAAAAGCTTATCCAGCTTTTTCTCCTTTAAAACGCCCTCAAGCTCTTTTTTAAGAAGGAATAAAAAATGCGACTCCTTGCCGAAGTAGTCGAGGCGGCTTAAGCCTTTAAGAGATAAAAAATCCCACAGAAGGCTTTCCAGTTCTTTACCTGCCCTCGATGATTCAACTAAAGACGCGGCAACCATAACATCAAAAAAAGAACCTTCCGCCTTTATACCGTACCGGTTGAGTATATGCATGGACCTCTTGATATCCTGGCCAGCGATAATAACATCCTTTAAAAAAAGCTCTTTTAAAAAGCCGATATCCTCCGTGTCATAAACAGCCTCGCCATCTATGGCGCAATTAACGCTTATCGCGCCATCCGTCAATCTCTCCTCGTTAATAAAGAACGCGAAAAAACCAACGGAATCCAATTTTTTCAGAAATTCATGAGGGACAAGCTCTTTCCTTGTAATATCCAGAGAAGGATTTTTTACCGAAGAGAACCGCTCCTCTGAGAGGGCGGACAACATACCTTTAAACTCAAGACGGCTGAAAAGCTCCCAGAGTTTTTCCGTATCGGCAGGTTTTATCTTCAGATCTGAAAGTTCCACCGCGAAAGGCACATCCTCACGCAGGCGCGCGAGGTCCCTGCTCAGGCGTATCAGATCAACATTCTCTTCTATTATCTTTCTGACGCTTTCACGCTTTATCTTATCAGAGTTCTTTATAAGGTCTTCGGAATCCTTAAAATCAGACAAAAGCGCGCGGGCGGTCTTCTCCCCGATACCACGTGCCCCGGGTATATTATCGGAGGCGTCTCCCATCAGTGAAATGAGCTCCACTATCCTCCGCGGCTGGACTCCGAATTTTTCCATAACTATTTCGGAAGTAAAAACAATTCCGTCATCTTTGTATGGATTATAAACTTCAATATTGCCTCCGACAAGCTGGAGTATATCTTTATCGGAACTGATAATAACGACCTTATCCACATCCTTACATACTTTTTTTGCCACGGTAGCTATAACATCGTCAGCCTCATAACCTTCAAGCTCAAAGATAGGAAAATTATAGGCCCTGACCACTTCCTTAATGACAGGCACCTGGGCTAGAAGAGGTTCAGGCATAGGCGCGCGATGGATCTTGTAATCAGCGAACTTCTCGTTCCGGTGCGTTTTTTTGCTGACGTCAAAACATACGGCGATATGAGTCGGATTGATATCATCCAGTATCTTTTTAACCATTTTAATAAAACCGAAGACCGCGTTCGTAGGCTGGCCCGAAGACGTAACGAGCTGCGCGCGTACGGCAAAAAAAGCCCTATAAAATAGAGAATTAGCGTCAATAAGGCAAAGCTTCGTATCAGCCATAAAATAATATTGTATAGAGAAATATCAAAGGGAGGATCGGTAGGTTAAGAGGTTCACTGCTTTGCGATAATCTCGCGCTGAATATTTTCGAGCGTTTTTTTAATCTCCTTGTTTTTACCGTCTAAAGTTATCGCGATACCTGCTTCCATTATCGCCTCATCAAGGCGGCCCATAGACCTGAGCTGTTTGGCACGCATAAGACGCAGGCGCGCGTTTCTCTTGCGGGTCCTTGGATCAAGATCATTGCCGCGGGGCTCGACATTGATATCATCTTCGCCTTCCAGCCGGCCCATCTGCTGATCCAAAAAGTCTTTCTGTATCTCAGGATCGCTTACGCCAAGCGCTTTTAATTCCTGCCGGGCTTTATCAGTCCATTCGTCGTTCCAATCGCCCATCAGTACTCTTTGCTTGAAAAAATAAGCCGCTTTTTCAAGATCACCCTCTTTTTCATATATAACGCCCATATTGTAATAGGGCCCGACAATGGTGGGATCCAGCTCTATAGCCTTTGCGTAAGCCTGCTTGGCTCTGTCATTCCAGCCTTTTATCTCATAGACAACGCCCGCGTCATTATAGGCCACAGCCATGGTAGGGTCTAATTCCATAGCCTTTTGGTAATAGACAAGCGCTGTATCCATATCGCCGTTCTTTTGAGCTTCCAAGCCTTTGTCGCGGTATTCAACCGCCGTCCTCTTGATCTCGACAGAAAGCTCAGCCCAAGAAAACTGGGCACAGGATAAGAGAAATATGCTTAAGACTATTTGTAGCAGGTATGGGGTGATTTTTTTCATCCCGAAGGTTTGGTTATAGTTAGAATAATATGTTTTTAATAAAAAATCAAGTTAAATTTTAACTTGTGTCAAATGGGAAAAGGCCACAAAGTTAAGATAACTTAAAAACGAAAAAACACAAAAACTTAAGAACATATACATTTATGATCTTTTTTGGTTTTTTGGTTTTTCAGTCTTTTTGTTTTTTGGTCTTTTGGTTGGCGCTAACCACACACCGCTCATCGCAAACCAAAATTATATCAACGGCGGCATGCCTAAAACAGGATGATGCTCAAGCTTGATAAACTCAAGCAGATCTTCCAGTGTCGCGGCCGTTGTCTCATCACCTATCTTATCATAGAAACCATCCAGGCCCAAAGCTTTAGCGCGCGCTTCGAGCTTTACGCGTAAAGCTTCCTTTAGATCTTTAGGCATCCAGACTATGCGGGGCAGGCCGCCTTCAGCTGAAATAAATTTCTTGCTCGTCAAATAAAGCTTGCCTACACCGATAAAACCGGGCGTCTGCACACCTCCGCCAACAGAACCGGCAAGCTGGGTGAATGTCATCCCTAAGGGCGTTGAACCGCTATAATCGCGGTTTACAACCATAACCCCGCCGGCTTCAGGCAATAACGCAACAATACACTCAAAACAACCGCAGCTTGACTGCGGAGAGACTAACATTGAATACATGCTGACATCAGGTATTGTTTTATTGGACCCTTCAAATATGAAATCATTGATATTCTTCCACTGGCCTAGCGCCTCATCAAGGCAGGGCCCTTTTTCTATCGGGCGGTTCCCGCCAGTAGGCGTTATCTCGTAAGCGGCTTTCGCGTCGAGCCAGGAATAAGCCCCGCAAAGCCCAAGCCTCTCGGGCGTAATAACACAGATATGATTAGGAGCAAAAGACTGGCACAAAGCGCAGCTATAGAACGTATCTACTTTTTCATCAGTCATATCCTTCAGCCGTTCATCGCGCGCTTCAAAAACCTCCATAGAGGCCTTCAGGCGGTTTTTAACATCTTCTTCTTTTGTAAAAAGCGTAACCTGGACTTTATCAACTATCGCGCCGTAATCCTTATGCAACATTGCATGCAGAATAACCCCGATATGCTTAAGCCTGAAACCCTTTTTAAAAGCATCCTCAGAAATACGCACCCATATCATCTCGCGCTGGCCCATATGCATAAGCCCCTGCGCCTCATTTATATAACGGTGGATCTGCCTCTCCAATATCGGCTCAAAATCCTTGTTGAAATTTCGCGCCGCAACCTCAACATATATACCAAAAGGAAACGCTCGAACCTCCAAAGCGTCGATATCAGGGCCCAGGAGCTCAACTTTACCATCCTCAATTTCATTCACGGGTTTAGACGTCAAAAATTCAAATGCTTCGGAATACTTGCCTCCGGCTTCAGCCTTAAGATTCTCTTTACGCACACGCTCCCCTTCAAAAGCAGGCCCATATAACACAGGTATAGGCAGGCGCGATACTTTTATTTTTATGCCGCGCGCCTCAATACAGCGGGAAGGGATCTTATCGCTGTCTTTTTCCGTCAAAAGCGCTTCATATTTTGTAGTCTCGATCTTACCTATCTGAGGCGCCTCCATATCCGTAATTATAGGAAAGCCCAGATTCAAAACCCCTAAGCCCGTCGTAGTAATAACCTCATCCAGCTTACCCAGAACCACAACAAACGCCGGCACCCTCTCCTGCGTATATTTTAGAACTTCACGCCACTGCCCGCCCTTGCACCCGCCGAATGTCAGCGCGGCGCGTATGGCAAAATTCACGGCATATATGGAAGATAATTCATCAGGCCCTAAAGGCACAATGTAGTTGTCCAACCCCAACTCAATGCCCTCTTCAACGAGTTGATCGCGTATATTTTTTTCGCCGCTATTTCCTATCAGAAGAGAGACTATATTCTTTTCCTGGAAACCGCGTATGATATTTACCGCCGCCTTAGGATCTTTTGCCCTTCCGATTATCACCGCGATCCCTACAATGCGGCCATCAACCAATTGCACCCCTAAAGAGCGCAGGACCGTATCCGGAACAAATCCAAGATACCCCTCCTTTGGAGTATGGAGCAATGCCGCAAGAAGCTCTTCGGCAAAAAGTACAGCAAGCCCATGGCTTAAAAGGCCGTCTAAATACGGCACGCTTATGCCTCCGGGCGAAGCCTTTCCATCACTCAAAAGCCGCGCGATCCTGACGATCTCTTTGGCGCCCTTTAAATCTTTTATCTCAAAGCCCAGGAGCGCGTAGGTCAAAGGCAGAAAAAATGCCGTGCCCTCAAAACCCAATGAACCATTCTCGCCTTTTTTATTTATCGCCTCAATAAGACTGCTATCGGCAAGGTCAATAAGCTTATTAGCCGTATCTTTGACAATGCCCGCTATATCCGGCATATAATCCCCCCTAATTCAGCGCCTTTTTTTAACGCGCCTTCCCAGCCGCCGGGTTCAGCCCCGATGACTGATTCCGCGCAATCTCCTGCAGCGTAGACAAACGGAATATTCGTTCGCATCTCATTATCCACCAATATCCCGAAATTTGTCTTTATATCCGCATCTTTAAGAAAATCAATCCTTGGCGCCCTGGGCGAACAAAATATCACGATAGATGCTCCTATAACCTTGTTTGTAGCAAGCCGAACCGCCTTCACCTCGCTGTCGCCCAATATTTCGGTAATAGGATTATCACGGACGATCTCAACGCCTTCTATCTGCTGCTCCTGATCCACCGGGCCCAGAAGTTTTATCTCTATCTTTTTCAACGCGATGATCCGCGCGAGCCTGAGAACGATATCGCAGGTGCCGACTACCACCACAGTATGAGCTATGGGTAGATTTTCCACAAGGAACTTGGCTTCTTTCATCCCGTTTAACCCAACAACGCCTTCTTTCTGTACGCCCTTTAAAGCCGGCAGGCTGACCCTTGAGCCGGAGGCTATAACAAGTATATCAAACTCAATAAATTCTCTATCTTTAAAAATTACTTTCTTCTTATTCAGGTTCAATTCAACGACTTCTCTCTCCATAAAAAGCTCTATAGAATTATTTTTATAAAAATCCTGGGAACGAAAATATAATTCCCGCTCCTTAAGCTTTCCCTCAAGATAATCCAACACTTTGTGCCGCTGGTAAACTAAAAAAGGCTCATCGCTGACTATCGTGATCTTTGCTTCTTTATCGAGCGCCCTGATACTTTCAGCCGTTGCCGTACCGGCCGCTGAATTACCTATTATCAATATTATCTTCAAGATGATCTCCTTAAATAAATAATAGCGTATAGCATTTAATTTCGGTTATCGGTGCGCGGTTAGCGCCAACCGAAAGACCAAAAAACAAAA
>CAYSCK010000064.1:0-8466 GCA_964429525.1 uncultured Planctomycetia bacterium
TCCTTTGTATAGTATACAAAATTTATATTACTGCAGAATATAGATATCCGCAATTAAAATTATTGCCCTAAAATATGCTTGTCTGTTGAATAAAATCAGGTGAGATCTTCGATGGGAAAAACAAAAGCTTTTATACCTTCTCTTCCAAACTTCGCGCGCAAACCTTTAACACCTAAAACTATCTGAGCTGATTCTTTTTCGGAACAGGCAATATAAAGTATATTATTTCTGCCCGGCCAGATATCATTGCCAAGATGCGCGCCTGAGGTTTCCCCTCTGCCATAAGCCGACATAATCTTTGTATAATTTTTCAATGAGGCTTTTTCCAATAGCTCCACTGCCTCAATATCAAGAGCTTCATTATAAACAATCATAACCATCTTTGTCATTTCTTGCGCCCTCCATCTTTCTTAACCTTCTCCTCAAAAATAGCATAAAGTGTGGGCACAAAAAACATAGTTATCAAGGTAGACACAAGCAAACCGCCTACCATTCATTGTAACGCCCAGAGGCTGCCAGGTTTCAGGGAGCAGGTCACCAGTTATCAGCTTTCCGGACACGCCGGCATCCAGGGTATATGCCCGGATAGTTGATACATCCGCGCCAAGAAGCGAATTATTTGCCTTTTCTGTCTTATCATGCAGTAGATAATCAACATTAAAGATAGGCTCAAATTCTGCCCACGCCGAATTGATATCTTCTTCTTTGATCTTAGGATTAAAACTCTCTATTCTGATCTCCGAATTATTTTTTAATGACATAAGGATACAGTCTGAAATACTTAAATTCAGAGTCCTGCCGGTGTTAGCAACAGCTATAAAATCTTCCTTGCTCACAGGAGACATCGCTGTATTCCTAGGCGCAATTTCAGCATAGGACATCCGGGAAAACGCCATAGCAATTATAAATAGGCCGGCTTTTAAAATATTCTTTTTCACTGTAAATAACATTATGCACTTTCCTTAAAATCTTTAAATACGTCTGCCTTTCAATTTCAGTCAATTTACCAAAAACATTTTTTATCATCACCATCCTCTTTGAAACTATACTTGCAACGATCCTCTTCCCCTTGGAAGAAAGGATTACGCGTATTATTCTGCGATCCGTCTTGTTATAAACGCGCGTGATCATTTTCAAAGTATGGAGCCTGTCAATCAGGCCTGTTGCCGCAGGAAGAGTTATCCCCATTTCAAGGGCGACCTCAGTCATCCTCAAGCCTCCTTTGATCTTTATAAGTTCTAAAACGATAAACTGAGGCATTGTTATATGCCCGCTCATTACTTCATCCGACTGCTTCTTTAAGACGCCTCTCATAATAGACGGCATCAAAGAAGCCAGCTCATCCGCAAATTTCTTTAAAGACTTTTTTGTCATGCTTAACCTCGCTAATAGTTAATACCATTAACTATTTCTTAAATTAAGAATATGATAAATCCGGCTATATTACAATTTGAAAAAATTACGGAAGGCAGAACAATTCAGGTGCCGTAGTAGGTCTTTATCATATCACGGATCTCATTATCGCCTGACAAAAATATCCTGAGCTCTGAGGCGCCAAGATAAGATTTTATCTCAT
Source organism: uncultured Planctomycetia bacterium (assembly GCA_964429525.1). Taxonomy (GTDB): domain Bacteria; phylum Omnitrophota; class Gorgyraeia; order Velamenicoccales; family Velamenicoccaceae; genus CAYSCK01. The sequence goes on from CAYSCK010000064.1 coordinate 1,577, forward strand.
TTACGGCCTCTGAATTAAGAGGATCAGACATAGCAACATAGTAACAGCTATCCACAATTTTTAGAGGTACGCATTTACAGGCAAGAGCAAAACTGCCCGGAACACGATTCAAAATAACAGGGTCTATCTTAACTCCCTTTAGGCTCAAAAATGGAATTCCTATCTGCAGTGACAAAATTGAAAATATTTTTTCTTCAGATGCTAAACCAAGCCTCACCAAGGTGGTACACAGGAATTCCCTGGCTCTCTTCTGTTCGTTTAAGCCCCTTTCCAGATCAGCAGGAGTAATTAAACCATCGCGAACCAAGAGCTGGCCTATATAGTGATCATTATTCTGTATGGCTGTCATAGCTCCCCCCTTTTATGCAAGGCAATAGCTGCTTTAACAACTTGAGGATGAAATTGAGTACCGCTGCAACGCTCAAGCTCAACAGCGGCCTGCTCTTTAGTCAGAGCCTTTCTGTACGGCCTGTTCGATGTCATGGCATCATAAGAATCCGCGACAGAGATAATAGCTGCTATGAAAGGTATTTTATCTCCGCTTAGCCCTTCAGGATAACCTCCTCCATCATATCGTTCATGATGATGTTTGACTCCGAGGATAACAGAATCCAGCTCCTTTATAGGCTCCAATATCATGGCGCCTATCAATGAATGCTCATTGATCTTCTTCCTCTCCTCATCAGTCAAGAGGCCCTTCTTATTAAGAATAGCCTCAGGCACGCCTATCTTACCTATGTCATGCAAAAGACTCGCGATATGCAGATCTTCAAAAAACTTGGTATCGTGCCTATCGCTCTTATCTGACAGCAATCTCTTGCATATATTAAGGCTATATCCGGTAACACGTGTTGTATGTCCGCGGGTATAGTGATCCTTGGCATCAATCGCAGCTGAAAGAGCCATAGTAGTCTCTAAAAACAGTTTTTTATTGCGCTCAATCTCAAGCTGAAGATCCTCGAATAAAAAGGCATTGCGCAAGGCCATTGCAACGTCATTCGCCAAAGCCACAAAAAAATCTATCTCATCCTTTTTAAACGGCTTCTTGTTGCATTTATCCCCCAGCATCACAACGCCCAAGAGGTCATCACGGTAATAACTCGGCACGCTGACTACGGCATCAAAACTCTTCATCTGGAATTTTATGGCAAGAAGCAGTTTTTCCAGATCTTCTGTTTTATTTAAAATATCCTCATCTTCAAGAGCAGAATAAATCTTGCTCAAAAGAAGAGCGCCGTTATCCAGCAAAAAAGAATAGTTCTTGTTTGTAAAAAAGCGTATCAACGGCGAGTGAGGGTCCAGGCGCACAAGGCCGGGAGGTATCTTCGTGCCAAGATTTCCCCGTGTTATCGTGACGATATAACTCTTACGGGCCTTTTCATAAAGGAGTATACCCGCATGCTCAACCTTGACCTTGCGCACAATGGTGCGCAATATCATGCGTATAAGCGTATTCGGCTTGTGCACGAGGATCATATTTCTCGCAGCTTCTTCCAGCTCTTTTTTAAAATTTACTCTCATATCAGAAAGCCTTCTTATAATACATCCTGATGATATGCACTGTATCCAAAACAGCTAAAGCGCCGCCAAACGGGTCATACGACGCGCTACCCAAAGGAGTAATTCCGCCTACGCCATAATCGAATATAAGCTCAGATGATGGATCTATATGATAACGCGATTCAACAAAAAAATTATCATGCCACCTGTATACCGCCATACCTGTCGCGTTCAACTCAAGCATCTCTATCCAGCGCGCGTGCGCATACTTGAATAAAAGAGAAAGTTTGGGTGTCGGAGTATATGCGATCTCCAAGCCGTAGTGGTTCATATTATCATCTATTTGCCCTGCAACCTTATTCTCATTAAAGGCGCAATCGAGATAAAATTCAAGCTCTTTTATAGGCCTATAGCTGAAACCGAGCTTATAGATATCAAAATCTTCATACGGCGGAAGGTCAAAATATTGCTGGCTATAGAGAAAAGGGATAGGCTCGCGATACACAACGCCATTTTCCGTATACGTTGTCTGACTGGCGCTGTTAAAAAGCCCTCTCGGATAATTATCAGTCGCGACGGTAGAATCATTGGTATGCTCATATACAACATTATAGGAAAACTTATCATTGATCTCATAATCAAAGCCTGCGGATATCGTATGCAGCGACGGGTCCTGGCCTGCCACAATTGAATCGTTGATCAGAGCATCGCCGGTTGCAACATCAAAAATAAACGGGTCAAGCCCCTCATATGTATCATGCATGGCGTGGTAGATCCCAAGAAGCCTGGTAGTAAGCTTATCGGTTGTTTTATAGCTAGTTTCAATACGCGAAACATTTTCTATAAATGAACCGTCAGTTTTATGAACATTCCTGACATCAAACAAACCATCCAATTCCCTGTCAAAAATTTTTGTCGCGCCGTCAAGGCGCCAGCCAACAACATTACGGTCGCTATCAATACCGTCTCCTATGGCAAAAGGCTTTATGTCATCCCAGGCCATGGATTTAGTCAAACCGCTATAAAGGAACAGCGGATGTTTCCTGAAAGAGATATGCCTTGACCAGAACTCATCATCGCGTGTCTGCCTGTACGAGCTCAAAGATGATTCAAAACCGCTGTCCATGCGCGCAACCTGAAAACGGCTCTTTAAAAAACTATCCTCATCAGCCGACTTTTTAATCGCGAAATAATCCGGTTCATAAATATCGTCCGCCGGAAAACGATTGACCATTGAGACCAAATACGCGTTCCCCCTCTTTCGCGAAGAAAAATCCTCGTTTGACCTGTCAAAAGAGGATTCAGAAACAGCCACCTGCGCCGAGATTTTTGTACCTAAAAAAGGCGCGTGCTTAAAATCAGCCGAAAATACATTATTTATTCCATCCAGTTCACCGGTAGAATAACCAAAATGGCCGCCATGAGTAAAAGCGGCTCCTGTATTATAAGCAAAATCATGGGATAATCGCGTAGCAGACGCGTATGTATGAAAATCACCATAATCAGCCCACAGGTTCTTAGGGCTGGCTATTGTTGAATACAATTTTGTATCAACGCCGTCATAGCTGAAAGATGTACCGCGTAAAGCCGTAAGCCTGACCCCATCGCTGTCCCGCGTAAAAAATGCCAAAGAATCATCCCATATGCTTTTAGTGAAATCAACCGGCGTCGCGCCCGTATTCACGTTACCCGGCTGCCAATCCGCGAGCCAGGGACTCTCTTCCCACCAGCTGTGATTATTGGATAATTTGAGCGGATCGTTGGTTGTCAAAGCCTGATCCTGATACGCCATAGGGAATACTCTCAACTTAATATCTTCATCCGCGAAATCAATCCAAAATTCCCTGACAGGCATAAAAGTCATATCAATTTTTGTAGCGGGGATGGTGAAATTATTAGAGAATATCGAAGTGACAGAAGTAGGAGAAGATATGCCGCCTATTACTTTTATCTCAGGCAAGGATAACGCGTCGCCGTTAATATTTGTATAAAGGGTTTCATTTATGGTATGAGCCGTATTAGACCAATACTTGAATTCTAATTCAACAGAATCGCCGCCTGAGCCGGTTACAGTGAATTTATCGGACTTGCCGGTAAAGCTCCAGGGATCAATGGTTATATTCGCGTGGGCATTAATATTATTGATACCCAACTCATCCAGATTCTTCGTATCAATATCAAACCTCAGCCTGTCATAAATAGCCGGGTCAAATGTATTATGCCTATCATTGCCGAAAAGAACGCGGAAGTTCTTTTCGTTTAGATCGCCATTCGCCTCTTTCCAGATAACCTCAGACGGCGACTTCACTCCGAGCGCGACCTGCACATCGCCCTGTATATCAAGATAATCGCCGGTTATCTTTTTCTTCTCCATTACAACCGGCCTGCTCTTTCCAAGCCTCTTATCCAATTCGCGGCTCACTATCTCACCCCTTGAAACAGATGGGCCGGACGAAGGCTTACTTTCAAAATTATCTAATGCCTGAGAAACAAGCTCGCCTCGCGAAACCGCCTGCTTTTCCCGAATGTTGTTCACATAGCCCATCGCCTCTTCATTGTCAGGCTCTATCAAAAGAACCTTATTGAATTCATGCAGAGCTTCCTGATAAAACCCACGATTATAATACTGGACAGCTAAACCCAGGAGAACTTCTGAGCCTGAAACAGCAAAGGCATTAGGCGGGAATACGATATTGAATACGATTAAAAATACGAAGATTCGTTTCATTGCTTTACTTTGCGGAGGCCAACCTCTGGAATACTTCCTTCTCCAGCTCTTCCAATATTAAAGGCTTGTGTATACACGCGGAAACATTGAGCTCACTCAAAGGCTTGAGTGTGGACTCATCCTCAACACCGGTAACCATAATAACCTTAACCTGACTGCCCTTATCCCTTATCCTTTTTAAAGTCTCAACACCATTTATACCTGCCATGCGAACATCCAAAAGCATCAAGTCCGGCTCATTGGTCTCAATCAACTGCAAAGCCTCTTCCCCGCTCTCGGCTGTCAGAACGTCGATCTTGCGCCTGCGAAAAAAATTCTTCAGATACTCCCTTACGTCGATCTCGTCGTCGACGATCATCAGCTTAGGCATAGCTTTTCCCCCAATAATTTAAGAATATGAATGAATAAATATATTGAGGAAATTATACACTATAGTTTTATGTAAGTCAAGGCAGGAAAGTAAGTTAGGGGTGTGCCAAATTAAACACTACTTTTTAAATCTTTTGAAAAAGCCCCTCCGGTCAAGCGGTCTATCATTGCGGTGAGTTCCAATATCCTCATCTTTTTCTCAAGCGTGCCCTTTTCGCTCAAATCCTTCAGAGTCAACACCTCTATCTGCAATTTTCGCCTTTCAAAATACAACCTCGTTATTTCAGACAATATATCATTGCGCAATTCAACCATAAGCTTGGAACGTGTATCAATTGAGGTCTGATCGCTGTTATAGATCAGTTCCGACAGATCCCAGGACACGCTAAAGTCCCAATCATTAGGTCCGACAGAATACTCGCCTTTTGATGAACCATAAACATTGTTATTATACCCGAAGGATAAGGTCGGCAGGACTGCCTTAACCGCGGCTTTTTTGCGCCAATCCTGTATTTTGCTATTGCTGACTTCGCCGTAATCTATAGCCATTCGCTGAACTTCCTGCACAGTCGGTTCATCATTAAATTTATAAAAAACACCGTCATTTTTCATCTCTTCCCCGTCATCAACATCAGAATAACTGCATTTCAATAGTTCATCCTTGGTAAGAAATATGACCTGCGCTTCCTTAAGGCAAACCCTTCTGCCTTCATAAGCCGAAGTCACAAGCGCCCATCTTTCTTTACTGTACACATACAATCCGGTTTTTGCCGCGACATAAATTCTTTTAGTTGCCGGATCAAAAGCAAGATAGCGCGCGCCGCTTATATCTAAACCACCGATAGGCAGCTTCTCCCATATCCTTCCACAATCCTTCGACAAGTAAACACATTCAGTAGTCAGGACGTATAGCGAAGCTGTGCTACCCGGCTCTGCCGCGATATGCTTGATGCTATCAGCAGATAATTCATTGAAACTGTCAGGATCGACGTTCGTGGCATAATTCAAAGATTCAGAATTCACGCCTGCGGAATACAGGCTCAGTATCTCCTCCCAATTTAAGCCTCCGTCAATCGTTTTATAAACCTTGCTTGCGGATGCCGCGTATAAAACGTCACCCGAAGACAATAAAGAGACAACCTCTCTATTGTCAAACGGCGTCGCGTATTTAACCCACTCCTCATTTCCGCTTTTCTTTATGAACAACCCTGAACGGGTGGCTAATACACATGATCCATTGCCCATGATCAAAACATCCAGGCAATCCTTCTCCGAAACATTTGACCTTGTAAATACCTGGGTTGCGCGGCCTGTCTTAAGGTCAATTTCATACAGCCCCTTTTGGGCCGCGGCAAAAACCGTATTAACTGACTCAAAGAATAAATTATTAACATTCCCGGGTAAAGGCAATAATTTAATCCTTTGCCACGCCTTTTCCGCAGCGGTTTTCTTATACAGCCCCTTAACCGTACCAAGCAAAATTGTTCCGTCAGAAGATGAAGCGAGCGCCACAAACTCCTCTCCACGAAAACCGTTTGTATCTATCAATTCACAATCCTGCGCGAAAATCGCACCCGGACGAAATAATAAAACAGCCAACAGAGCAATTTTAACCAACTTAATTATCATGGTCTCCCCTTTAGTTTTGTTATACCTGACCTCACTTCATCCAATTCATCTATCACACGCTCAAACTCCTGATAATTCCTTTCCGAAAAAGGCAATGAAAAGTGATCCTTAAGCTTGAGCCTCAATTGCTCTCTGCGCCTTACCAGGCGCTTGATCTTCGATTCAACATTCATTTGAAGCATTATTTGACAGATCATTGTTCTCCTCCTTAAAAGCATCAAGGACCGCCTGCATTATTCGTTTTTTTGCCTCCGGTGTCATAATCCTGACAATTTCATACCAGATATTATCCTTACCTTTTTGCCTCGGCATAGATACAAACAGCCCGTTATCCCCATCAACGATCTGAAGTCCTTTAATCATGAGGAGGCCATTGACTTCTATATCAGCAAAAGCCTTCAGCTTCTTATCAGCATTTGTGAGCTTATGGATCCTGTTTACCTTCACTTCAACATCCATCTCAACCTCCTTAATTCGCCTCCGGCGAATTAATTCCGCAGTCTGTGAAGTTAATATCACTCATAGCCTCCGGCTATTATGAGGGAAATTAACGAACGTCCAGACAAGGAATATAGTTTAACTTCATTTTTATTCTCGCCTCCGGCGAATTTGACCTTCCGCTATTTGGATGCGGAAGTCTGCACTTTCTGTGCAAACTCCGCAG
>CAYSCK010000065.1:0-8429 GCA_964429525.1 uncultured Planctomycetia bacterium
GGAAAGGCTGAATAAGTGCTGAAATTTTTTAAGAGGGCTTTCATTTTTGTTTCGGTAATATTTTTCTTATTATCCATGGCTGGCCTTGCCCTATCAGCCATTGACCGTTCAAAGAAGAATGAAACCTATAAAGAGCTTGAACTTTTTGCCGACGCGCTTACATGTGTGCAGTCTCAGTATGTGGATGAGGTAAAGCCGCAAGACCTGATCTATGGCGCTATCGCCGGCATGATCAATGAGCTTGATCCGCACAGCCAGTTTTTAACTCCCCAGGAATATGAAGACCTAAAGATAGAAATTGAAGGCAGGTTTGGCGGCATAGGAGTTGAGATCACCATGAAAGACGGCCTGGCTACGATAGTTACCCCCATTGAGGATACGCCTGCCTGGGATGCCGGCCTTAAGACAGGTGACCGGTTAGTGAAGATAGATGATGCTGTTATTAAAAATCTTGTACTGAGCGATGTTGTAAAAAAACTCAGAGGCAAACCTGGAACTGAAGTTGTCGTGATAGCCTGGAGGGAGAAAGAAGACAAACTCTATACTTTTAAGATCAAACGGGCCATGATAGAGGTAAATGATATAAAGGAAGCAAAGTTGCTTGAGCCAGGCATCGGATATATCCGTCTTGCGGAATTCAGGGAGGACACTCCGCAGGAACTTGATCGCATTTTGAAAGAATTCAAGGATCAGGGGGCCGGAGCTCTTGTCTTTGATCTGCGTAATAATCCTGGCGGCCTGCTGGATAAGGCTGTGGATGTCGCAGCAAGATTCCTGGAGAAGGGCACTCTTATCGTATCTATTAGGGGCAGAGACCCCGGACAGGATGAAATATTCAATGCTTCTTATGGTATGCCTGATACGAGCATGCTTATTGTGCTCTTGGTTAACGAAGGAAGCGCGTCCGGCAGTGAGATCGTTGCCGGGGCGTTTCAGGATAATAAACGCGCTATTGTCCTGGGTGAAAAGACATTTGGTAAAGGTTCTGTTCAGACAGTACTGCCGCTTGGCGACGGTTCGGCCCTGAAGCTGACTACAAGCCGGTATTTTACTCCAGGCGGAAAATCAATACATGAAAAAGGCATATTGCCGGACATTGTCGTTGAACAGCCGGATGCGCAAGATCGTGCCGTGATCCAGAATAAAGACGAAAATGGTTTAGAGATGGTCTTCGAAACCATTGAAGAAAAGAAGACCTCAGAAACTGTGCCGGAGCTGAAACAGGTATATAGTGACGATGCGCAATTGGCAAGGGCTGTTGACCTGCTTAAAAGTATCAGGATATACAAAGGCCTCAATAAATTAAATAAATGAATAATTTTAAAAATTCAGTCATTTTTATTTTCTCGTTGATCATTTTGGTGCAATCAGCCCTTTTGATCTATTTTATTTCACGTAAAAGTACTGTTGAGAAACCTGCTCAGGCAGCTCGTCAGCAGGCGCGAGTCAAAAAGGTGGCTCCTTTGAAGGAGGCGCCAGAGCCTGTTTCGCGAGAGCCTGGAGTTGCTGTCGCGCCTTCTTTGTCAAAAGGAAAGATAGCCATTGTGCTTGATGATTGGGGATATACGTTGAAAAACGCGGATTTTATTTCAGAAAATGATTTCCACGTTACCATCGCTGTGTTACCTTTTAAGGCTTATTCGACCAGGATAGCAGAGATCGCGCATGAAAAAGGAAAAGATACGATAGTCCATGTGCCCATGGAACCTCTTAACAAAGATCATTACGATCTTGAAGAAAATACTATAATGATAAATATGGATAAGCCCGCAATTATGCGCCTTTTGAGAAACGCGTTTGATTCTGTCCCCTATGCAAGAGGAATGAATAACCATATGGGTTCAGCCGCTACCGAGAACACCAGGCTGATGAGGATAGTCATGCAGTACCTCAAGGAAAGAGATTTCTTTTTTCTTGATAGCTTAGTTACGTCAAAGAGTATATGCCGCGGTCTGGCGCGCAGGCTTGGTGTGAAATTTGCCCAAAGAGATGTTTTTATTGATAATGAGAACAATAGCGCGTACATACACGAACAACTTATGAAACTTGTCAGCAAGGCAAAGAGTAACGGCAGCGCTATAGGCATAGGCCATGACAGGCCTGCTACAATAGCTGTGTTAAAAGAGATGATCCCAAAGCTTGAGGCAGACGGTTTTGAGTTTGTCTATGTTTCAGAACTTGAGTCTTCAGGTGAGTGATACTTACGTTTTGGGTATAGAGACTTCATGCGATGAGACCTCTGCTTCTGTGGTCCGCGGCCATAATGATGTTCTTTCAAATATAGTTTCATCGAGCCTTAAGCTTCATGTGCCATACGGAGGGGTGATTCCTGAGATCGCATCGCGCGCGCATGTCGAGTCTATCTGTTCTGTGGTAGATAATGCTTTGAAGGTTGCCGGGGTCAGCTCAGATAAGTTGAGCCTTATAGCTGTGACCCAGGGCCCAGGATTAATAGGTTCGCTTTTAGTCGGGATCTCATTCGCCCGCAGTCTTTCTTTGGGCTGGAAGATACCATTGATCGGGATAAATCATGTCCGCTCTCATTTGTACGCGGCATTTTTAGAGAATGAGGTGTCGTATCCATTCGTCGGTCTTGTTGTTTCAGGAGGCCACACGAGTTTATATAATGTAAAAAATTTGGGTAAAGAAGAATTGATGGGCTCTACCAGAGACGACGCGGCAGGAGAGGCTTTTGATAAAGTGGCAAAGATACTGGGGCTTGGGTATCCAGGAGGCCCAATAATTGAGAAGCTGGCTAAGGCTGGAAAATCCAGGGCTTATGCTTTTAATTGTGATTGCGGCTCAGGACTCGATTTCAGTTTTAGCGGAATAAAGACAGCTGTCCTGTATAAAACGAAGTATCTGAAAAAAATTTATAATGATATTTCGCGGGAGATGACCTGTGATATATGCGCGTCATTCCAGGAGGCGGTTGTGAATGATCTGGTAGTAAAGTGTGTCAGGGCCGCAAAAAATGCAAAAGCGGGTATTATTGCTGTAGGCGGAGGGGTTGCTTCAAATGGATCTTTAAGAGATAAACTTGAACGAGCCTCGCGCGAAAACGGATTTAAGCTTTTTATAGCGCCAAAGGCGTATTGCCTTGATAACGGCGCTATGGTGGCAAGCCTTGGCGCAAGGCTCTTTGAGGCAGGGATAAGTAAAAAGCTTCTGAAGTTGGATCCCACAAGCGGGTGACGGAGGGAAAATGATCACTGATATGGAGATGATATTAAGGATATTTGTCGCGTTTATCTTAAGCGCTATAATAGGCTTGGAGAGAGAGATACGGCGCCACGAGGCAGGATTGCGTACCCATATACTTGTCTGTGTCGGCTCGACGTTGATTATGTTGACATCGTTGCGCGTTTTTGATATATATAAAACGCAAGTAAATATTGATCCCACGAGGATAGCCTCAGGTGTTATAACAGGCATAGGTTTTCTTGGGGCAGGAGCGATAATACGCTCAACTCACGGCGTGCGCGGTTTGACTACCGCATCCAGCCTGTGGGTTGTGGCAGCCCTGGGCCTGAGCGTCGGATGCGGTTTTTTCAGGGTATCGGTCTTTGTCACGGCCCTGATATTAATAGTACTTTTATTTTTAAGAAAATTTGAATGGGGTTTGCTGAAAAAGGAGGCTTCCGATGGCATTAAGAGAGAGGAAGAGGGAGACTGAAAACGCGGTAATAACGGTTGATTCTTCCATGCAGGGCAGTCTCGCTTTTAAGGAGCCTGTGCATCTTCGTATCAATGGTAAATTTGAAGGCACGCTTGACACGAAAGGTGTTTTGGAAATTGGTGAAAGCGCCATAGTTGACGCGAATATCTCAGGAGATGATATTCATGTCTCGGGCAAGGTCAGGGGTGAGATCACGGCGACTAAAAAAATAATTCTGAATGAGCATTCTATTGTAGAGGGCAACCTGAGGGCGCCTGTTTTAAGTATGGCAGAAGGCGCGGTCTTCCAGGGTAAGTGCTCAATGCTGGGAGATGTCTTTGATACGGACGGGCTTGCCCGCTATCTTGAGGTTGATATCAATACTGTCCTTGACTGGGCTTCATCCGGAAAGATCCCGGCTTTTAAAGACGGAAACTTCTGGAAATTTGAGCGTAAAAAAATAGATGAGTGGGTTTCAGCCGGAAAGGTTGGATAAATAGATGACAGTGAAGCTTTTTACAATCCGTGAGGCTGCTAATTACCTTAATCTTACGGAAAAAGAAGTCATAGACCTCTCCGATTCAGGAGATATTCCTGCTTATAAAGTGGGGGGCGTATATTTAAGGTTTAAAAAAGAGCAGCTCGATCAGATAAAACACAAGATCAAGCCGAACCAGTCCCTTGTCTCTATTGAAGGCACTCTTTTTGAGAGGACAAAGGATTTTATCTATCATAATGATTTTTATTTCCTTTCCCTCATCATTATCTTCTTCCTGCTGTATTTTATCGTGATGTTATGACTCTAAAAGATTATAAAAATCTCGGTTTTGCCTGTGTGGATACCGGCAGGCAAAAACGCAGGGGTTTTCCAGAGGCGATCTTTTGCCAGAACAAGACAGAGCCTGAGATCGCAAAAATAGCTCATGTTCTCGGCAGCGATAAAAACGCTCCGCTTTTATTGACGAGGCTTGAGCCCGTAATTTATAGAAGATTAAAAAAGAAGATAAAAGGGCTGAAATATAATGAAAGGGCGCGCCTTGCTTTCAGGAAGGGCGAGGCTATAAAACCGTCGGGCCGTAAGGTTCTTATAATTACGGCAGGTACAAGCGATATACCGGTTGCTGAAGAGGCGGCTATAACACTTGAGCTGATGGGCGCTTCTCCTGAGAAACTCTATGATGTCGGAGTTGCGGGAGTACACAGGATACTTGATAAGAAGGAACTTTTAAACAAGGCTTCAATAATTATCGTCGTAGCCGGTATGGAAGGGGCATTGGCAAGCCTGGTGAGCGGCCTGGTGAGCTGTCCTGTTATCTCTGTTCCTACAAGCTGCGGATATGGCTCAAGTTTTGAAGGGTTGGCCGCGCTTTTAACGATGCTTAACAGCTGTTCGCCCGGCATAGCTGTTGTGAATATTGACAATGGTTTCGGAGCCGGCTACTTTGCCGGGTTGATGGGCAGATTATGAAGATATTATATTTTGACATGATCTCCGGAATAAGCGGGGATATGACAGTCGCGGCTTTGTTGAACTTAGGCGTAAGCCCGCAGGAGCTTAAGGGAGAGCTTAAGAAGATAAAGCTGAGCGGCTATACTTTAAAAACCAGCATGGTTGAACGCGGCCATGCGAAAGCCTTGAAATTTGATTGCCTGATCTCAAAAAACAAGAATTTTTCTTATAATGAGATATTGCGGCTTATAGATAAAAGCCGCCTCTCTGGCAAGGTAAAAGCGAATTTTTTAAAGGTTTATAGTTCGCTTTATAAGGCTGAGACAAAAGTCCATGGGCACAAGCATAGTGATATGCGGTTCCATGAGATAGGGGACATTGATTCAATAGTTGATATCGTCTCAGCCTGCATATGCCTGGACAAGCTCGGGGCTGAAAGTATCATCTATTCGTCCATTCCCCTGAGCCATCATCTTGCTCCGGCGACATTTGAACTTTTAAATGGAAAAGATATTTATTTTACCGGTAATACTTTTGAAAATGTTACGCCAACGGGTATCGCGATATTGGATGCTTTGGGAGAACAGGTTGAAAGTTCGGAAAGCTTGGGTTTTAAAATTAGGCGCTGTGGTTACGGAGCAGGGGCTCATAACCCTTTGAAAATATCCAATACATTAAGAGTTGCTGAGCTGGAAGCCGGTGATCTTGATACCGATGAAGTGCGTGTCATTGAAGCCAATATTGACGATATGAATCCGCAGTGTTTTGAATATGTTTTTGATAAGCTTTTTGAGGCAGGCGCGCTGGATTGTTTTGTAACGCCGGTCTATATGAAAAAAACGCGCCCTGGTTTTTTATTAACTGTGTTGTCAAAGGCCGAAAATTTCGGTAATATAACAGAAATTATGCTTTTTGAAACCTCTTCATCCGGGCTCAGGTTTGACCTCAGGAGGCGCCTGAAACTTGATAGAGTCATCAGGCAGCTGGAATTCAGGGGCAATAAGATACGTGTGAAAGTAATAGGGCGCCACCCTGAAATGAGATTTGCTCCAGAATACGAGGATTGTAAAAAGGCCGCGGTAAAACTTAAGATGCCGCTAATCAATGTTTTTGATCAGATCAAGCGAAAGGCAGAAGTTATATGGCGCTCTCAGGGTTAGAGATCTATAAGCTGCTTCCGAGAACAAACTGTAAAAAATGCGGGTTTCAAACGTGCCTTGCTTTTGCCATGCAATTAGCTAAGAAAGCCGTTGCGCTGGATAAATGTCCATTTGTCGCGCCTGAAGTACGGGCCGTTCTTGAGGAAGCGTCTATGCCGGCTATTCGCTTGGCAGAGTTTGGAGCAAGCGGGGAGAGAGTGCGCGTCGGGAACGAAACAGTTATGTTCAGGCATGAAGAGAAGTTCCATCGTCCTACTGCCATAGGATTGATACTTGAGGATGACCTATCCGATGCTGAGCTGGTTCGCGCTTTGGGGGAGATATCAAAACTTGAATTTGAGCGGGTTGGCCAAAAGATACAGCTCGATCTGATAGCTCTGAGGCAGAAGGCTGGCGCTAAGGATAAGTTCTTATCTACTCTCGCTGCAATTAAAAAGATCTCCAGGAGGGCTCTCGTCCTGATGCCGGCTGATGGAGAGACTCTGAGGGAAGCTCTAACAGCCTGCGGTGGAACAACACCTCTGGTGTACTGCGCACAGAAAAAAAAGATCGATGAATTTTCGGCTGTCTGTAAAGAATATAAAGCGCCTTTTGCTTTTCGTGGAGATAGTGTCTCTGAGTTTTCGCAGACGACCAAGAGGCTTACAGCGAACGGTGTCAACGATCTGGTCCTTGATATCGCCGATCATTCTATCCCTGAAAGGATTAGGCAGTTGACCCAGATACGGCGCCTTGCCATAAGGAAACTGGAAAGGTCTCTCGGATTTCCTTCCATGGTTGTGCTTGAAACGGATGACGCGCGACAGATGTGCTGCGAGGCTGCTGCTTATATTTCAAAGTACGCAAGTATCATCTTGCTAAAAAACAGAAAACCTGAGTATATAATGCCTATTCTGACTTTAAGGCAGAATATTTATACCGATCCCCAGAAGCCCTTACAGGTTGAACCTAATGTCTATCAGGTAGGCGCCGCTGGTGAGAATTCGCCGGTATTGGTAACTACTAATTTTTCATTAACGTATTACACGGTATTAGGCGAGATCGAATCCAGCCGCGTTCCAAGCCATCTCGTGTGTATTGATACTGAAGGTATGTCTGTTTTGACAGCCTGGGCAGCTGAAAAATTCAGCGCGGAGCGTATCGCAGATTCTCTTTCCCGTTTTAAGATCAGTGATGTTGTTAAACATAAGAATTTGATAATACCCGGCTATGTTGCCATGATAAGCGGGGATTTGGAAGATAAGTCGGGCTGGAAGATATTTGTCGGCCCAAAGGAAGCAGCAGGCATTCAGTCTTATTTGAAGAATCTGAATACGGCGACTAATTAAGTCAAAAGGATACAAGTTTAAAAAAAGTTTGTTGGGTTTATTGGTGGTTGTTCTTTGGAAAAATTGTTTCAAGCTCCGCTTAAGAGCCGAAGTAGTGCTTCGCAACGCAGAAAATCCAGCTAAAAATGCACAACTCGCCCTAAAATTTAGATTTTGGTAACGGCTCAAACAGTGCATTTTTGCGCCTTTAGGCGCCGTTGGATTTTCAGCTCATCATGGGCAGTCGCTACGTTTTGAAACAATTTTCCCTTTTAAGAAGACACTGACAAAATCGGTGGTAATTTACATTTGGTTAGTCGGTGAAGATTAATCGAAAACTGATAATAGTAAATTGTTGTCAAGATTATGGAAAAATACGCGGTAACATTTTATCCGGATAAAAAGAAGATACTTGTTGACCGCGGCACGACTATACTTTCGGCTGCCATATCGGCGCATATACATCTTAACGCGGCTTGCGGCGGAGACGGGGTCTGCGGCAGGTGCAAGGTTATAGTTAAGGATGGCCGCGTTCATTCTGAGCCTACGGGAAAGATCACTTCCGATGAACGTAATCGCGGAGTTTGCCTGGCTTGCCAGGCATTGATAGAATCTGATGTTGAGGTTGAGATTCCGCTTGAGTCAAGGCTTGATCTGAGTAACCTTAGCAAAGAGGAGCTTGAATCAAGGATGCCCGGCCTTTATAGCAAGCCGGTGGATATTTCCGAGGTTCAGCCGTCGGCAGGTTGCGCTCCGTATGAATACTCTGTGCTTGTGTCTAAATTTTATTTAGAACTTCCTGCGCCGAACTTTGATGATAAGGTAAGCGATCTGGAGCGTATTTACAGGGCCCT
>CAYSCK010000066.1:0-8395 GCA_964429525.1 uncultured Planctomycetia bacterium
GGTTTGTTTTAATGTCTAAAAACGGTTAACGGTGTGCGGCGTTCGGTGAGCGGTTAGCGCTAACCGCAAACCTAGAACCGCTGACCGATATTGACTTTTTGCTCTTGTGTCCCTGATCCTGCCGTCCCCTGTCAAACTGTATCTAAAAACTAAATGAGACAAATAAGTCTGGCTCATTTGTCTCATTTAGTTTAGCTCAGAACTCTATATTTATGAATTACTTGCGGGCAAGAACGCGTGAAGTCACCTTTTTCGCGTCAAAAAACTTGATAGCAAATTCAATGCACTTCTTCGTATCAAAATCGCGGCATGAAAACACGTTAATATAGGCAGAATTCCATAATTCTGAAAAATGCCCTGTAATGGAACTGGTCTCTATAAATTGCAGCATTGAAAAACCCGAAGTATGCGCTTTGTTGTACCCAAAATGCGGCAGGAGCGTCTTGCCAAACTTCTTCATTTTTAAAAGCTTGCAAAGTTTAGTTACGAATTCCGACAATTTTTTTCCGGAACGGATAACCTTTGGGTCGCATCCGTATAAATCCAGCACCACCTCTAAGCCAAAACTACCTTCTTCCATCTGAAGTTTCTTTGCCATCCTCTTTCTTTTCCTCCTATAGAGACATTTTAATTTTCTGATTGAGTATTATACATCAAGCTACCCCCAATGCAATAATAACTTTTAAAAAAATCACAAGGTTAAAGAGTCGCAAAATTTCATGTTACAGGTTTCAGGAGTCAGGTGTTAGGGGATAGATAGAACCTGGAACCCAGAACCTAAAACCTACACCCTATCCACTCTTTCGCTCGGCGAAAGCGGCACAGGATGTTCTTCTATAACGGTAGGCAGGCCCATTCCATCAAGGAGCGCTATAAATGGGTCCGGATCCAGCTCCTCCACATTAACCATAGTCTTTACATCCCAAACGCCCTTTGAAATAAGCATCGCCGCGGCAACCGGAGGTACACCGGCAGTATAGGAAATAGCCTGCGCCTCAACTTCCTTAAAACACTCCGCGTGGTCGCAAATATTATAAATAAATATTTCTTTCTTTTTCCCTGCCTTTTCGCCGCGTATAAAATTTCCTATACAGGTCTTTCCTGTATAGTTCGGCGCCAAAGATGAAGGATCGGGGAGTAAAGCTTTAAGGACTTTCAAAGGCACAACCTCAAGCCCTTCGGCTGTCTTAACAGGCTTTTCAGAAGTAAGCCCTAAATTCGTCAAGACGGTAAAAACATTGATGTAGTGGTCGCCGAAACCCATCCAAAACCTGATACTGTTTGCGTCGATATTCTTTGACAGGGAATGAAGTTCGTCGTGGCCGTTGAGATAAACCGGCTGCCTGCCGCAGACCGGAAAATCATAGGTCATTTTAACGGAATGCACTTTTTCCATAACCCATTTTCGGTCTATCCAGGTCCAGACTTTCCTAAACTCCCGGAAGTTTATCTCAGGGTCAAAATTCGTCGCGAAATATTTTCCATGGCTGCCGGCATTCACATCCAATATATCGATAGTATCTATCTTGTCAAAATAATGCTTAACCGCGAGCGCGCAATACGCGTTCACAACCCCAGGGTCAAATCCTGCTCCCAGGATCGCCGTTATTGAGCCATCCTTGCATCTATCCCTGCGCTTCCATTCATAGTTGGCGTACCAGGGCGGGTCTTCGCAGACTTTATTCGGGTCTTCATGAATAGCAGTATCTATATAAGCGACGCCGGCTTTGATACAGGCCTCAAGTAAGGACATGTTGACATAAGCCTGAGCGAGGTTTATGACGATCTCCGACTTTGTCTCCTTTATAAGATTTACCGTGCCATCAACATCCATCGCATCTATCCTGCGGGAGTAGATCCTGCCGGATTTTTCTTTGATATGGTCCTTCTTTTTTACGCTCTCAATGATCGTATCGCACTTATTCAGAGTCCTTGAAGCAATGCAGATCTCTCCCAGGATATCATTATTTTGAGCGCACTTGTGCGCGGCAACATGAGCAACGCCTCCGGCCCCTACTATCAAAACGTTTCTTTTCATTTAAACGGTTCTCCTATGATAAGCTATTTTTAAAATCCTCATATGTAAACCGGCGCACCACATCCAGGGTTCCATTAAGCCTCTTCACTACGATCGCCGGCATCTTGAGCCCGTTAAACCAGTTCTTCTTGACCATTGTATAGCCTCCGGCATCGGAAAATCTCACTATACTGCCTATCTTCAGGCGGGACCCGAAACTATATTCCCCGAATACATCACCCGCAAGGCAAGACCGGCCGGCTATAACATACTTAAAACGGCCGCGCGCTCCATCGTCCAATTTAGCATGAATCCGGTAGATCAAAAGATCCAGCATATGCGCTTCGGTTGATGCATCAACTATCGCGATATCTTTGCCGTTATTGACTATATCAAGAACTTCCGTAACCAGTTCAGTAGATTTAGTAATAGTACTCTCTCCGGGTTCAAGATAAACCTGGACATTAAAGCGCGAACTGAAATCTTTCAGCTTATTACAGAATTTTTCCAGATCATATCCGTCTTTAGTGAAATAAATACCACCACCGAGACTGACCCATTGCAGGCGCGAAATTATATCCCCATACGAGTTGCTGATATGATCAAGATTTGAAGAAAAATTATTAAGATCATCATTCTCGCAATTAAAGTGGAACATCGCTCCTGAGATCAAAGGAAGAACTTTTAAAACCGAGCTCTTGTCGGTTACACCGAGACGGGAAAATCTCCTGGCAGGATCAGCCAGGTCAAAATGGGAAAAGCTCACTCCGGGGTTGATCCTCAAGCCTATCTTTTTCCCGCGCGCCGCTCTTGCGAATGTTTCAAGCTGCGATGTGGAATTAAAAATGATCTTATCGGCGACAGGCAAGACTTCCCTTATGTCTTCCTTAGAGTAACCCACGGAATACGCGTGGACTTCTTTGCCGAATTTTTCACGGCCCAGGCGCGCTTCATAAACAGAGCTCGAAGTCGTGCCATCCAGATATTTTTTCATCAGTCCAAAGACTCCCCAGGCCGAAAAACACTTCAGCGCTAAAACAGATCTGGCTCCGGAACACTCCCTCACGAACTCGATAATTTTCAGGTTTTTAAGGAGCTTTTTTTCGTCTATAAGATAATAAGGCGTATCTATGGCCATGGCTGGTTCCATCCCGCGTAAACACATATTTTTTAAGACTGATCTTCTGAAAGAGTAAATAAAAATCCCTGATCCAAAAAAATCGGATCAGGGTAGATTAATTTTGCGGTTGTTCTTCCATCTCCTTATGATCACCTCGTGGCTATGTTTTAAACCTGAATTTATATTAAAACGCTCAAGCCCGTCGTTAAATCGGCGCTGGCCCTATTCGGTTGCTATATTATATTATTTTAAATTCCGAGTCAATAATTATTTAAAAAGAACGGGACTTTAGACGTTCACTATAGTCTTCAAACCCTTGACATTGCCGAAAATAACAAGGATATCCTCAGGGAGTATAATGTCATGCGCCGCGGGCACAGCAAGCATCTGCTTACCTCTCTCTATGGCCAGAACAATATAACCCTTCTCCTTAAGATCGGAGTCCTTAAGCGATTTATTGGCGTAGTGAGAGTGCGGCGTTATCTTGAATTCACAGACACCATACTCGCTGTTAAGCTGCAGCACTTCTTCAAGCTGCACCTTGCGCGGATAACGGTACCTCTTAAGCTGTTTTTCGATCTGGTGATGAAAGACCGCCACAAATTTAGGGCTTCTTGCCAACAACAACAGGCAGGCGATAGCTGCCAGGAGTGATAAAAGATGCCTTACAGCGAACTCCTCCCTCATTGATATCAAAAGAGAGCTGATCAGCCCCAGGAGGCAGATAGGCCCTATTACCATAAGCACCATCACAATACCTCTGCGCTGTCGGTGCCCCATGACAAGCTCTGTCTCTTTAGTTGTAAAACCAGTGCCGGTTATGGCGGATAATGCCTGGAAGCGTGCTGTGTGAATATCAAGGCCGGTCATCTTAAGCGCCGTAGCGGCGATCTCAACTACAACATAGATCAAAATAATAATTACTCCGATAAGAAATAAGCTGACCATATCTTAAGTTGTTCCCCCAAGTTTTTTCCGCACAAGATCGCTCATAAGTTTGCTATCAGCGCGGCCGCCAGTTTTTGTCATCACCTCTTTCATGACCCTGCCCATATCCTTCATGGTCAGAGCGCTTGCCCCTAAAACCACCGCATCTATTACCTTAAGCAACTCTGCCTCAGAAAGCTCCTGAGGCAGATAAGCCTTAAGTATCTCAGCTTCTTTTTTTTCTTTCTCAACCAGATCCATCCGGCCGCCCTTACCGAACTGCTCCATAGAGTCCTGCCTCTGTTTAATGAGCTTTTTTAAAACCTGAGCGACATCTCCGTCTTCAAGTTTTTCTTTCTTTTTATCTATAGCGAAATACTTCAATTCGGAACGGAGAAAGCTTACGGTCTGCACTCTTATCTGATCGCGGGCCTTCATCGCTTCTTTAAAATCCGCCGCTATTCTCTCTTCTAATGACATTTAAATCCCTCCCTTAAAAGTACCACGATAAGCCAACAAGATACACATTGGAATCAATGCCGCCGTTAGGCTCTTTGATGCCAGCATTAGAGACATGGCGCCGCCTGTACTCCAAATTAATGGATTTATCTTCCCTGAAAAAATAACATATGCCCGCTCCACCCTGGCTTATAATATTAAATTGCGTTCCCTGCTCATAAGTTGAAAGGCTTGTATAATATGGGCCCATTCCGGCTTCAATAAAAGGAAAGATTTTGTCCGTTAAAGGATACGCGTATTTGAAAAAAACAGGCAGACCCAATTCAACGTTAGAGTAAGGCTCTATAACAGGATTAAGAAAAGGCTCATAGACTATCTCAAGCATTCCCTGGGGCTCAAAATTAAACATCTTTTTTGTAAAGGGCTTTAGGTCAAAACCGAATCTCATGCCTAAATGAGCGGAACTGAAACTGCCCAATTTTTTAAGGCTGCCGTCAACAAACCCGGTAACAACCCCAACCTCCTGCAACCACTTGCCAACCCCTTCATCCGGTCTCTCCGCGAAACAATCAAAAGATGCAACCAATAAGATTAAAGACACCACGCAGATCAAAACAAATCCTGACAACCTTCTCATTTCTCCTCCCAAGATTTTCCGGCATTTAATTTATTCAGCCCCTCAAAGACCATTTCCGCCACTTCTCTGACAAGCCGAGGGCTCATAGAAGCTATTTCCACCTTCGTCCTGCCCTCCCCCGCATCCGTAAAAAATATTCCTACCTGGGTAGTATCAACAGACCCCTTGAAATTCATAGCAGTAAGGTAACCCTTATCTTTCATGCTGAGATAAACTTCAGCGCCCGCGTATTTTAGCACCTCTTGGGTCCTGGCAAAACTATCATCCATAGACAAAGAGAATGTTTCAGACTTTCCCTGAGGCCTGGCTTTCTCTAAATGCTCTATGGATGTCCCCCATATCTTTTTACCGGCCTCCCGCATTGACGCGCAGCCTCCTGCAAAAAAACAGAATAATAAAACAAAAAAACAGATCTGAAAATTGATAAGCTTCATTTTATCCATCGCGTAACCCGCCTTTATTTTGATTTAGAAATTATTTTAGCTCTTTTCCGGAAGAAAATCCAATACATTGCGCAAAAGAACCTATACTGGCACCGCTCTCTTTAATAAAACCATTATTTGCCTCAAGCACGAAACGCGCCGGATAGACCGGCCTGAAAGTAGGCGGGTTCTCGCCAGGATAAGGCCGGGCATTGTCTACCATGTCTACTACCTTGCCGTTCTTATCCAACCAGATGATATCTAATGGGATAAGGGTATTTTTCATCCAAAACCCCCAGTAATCATCATGTGAAAAAATGAAGACCATCCCTCTGTCCCTGCCTAAAGCTGTCCTGAACATAAGGCCGCGTGAGCGCTCTGCATCATTCCTGGCAATTTCAACCTTCAAACAAACCCCATTAATGCATATCCGCGGGCCAAGAAAATAGCGGACTAAAAAAAAGACCGCTAAAATAGCGATCAGCAGAAAGAAAATAATTATCAGCGATTTAAAAACATTCTGATAAGCACATTTGCGGCTTGCCATATGCTAACATCTTACATATACCTTTTTGGATAATCAAGCTGCATTTTTAAGCAAAGAAGATAAGCGCAAGTTAAGGATCACGCATCATGATCATCTTTTTCGCTGCTCAGAGGCTCAATATGAACAATGACATCGGTAACACCGTGAAAATGCTCCTTGATGACAGCCTCTATTTTAGAGCTTAGATTATGAGCTGCTATGACAGAGGTATTGTCATCAACTAAAATATGAAGATCGATATAGACATCGTCTATCCTGCCCCTGCTGCGGATACGGTGGCACTTCCTGACCCCGCTTAAAGATAAAACTATCTTCTCTATCTCGAAGCTGTCTATAACAGCTGTATCGCAAAGGACCTGCGAAGAATTACGAAATATCTGTACCGCTGAAAATCCGATAAAAACCGCTATAAAGATCGCCACAATGGAATCAATTATCGGATAACCCAGCTTCACCCCGACAAAAGCGGCGATAACCGAAAAAGATGTCAGGATATCGGCGCGTGTATGCAAAGAATCCGCGACCAGAATATCGCTGCCGATAGCTTTGCCTTTCCTGTATTCATAAAACATCACCCAGACATTAACAGCCATGGTAAAAGCCATCACGACAAAACTCTGCAGATTGACGTTAGGGACTCCCCTTGTCCGAAAACGCTCAAACCCATCATGTAAAAGATGGAAGCAGACCAATAGCAACAAACAGGCAATAAACGTGGAGGCGAAAGTCTCGTATTTTTTGTGGCCGTAAGGATGGTCCTTGTCCTTTGGCTGACAGGCGATCCTCATGCCGAATAAACCTATGATATTCGAACTGCCATCAGCCAGTGAATGATATCCATCAGCCACCATACTCGTGCTGTTGATCCAATATCCGAAGACAAGCTTCAGTAAGGCAACAACCCAATTCATGACCAGAACGAAAGAAAGCGTCTTCTTCACTTCGCTTGGATACGACCGCATGTTTAAATGCTCGTATGAATGTGTATGTGACATTTTATTCCAGCAACAATAAGAGCGCCATAACAAGTACTCCAAGTATCATGGAGAACAACTGCAATAAAGAACGCGAAAGCTTGACTTCCTTATGCAGTTCAGGCAACAGGTCAGACCCTGCCAGATAGATAAAACCTCCTGCAGTAATCGGCATAGCGTATAGGGTGAAATCTTTTATCATAGAGCCGAAGACCAAAGCCAGAACAGCTCCCAAAACAGCGCTCAGAGCGCAGAGAAAATTGATCAGAAGCGCCCTCCACCTGCTTAATCCCCCGCCGATCAAAATACCGTAATCTCCTATCTCCTGAGGGATCTCATGAAGAATAACAGCCAAGGTTGTGGTAATGCCAAGGCCTATATTCACGGCGTAGCTTGCCCCAATTATCACCCCGTCAATAAAATTATGCAGCCCGTCACCTACGATGTTGACAACAACAAATGGCTTGCTGTGCGTATCGCAGTCACCGGAATGACAATGCCTCCAATAAATAAACTTCTCCAGTATGAAAAATAATATGATCCCGCCGATAACACCGAATGATACGATATGTTCCGAAGGCGCCTCTTTATAGGCTTCAGGCAGAATATGCATGAACGCGTCACCGAATAAACCACCGACAGCAAAACTTACCAAAAAAATAAGAATATTTTTTAGCCTGTTCTCATTAAGCGCTATCGTAAATATTCCTACAAGAGAGATAAGGCTGACTATAAAAACGCTTGCTAATGAAT
Organism: uncultured Planctomycetia bacterium; assembly: GCA_964429525.1. GTDB lineage: Bacteria > Omnitrophota > Gorgyraeia > Velamenicoccales > Velamenicoccaceae > CAYSCK01. Next base: position 7,857 of record CAYSCK010000066.1, read on the forward strand.
ATATCCAGATCTTCATATTAATTAAGGTAAGGCCAAAAGCCGGCTTTGTCAACGAAAGAAAATGATCCTATAATCTCCATAAGTGGATCACCACCGACTTTGCCGGTAGCTTATCAATGGAAAAATTGTTCAATGCGTAGGTTGCTTTGTGTTTGTTTTCCATCAGGGATGTTTGTTGCGTCCCTGCGAGCCGCAACTGCACTCCGCGTTTTGCCCTGCGCTCTCCGCCATTAAAGCATTGGCGGATCCATGCCCGCTTTCGGGCAAAACAGGCCCTGCTGTAAAACAAACCCAAGTCAGCCTTGAAAAAATTGTTCAAGGCACAGCACACAGCCCAAGAAGAGCAGGAAATCCAGCGGCGCCTAACGGCGCAAAAATGCACTGTTTGAGCCGTTACCAAAATCTAAATATTAGGGCGAGTCCTTCGACTTTGCTCAGGATGGTGAGCGAAGTCCTGAGCTTGCCGAAGGGCGAAGTCGAACCATTGTGCATTTTTAGCTGGATTTTCTGCGTTGCAAAGCACTACTTCGGCTCTTAAG
>CAYSCK010000067.1:0-8295 GCA_964429525.1 uncultured Planctomycetia bacterium
AAGTGGCATAAAAATGAAGAAGGACTTATCAAGGGCCTGACGACTAAAACAGGCTATTCTACCGAATATGAAAAATAGTATATTAAAAAAGACGGAACTGTCTTTCCTGTTGGCATTAAGATCTGGCTGATCAGAGATGCGCAGGGCAATTCCCTGGGGATGTGGGGTATCGTCCAGAATATCACGGAACGCAAAAAGGCGCAGAAAGATTTTGAAGATGAGATCCTTGCGACGCACGCGATCATTGACAATATCAGCATCGGCCTGTCCCTTAGCGATCAGAGGGGCCGTTTTGTCATATTCAATCACAGGATGCAGGAGATAACCGGCTACGCGATGGAAGAGATCAACAAGCAGGATCTTGCTGTCCTGATCTATCCTGATCCCGTAGACCGTCAGGAAGCTATTAACCGGTTAAATGAGATCACTATTGAAAGCGAAGCTTCCGATATTGAGACAAAAATAATAACTAAAGATGGCCTGGAGAAGATTGTTTCGGTGTCTACATCTCTGATCGAATATAAGGGTAGCGCGATGTTTTTAAGTATCTGGCGCGATATCACCGAGCGCAAGCGCCTGCAAAGCGCCTTGCAGGAGTCTGAAGTCCGCTTCCGCAGGCTTTTTGAGACGGCCCAGGACGGAATATTGATCCTTGACGCGGAAACAGGCCAGATCAGAGAAGTCAATCCGTTCTTGATGTATATGCTGGACTATTCCCGTGAAGAATTTCTTGGGAAAAAACTCTGGGAGGTAGGAGCTTTTGTGGATATTGAGAAAAGCAAAGCCGCTTTTTTTAAATTGCAGTCTAAAGGATATGTCCGATATGAAGATCTGCCGCTCAAGACCAAAGATGGCCGATTGATCAATGTGGAATTTGTCAGCAACATCTACAACGTGGACCGCAGCAAAGTCATTCAATGCAATATCCGTGACATTACCGAGCGCAGACGATTGGCAATTGAACTCTCCAGAGTAAATGGCGCCCTCATGGAGGCCAACGCGCAGTTGGAACAGCTTGCGCTGAAAGATTCGCATACAGGTCTTTATAACCACCGCTATCTTAAAGAGGCGATAGAGGTAAGTTTTTCCCGGGCCGAAAGATCAGGCACATCGCTTTCGGTGATCATGATGGATATCGATTTTTTTAAGTCCATAAACGATGTCTACGGCCATGTGTTTGGCGACCTTGTTTTAAAGCAGTTTGCCGCGCTGCTGACCAGGACCGTGCGACCCTATGATGTGGTTATTCGCTATGGCGGTGAAGAATTCATCATCCTGTCTCCCGATACAGACAGGACAAGCGCTCAAGTATTGGCCAGAAGGATCCTTAAGGAGGCCGGTGAATATGCTTTTGGGGACGAGGTACATTCTGTCAGATTGAAGCTAAGCTTAGGCGTAGCAAGTTACCCACAGGACGCGATACAAAAAAGTTCTGAGTTGGTAAATTATGCTGATCGGATCTTGAGCAAGGCTAAAGAGAACGGCGGAAACCGGGTGTATTGCTCTTTGAATATTAAAAAGGAGACTGGAAAGGCCCAGAGAATTTCCGACATAGAACTGCTTAAGGATAAGATCGGGAAACTTACCATACGGGCAAGCCGGAGCCTGGTTGAAGAGACCCTGGCATTTGCCAGGACTATCGGGCTTAAAGACCATTATACGGGAATGCATATAGAAAAGATCGTCAACTATTCAGCCAAGATCTCTCAAGAGCTGCACTTTCCAGAAGAGAAGATAGAGTTTATTAAAGAAGCGGCCATGCTACATGATCTTGGAAAAGTCGGTATAGCTGACCATATCTTGCATAAAAAGTCCAAGCTGAACAGTAAAGAATTTGAAGAGATCAAAAAACATCCGCAGATCGGCGCTGATATTATCCGGCCGATCCATTCTTTACATCCGATCATACCGTATCTTCTTTATCATCATGAACGCTGGGACGGTAAAGGGTATCCCCTCGGATTGGCAGGAGAGAGGATCCCTCTGGGGGCCAGGATCATTGCTATAACAGATGTTTACCAGGCGCTTGTGTCTGATCGTACCTACCGTAAAGCTTATTCCGAAGAAAAGGCTATAGCGATGATCAAAAAAAATTCCGGTACTCAATTTGACCCTGAGGTCGTAAAGTCGTTTTTAACGATTTTACAGAATGAGCAATAGATCTTTTCTGGTCTCCCCCTGTTATACCCACGTACAATTGACCGTCTTTCCGGCTATTCCTATAATAAGACCTTGAAGATGAAAAGACCCCCCAAGTAATAAAGGCGACGAAATGCGGTTAAAAATGAAACAAGTTTTTATTGTGGATGATGATGAATCCGTTAGGCACGCGCTGGGGAGCCTCCTTGGTACCTATATGTTTGAGGTGCGGACATTCGCATCGGCAGCTGAATTCATGGGTTCTGTCTTGAAGCACGCGCCTGGGTGCCTCATCCTGGATGTGCATATGCCGGAAATGGATGGTTTTGCGCTTCAGCAGAAACTTAGCTCAAATGGTTTCCGGCATCCGATCATTTTTATCTCTGCCAATAGGAATCTTAGATTTTCAGAGGAGTATTTGAAAGCGGCCGGAGCTGTAGGTTTCTTGCAAAAACCATTTGATGATCTAGCGCTGGTTGACCTCATCAATATGGCTTTTAAAAGGGGGTGACGGATGCTTAACCATAATAATATAAGCAGTTAAAATACGGCAATGATCAATAGCGAAGGAGACGATAATTATGGAAAACAATACTGTAGGATACTGGGTGTGGTTTCTGTTCATCGGGGGAGTGATCGGATGGTTGGCAGGGCTTATCGTGAGAGGGCGAGGATTCGGGATAATAGGCGATATTGTGGTTGGGGTCGTAGGCGCTGTGCTTGGCGGATGGATAGCCGGTGTGCTGGGGCTCTATACGAGTAGTTCGGCAGGTACTTTTCTGGTGTCTCTTGCCGGCGCGGTGATCTTGGTTGGCCTGACGCGCTTTATAAAACGATTAGGCGATAAATAAACAAGTTACGATCAAAAAGGAGGGTTTTATGAAACAATTTTCTTTATTAGTAGCTACAGCTTTATTTTTGATGATCTCAACTTTAGGCTGTAACGCGGCGAGAGGTGTTGGAACAGACTTAAAAGACGCGGGAGGGCATATTGAGAACATCGGTCAATAAGAGTGTTATTCGTTTAGGCCTTGTTGTGTTGCTTTTTTGTGTTGTTAGCGCAGGATGCGCGAGCACCCAGAAGACAACAAAAACAACGACGACAGAAACGTATTCTACAGAGGGAGAAAACAAAGGATATCTTCGGGATTCAACGACAACGAACACGTCGGATACTCAGCAAGTCAGCCAGGTTTCCGAAAAAACCGAAACCACAACGACAACTTCCGATACAAAGCCGGAACATCACAGTATCTTAGGTTCTACTTTGCACGCGATCGGCTGGGTTATTGCTTTACCGTTCAGGCTCGTTGGAGGATTGATAGGATGGATCTTTTAAGGAAGGAGGCTGAAATGCGAAATCAGCCCAAAAAATACGTGTTCGGATCAAAAAGCAGTGTTTGCACAGGCCTTGGCTTATTCATGTTGATCATTCTGACCGCGGGGTGCGCTACTTCTCCTGTTGAGGAGGAGGGGCCATATCTCACGATCCGGGGTGGTCAAAATAGCGGAGGAGTGACCTGGTCTAAATAAGATCTGTCTATTGCCTGTGAACAAGGCAGGGCAGGCAGGAGGAGACGATGTTGCGGTGGGCAGTTGTATTTATCGCTATCGCTATTATTGCCGTGATGCTGGATGTGCAAAGATGGAAAAATCGGCAGGGAATCCGTATTAAAGAAAAGAGGGATCAATGATCAATAGATTGATTAAAACGTTAAATTTATTAGTCTGCGCTGTTTTAATTGTACAGTTAACAGGGTGCGGGACCATGATGTATCCTGAACGCAGAGGACAGAGAAGCGGGAGGATCGATCCAGGGGTAGCTGTTATGGATGGGCTTTGTTTACTGCTTTTTATCATCCCGGGCGTTATTGCATTCTTTGTTGATTTTTCTAACGGGACGATATACCTACCGAATAGTTCCAGGGCTTCTCTGGATATGAATAATATCAGACAGGTAAAATTTGATCCCAAAGATTACACGGATGCGACTATTGAAGAGATCGTTAGAGAAGAAACGGGATATACGATCAAGCTGAGCCAGGCTAAGGTGCAGATCTCAAGATTAAAGTCTGTTGATGATATGGCGATGAGCTTTGCCGAGGTTATGCCGAAAGTAAAAAATAATCGTATTGTTTTAAGCAAGAGATAATGACGTAACATCGGAAACAAGGAGGGCTGATGGGGAGTTTATTGGGATTGCTTATTCTGGTTTTAGACATTATCGCTATTGTTGATGCTCTTAAAAGTTCAATGGATACGGGTAAAAAAGCGCTTTGGATCATTCTAATATTGCTTTTACCAGTTATCGGTATGGTGCTTTATTTTTTGCTCAGCAAGAAGGTATAAGTAATCACCACATGGAGGATGTATGGATAAAAGCATGTCGGTTGCACTTTTGATCGCAGGGATCATCTTGCTGGGTTTTGGGCTCAATGCTTACCATTCAGCCAGTTCTGATGTCTCGCGTTTTTTTACGGGCGCGCCCACAGATAAGGCCCTTTGGCTTCTGATCGGCGGGGCTATTGTCGCTATAGCCGGGTTTTTAGGTTTAGCCAGGAAGTAAAAAGGTTTTTAGGGAGATATTCATGAAGAAATTTCTTATCGTGCTGGGGATCGTTGTTTTTTCCTTGGCGGGGATAGTGGTCATCAAGGACCAGGCCATTAAATCCGTCGTAACAACAGTCGCTTCCAAGATCACGGGAGCGCCGGTACATATGGACGGTTTTGCGTTGAATTTTTTAAGTTCAACTATAAATATATCCGGATTTAAAATGTATAATCCCGTAGGTTTCCAGCGGGGTATCCTGGTGTCTTGCCCCAAAATAAAGGTCATCTATGATCCTGTTGCTTTGTTTAAGCCGAAACGTCACTTTTTGCTTATAGAGATCGAATTGAAAGAGATGGGGCTTACCAAAAATAAAGAGGGAAAGCTGAATGTGGATTCTTTAGCGATAGTTCAGCAATCAAAGTCTTCCGCGCCTACCCCCATGCTAATAGACCTGCTCACCTTAAAGATCGGCAAGATCATTTATAAGGATTACTCGGCCGGCGTGGAGCCCAGTGTGCGCGTCTACGATGTTAATAAGGAAAAAAGCTATAAGGGCATTCCTACGGCACAGCAGTTGGCTTTGCTTGTGTTGGCAGAGCCTATGAAGGCTGCCGCGATAAAAAATGCCCAGATCTACGGGGTGGCCCTTGTGGCGGGCGTGGCGGTGCTTCCAGTGGCTGTGGCAGCGACATTTATAGGCAAAGATTATGTGCAACAGATAGCCGACGCGGGTTTTGAATATGTGTACGAAATAAGCCTTGAGGTAATAAAGCGTATGGGAAAGATCACTAAAGAAGATGCCTCAGGCGGGGTGATCAAAGCTAACATCAACGGAACGATGGTGGCTCTTATCCTTAGAAGGGATCAGGATGAGAAGACCGGAATAACGATCTCCGCGCGTAAATACATGCTTCCCAAGATGGATATTGCGGGAGGGGTTTTGTATCAGATACTCGATAAAATGCAATAAATTATAAAATGAAAATCGCGCTTATTGAGCCTCGCGCTTGCGAGGCAAATATCTACAGTAAACTATCGATGCCTTTATTGGGCCCTGTGTATTTGGGGACTATTTTAAAAAACAGGGGGCACTAGGTTGAGGTATATAACGAAAATATACAGGCGCCTGATTACACGAGCTTAAAGGCGGATTTAGTCGGTATTTCTATCTTAACGCCTACAGCTAAACGCGGTTATGAAATAGCCAAAAAGTTCCCAAAAGAAAAGGTGATCATGGGCGGGGTTCACGCGAGTCTTTTGCCTCAAGAGGCGCTGGAGGTGGCCCGGCAGGTTGTGGTGGGGGAGGCGGAAGATGTCATCGCGGATGTTGCCGAAGGCAGGAGGCGCGAGCCGGTCGTTCAGGGCAGGCCCGTAGAAGACCTGGATGCTTTGCCGGATCCGGATTTTTCATTGATCAAGGGTTACCGGCCCAATGCTCTCATCATGCCTATTTCAACGTCTCGAGGCTGTCCTTTTGATTGTAGTTTTTGCTCTGTAACAAAGATGTTCGGCCGGGAATATCGTTTCCGCAAGGCTGAGAATATTATCGTGGAGATGAAATCCAGGAGCGCAAAACAATTCTTCATCTGCGATGATAATTTCGCGGCTCATCCTAAACGCACAAGGGCTTTATTGAACTTGATGTTAAAAAACAAAGTAAGGCGCTGGATTTGCCAGGTGCGTTGCGACGTTGCCAAGGATGGCGAACTCTTGTATATGATGTCTCAGGCAGGATGCAGTGTAGTCTGCGTAGGTTTTGAATCTGTCAACCCCGATACCCTTGCGGCTTTTCACAAGAGGCAAACTGTTGAAGAGATCGTGACAGCTATACGCTCCTTTCACGAGAACAAAATAAAAATCCACGGTATGTTTATTTTGGGCGGGGAGGACGATAATAAAGATACCGTATGGGAAACTTTAAGGTTTGCTATCAAGCAGAAAATAGATACGATGCAGATGACTATCCTGACGCCTTTTCCGGGCACAAAAGTCTACGAAGAACTGGAGGCGCAAAAGCGGATATTCACCAAGGACTGGAGTCTTTACGATGCCCAGCATATTGTTTTTACGCCCAAATTATTATCAGCAAAGGATCTGCAACTTAACGTCATCAGAGCATATATGAAATTCTATTCGCTCTCCAAATCGTTTTTTTTGCTTCTTAAGCTGCGTTTGCGAAACGCGATGTTCCGCTTCATGGGCTATCTCCTTGTTAAGGAATGGATAAGGATCAACAGGACATGAACGCGCGTATCCAGCCACAAAAGCCGGTTCTTTATTTCTTTATGTTATTCCTTTTTGTTGTCTTGGGCGCGGGCTGCGCGAGCACCAATGAAATAAAAAAAACTGAAAAAACGCCGCAGGAATATGCAGTAGCAAAAACAATGCTGCAGGATTTTGTATTCCCAAAAGATTTTTTGTGGGGGGCTGGTACATCCTCTCATCAGGTTGAAGGAAACAATAACAATAATGATTGGTGGCAGTGGGAACAACATCTCCCTTTGAATATGCGTTCCGGCCAGGCTTGTGACGAATGGAACCGTTTTGAAGAGGATTTTAAGCTTGCCCAGACTTTAGGTTTTACCGCATATCGTTTTTCCCTTGAATGGAGCCGTATTGAACCAGCGCCTGGCCAATTTGACGCTTCAGCCCTTGATCATTATCGTCAGATGATCATTTCATTGAGATCCAAGGGTATAGAGCCTATCGTGACCTTGAATCATTTTACGATCCCCTTATGGTTGGTAAATCAGGGGGGATGGCTTTCAAAAGGAAGCCCAGAACTTTTCGCTCAATACGTCCAGAAAGCGGTAGAAGCCTTAGGGGGAGATGTTCATTATTTGATCACGATCAACGAACCGGCGGTTTATACGTATAAAGCTTATATGATCGGGGAGTGGCCTCCTGGGAAGAAGTCAACAAAAGAGGCGTTTAGAGTTGTAAAAAATTTGGCCAAAGCACATGTTCTGGCTTATGGGAAGATCAAAGAAATTTATGCTCAAAAAGGCTGGAAGGAACCCATGGTTGGGATAGCGCAGCAAGTGCTCATATTTTCGCCTTGTTCAGGTTCCTTGTGGGACAAGCTTTCCGCAAGTTTGAGAGATCGGATGATCAATCATTTATTTGTTGAGGCCTTGATAAATGGTAAGGCAAGGATTTTTGGAGTTTTCAGTATACGGCTTCTCAAACCAAAAACTCTGGATTTTATCGGTTTAAATTATTATACACGGGAATATGTCCGCAATCGCGGGCTTCTATTGCCTGATATCCTGGGTACTGAGTGCGTCCTGGAAAACCCGATCGTCAGGAAGAGTTGGCTTGGCTGGGAAATTTATCCGCAAGGATTGTATACGTTTATTAAGGCCTTTTCTAAATACAAACTGCCGATCTTGATCTCAGAAAACGGCGTTTGCAGTAATGACGATGTTGAGCGTTCGGAGTTTATTGACGACCATCTCAGGGCTGTAGCCCTGGCGCTGAAGGAGGGCGCTGACGTGATCGGTTATCTCTATTGGTCGTTGTTGGATAATTACGAGTGGGGCGAGGGATTCGCTCCGCGATTCGGGTTGATAAAGGTAGACTATGCGACTCAGAAACGAACGATC
>CAYSCK010000068.1:0-8282 GCA_964429525.1 uncultured Planctomycetia bacterium
TGGCGTGCTTCTTTTGGTTGACGCGGTGGATGGGCCCATGCCTCAGACGAAATTCGTGTTAAAGAAGTCCCTTGAACTGCATTTAAAGCCGATCCTTGTCCTTAACAAGATCGACCGCCCAAGCGCGCGGCCGGCTGAAGTTACCAATATGATGTTTGATCTTTTCTGCGAGCTTAATGCTTCTGATGAGCAATTGGATTTTCCTATTGTTTATGCCTCCGGCCGCGATGGGTACGCGACACTTGATCTTGATGAACCAAGCGATAATATCAAACCTCTCTTAGATACGATTTTGCACAGGGTATTGCCTCCTGTTGCCAATCCTGCGCTCCCTTTCCAGATGCTGGTTACGATGATAGATTATAATTCGTATTTTGGACGTATTGCTATAGGCCGCGTATTCCATGGAGCTGTGCGCGTTGGCGATCCTGTTGCCCTTGTGAAACGAGACGGCACTATTACTTCCAACTCTGTAACAAAGATCATGAAATATAAGGGCCTGACCCCAGTGGAAGTCAATGAGGCCATGGCAGGAGATATAATTTTAATAACAGGTATTGAGGGCGCTTCCATCGGTGAGACTATCTGTTGTATCGCTGATCCGAAAGCTCTGCCTACGGTAAAGATAGATGAGCCCACGATATCCATGAATTTTTCTCATAATTCAAGTGTTTTGGCAGGTAAGGATGGGGGCGTATTTTTGACATCCCGCGATATTCGCGAACGCCTTGAGCATGAAGCGATGATGAATGTCGGCATAAAAGTCGAGGAAGCTGATGGCGGCGAGAGATTCAAAGTTTCAGGCAGGGGTGAGCTGCATCTTGAGATACTTATTGAGACTATGCGCCGCGAGGGTTATGAACTGGAAGTATCAAGGCCCCAGGTAGTTTTAAAGAAGGCCGGTGATCAGTTGCTGGAGCCTGTAGAGTTAGTGGTTATGGAAATAGATAACTCTTATCAGGGTGCCATTATGCAGGCATTAGGTGAGCGTAAAGCAGAGATGAGAGATATGAAGACCACGTCTTCTAACGATATACATATGGAATTTATCATTACATCAAGAGCATTGATAGGGTTCAGAAGCGAATTTATATTGCTTACAAGAGGGAGCGGTATTTTGTTCCAAAGTTTTTATGAGTATCAGCCGTATAAAGGCGATATTCCGCCGCGCCAGAGAGGCGTACAAATATCTAAAGGCGACGGAAAAGCAGTTGCCAACGCGATAGAAAATTTACAGGAGCGCGGAGAGATATTTATCAAGCCCGGAGACATGGTGTATGAGGGTATGATCGTTGGCATGAACAATAAAGGCACTGATATGGTTGTCAATCCGCAGAAGGAAAAGAAGCTGACCAACATGCGTTCTCAGAACTGCGATATAGCGATCCAGTTGGTGCCTTCGCGCAAGATCACCCTTGAGTTCGCGCTTGTATTTATCGGCGATGATGAACTTGTTGAGATCACGCCTCTTAACATACGTATAAGGAAGATGCAGTTGAAAGAAGTAGACAGAACGCGCGCGACTAGGCAGGATAGGTGGCAAGTTCAACAATAAGTTTAGCGAGTTGCGAGTCCAGCGAGTTATAATTAAGTGAAATTTCCTACAAGGTCTGTGAAATAAAGCGGGATTTTGGTTTCAAGCAGTATTCTTTTATTGGTCCATGGATGGATGAAAGAGATGGAAAAGGCGTGCAGAGCCATGCGTCTATGCGGACCACTTTCTTTACCGTATTTCGTATCGCCTACTATTGGATGTCCTGCTTCAGTAAGATGAACGCGGATTTGATTTTTCCTGCCCGTAACAAGATCAACTTCTAATAAACTAAAGTCAGGTGTTTTTTTGATGACCGAATAGTAGGTCGTTGACAGCTTGCCTATGGATCGGTCTTTTGTGCTGTATACTTTGTGCGCGATATTCTCAGCTAAATATGAGGTTATGCTGTCGGATTCCTTTTCCATATGGCCGTGCACTATAGCCAGATATTTTTTTTCAGTTTCATCCCATTGGTTCTGCAGGCAGTATTTCGCGTCTTCGGTTTTGGCGAAGATGACAATGCCGGATGTATCCCTGTCCAGGCGGTGAACAATAAATATCCGTTTCGGAGATTTTGAGCAGCCTTTACGGACATAATCCGTGAGTATATGGTAGGCGGTTCTTTCTTTTTCAGTGGCAGATGCCATTGTAAGAAGCCTCGGGGGCTTATCAATGGCAATGATATCGCGGTCTTCGTAAATCAGCTCGATCCCTTTGAGATGGTCTTTGCGCATTATTATTTTTCAGATATCTTAGCAGGGAAATACACTTCCATTAAGCACTCTTCGCAGTTGAATTTCAGCGGATATCTTCTTTTTTCTTCATCAACCAGACATAAATTACCGGTATCCGATGCGCACAGGCCAAGTTCTTTTTTTACGCAATATTTGGATATCATGACTCTGCGGTCCGACATATCTATGCCGTTTTCCGCGGCGAGTTGCGTGACTTTGGCGCCATGGCGTGAGTAAAATGCTTCGGTCTTTGAATTCAGGCAATTTCCGAGATAGGTGATATCTTTTACCGGATAGGGAGTGTCATTTAACTTTAGATGGCCTGTTTCTTTAGGCCTGTTTTTTTCGCGTTCAACCAAAAGATCGTCTATCGCGTTTCTGCGCAGCTGGTTAAGCGTTGAAAAAGGAATAAAATAAACATCCGCGCATTTATCGATTATATTTTTACAGTCAAAAATTGTGTCATTGAGTTTGGAGAGTTGATTTTTAATAGCGGTTTCGGCCAATTCTTTTTTGTCGGCCCTGATTTTATTTATTGAAAGAAAAGATGTGCCGATATTTCCATCTTCATCGCGTACGCCCAATTTCAGGCCATCCGCAGATTCTTCTATTTTGAAAGTAACGCTTATCTTGCGTCTGCAGGGAGCTTTTTCAAGAATTTTCACAAAGGCCTTATCGTAGTTTCTGTAAATGGCAGTTTCCTTTTCCAGGTAATACATTTTATCCGGATATATTTTATCATTTTGGACTTTATTGATAAGGGTGCCTCTTAAGGTCTGGCTGTGGTCAAAGAAGCATATACCGTCGCTGTTTTTCAAATCGTGTTTTGAGGATAGAATAAAATGATCGTTCCCAATTTTTGCGACGGTGCCGATTCTTTCTCCTAAAGACTTAGGCGTATAAAAGGAGGCTGTGTTTTCATATTTACCGTTAAGGCCGTGATCCGTGTATCCGCGGTTGAAAGTTTTATTTGGATCAGGCGTGAAATCAAAAGTTGTTTTGCCCGAAGAACTCTTTAGAAGTTTTTTATTATCTATGAGTTCATCAAGTTTTTTGCGGTAGAAGCTTGTGATATTTGTGACGTAGGAGATATCTTTGAGACGGCCCTCAATTTTAAAGGATGTGACTCCGGCATCTATCAATTCTTTTAAGTGAGACGAGCGGTTCAGGTCTTTTAGTGAAAGAAGATGCCTATTCTTGGTAAGAGTTTTTCCATTTTCATCGATCAGGCTGTAGGAGTGCCTGCAGGGTTGAGCGCATGCTCCACGGTTGGCGCTGCGGCCGCCGATGGCATAACTCAGGTAACATTGCCCGCTGTAGCTTACGCATAATGAGCCGTGAACGAAGCATTCAAGCTCAATGGTGGTTTTAGCTCTGATCTTTTCTATCTGGTTTAAGGATAATTCTCTCGGCAGTATAACGCGCTTAAAACCGATATTCTGGAAAAAAAGGATCTTTTCAAGCGAATCATTATTCATCTGAGTGCTTGCGATCAAAGGTATTGGAGGCAGGTTGAGCTCAAGAAGCCCGAGGTCCTGGATTATCAGGCCGTCTGCGCCTATGGAATAGACGTTGTTTATGAGCCTGAGAGCTTCCTCCAGTTCATCGTTACGCAAAATAGTGTTTATTGTGACATAGACTTTTGCGTAATATTTGTGGGCGTGGGTCACTAATTTTTGTATATCGGACAAGGTGTTGCCCGCGTCTTCACGCGCGCCGAATTTTTCAGCGGCAATGTATACGGCATCAGCTCCGCAATTTATAGCGGCTATGCCGATCTCGGCATTTTTTGCCGGTGATAGAAGCTCTATTGTTTGTGTGGTAGTAGGCATATGTGGTTACAATAATAGCAATATTTGTCTTACCCAGCAATAGGAATGACATATCGGGGTTTTGAGGGTATAATAAAAGCGATTAACTATGAAAAATTAATAATTCAATAGTTGCTGGTTGTGGGCTGCAAGTATAAGTAAAGGTATGTTAAAAATTTCCAAAGGTAATTTACTTGATAATATTCCCGTTCATTTTGAAAAGGAGATATTTGATATATTGGCAGAGAGTCCCGGATTGAGCATCAAGCGCGTGTTGTCGCAGGGCCAGGTTACAGATTGGCTCAAAGAAGATATGAATGAATGGGTAGTTCTTTTTTCCGGGAGCGCGAAGTTGTTGTTTGAAGATGGGGGCTGCGAGGTGGAGATGAGGTCTGGGGATCATCTGTGTATTCCGGCAGGATGCAGGCACAGGGTAAGCTGGACCGATCCCAGGCAAAAAACTGTATGGCTTGCAGTGCATTATAAATAGCAAGAAGCTCCCTGTCTGAGCGCCTGGAAATTTCCAGCCTATATTGCGGAGCAATTTTACGGGGAACGAGCCTGAATAAGGTAAAATCAGAGGTTAATATGAAAAAGAACAAGATGATAGGATTATTGTTGCTGCTCTTGGCGGTCCTGACGATCTTTGGTACAGTTATCCAAAGTCAGACTTTTTGGACAGCTTACAATTATTTCACATTTTTATTGTCTGTGATCGGCGGCATCGCGTTGTTGAAGCAAAAATAACTCTACGAAGCAAAGTAAGTAAGCATTATAATGTCAGTAGATGTTAAGTGTATTATTGGGTAGAAGGAAGGGGCAAATTCGCCGGAGGCGGGACTAAGAAAGTTAAACTATATTCCTTGTCTGGACGTTTGTTAATTTCTCTTATAAGAGCCAGAGGCTATGAGTGAAATTAATTTCACAGATTTCGGAGTTAATTCGCCGGAGGCGAAGAATAATAAACTAAAGACTCTGTGCTTAAACGCTTGTCAATTCTCCTCACATGTGCCAGAGGCGTGAGTAAAATTGAACTGCGCAAGCTGCAGAGTTAATTCGCCGGAGGCGAATTAAGGAGATTGATGAATAAAAAACTGATTGAGTCTCTTTATCGCGAATTGCCGGATCTGGTAAAAAATGGTGTTTTGACGCAGGAGGCTGCTGATAGCCTGAAACGCCATTACGCAGAAGTAAAGATTACGAGTAAGAAATGGTTTATGTTCATGTTGTGCGGTTTGGTGGGAACGATTTTGATTGGTTTAGGAATCATATTGATATTTGCTCATAACTGGGATCAGCTCTCTAGATTGACCCGCACGGTTCTTTCTCTTGTGCCTCTTGTCATAGGCCAGGGTTTCGCGTTTTGGGTCTTAGTAAAAAGGCCGAAATCTTCCATTTTTAAAGAGTGCGCTGCTACGTTTTTAACCCTGATGGTCGGTTCATCTCTTGCTTTAGTCTGTCAGATTTATAATATCCCGGGAGATACGGCAAGTTTCACATTCGTCTGGATGATGTTAATTGTTCCTTTGGTTTATCTTATGCAGGCGAGCATCCCAGCGGTAGTTTATTGTATAGGCATTACTGTTTGGTCAGGGCAATTTTGGAATGAGCCGCTTCATTCAGTGTTTTTCTGGCCTCTCGTCGCTTTAATCATACCTCATTTTATTTGGTCTCTGCGCCAGGAAAAATACTCGTTGCGTGCAGCTATACTTTCTTTTGTCCTGATGGTATGCGTTTATGCCGGCACACAGATAACTTTGGGTAATGGTTTACCTTTGACCTGGTTTGTTATCGAACCGTGTCTGATGGTTATATTTTATCTGGTAGGCTCCTATAAATTTAAAGGGATATCAACCAACTGGCAGCTTCCTTTATTGCGCATAGGCGCCTTGGGGATCTTTGTGCACGCGTTTGCATTCACTTTTCTCTCGTCATGGAGTACTTATTCTGAAGTGGATATTTTTGGGTTGGCGGCCTTGCCCGGCAATATAATGAGTTTAATCATAGTTTCAGTGTCGATATTAATGTTGTATGATTTTGTTAAACGCCGCCAGTTGATGCCCGTGTTATTCGGTTCATTGTCTTTACTTGCCGTAGTTGTTTATTTTATAACAATGGCAGGGGCTTCGAACATGCTGGCTGTATTTATTTTCAATATCTATTTATTTGCCTTAAGCATAATAAGGATAATTCTTGGTGCTCGCAGCAACAGACTGGACGTTGTAAATACCGGTATGCTTATGTTGGCAATTTTAATTTTAGCGAGATTTTTTGATAGCGATATAAATTTTATTTTAAAAGGGGTTGTCTTTATAGCTGTCGGGCTCGGTTTTCTTTTGGCCAATATAATTATGTTAAAGCAGGCAAGGAGCCAAAGATGAAAAATAAGATAATCATTTCAGTGTTTTCTTGTCTGGTCTTATTGCAGATCGCGGCACCTTTGTCAATGATCATAAAGCGTGAGATCGTTTTGAAAGATGGAGTTTCATTCCGTTTTAGAACTCAGCCGATAGATCCATATGACGCTTTTCGCGGAAGATATGTGGCTCTACGGGTTGAGGCAAGCAGGATTCAGAAGCCATTATCCTTTAAAACAGAGGATGGGAAGCAGGTATACGCGCAGATCTCGGTGGATAAAGATGGTTTTGCTGAGATCTCAGGGGTCACGGTCCGGAAACCCGATAAAGGGCCTTACCTACCGGCAAGGGTGCTGTATTCGTCAGATAGAGATGTTACGCTTGATCTGTCCATTGACAGGTATTATATGGAGGAAAAGTCTGCTCCCAGGGCAGAGCATCTGTATCGGAAATATAGCGCTCAGAATAAAAAAGAAGCTTATGTTGAGGTAAAAATTAAAGATGGGGTTGTTGTCATTTCAGGTTTGTATATCGGTAATAAGAAAATTGAAGATCTGCTAAATTCCGAGGAACAAATTATAAAATAGCGGCAATATTTTTTATTTAAGCAAAACAGGAGGAGTGGATGGTTAATAAGAATTTGTTAAAAGTCCTGGGCATAAGTTTAGTAGTTGTGTTTATCTTTGTCTTCGTCTCGCATAGTTATCTCAAGAGGGGGATTCGGGGCCGGATGATGGCAACAGAAGCGTACTGGGGAGGCAGCGGGAGCCTTGGGAAACAATATGAGGCAGATCACGCGATGGGTTCGCGGATGGAGAAATCCTCGGCGCATATGCAGTCTCTTCCAATGAAGCCTGTGGATATTCCACGCAAGCTGATCCAGAGCGCGAGCCTTAATTTAAAAGTTAAGGATTGTATGCAGGCTCAGGCTGAGATTGAGGGATTTGTTGGAAAGTTCAAAGGCATTATCATCAATTCTCAGATAAACACTTCAAACAAGGCCTATAAATCCGGTGATATTGTATTTAAAATTCAGCCTAAAGATATGGGCCTTATTCTTTCAGATATAAAAAAACTGGGTGAAGTTGAATCTCAGTATGTTAGCGCTGAGGATGTGACTGAGCAGTACATTGATCTGCAGGCGCGTTTGAAAAATCTCTTGCTGGTCAGGGACCGCCTCACGAAGATATTGAATGAGCGCGCGCGGGATGTCAAAGATATCCTGAGCATAGAAAGAGAGCTCTCAAGGCTGGGCGGAGATATCGAGTCGCTGGAAGGCAGGATAAAGTATTTAGATAGGCAGGTTGATCTTTCTACCGTAACGGTTTATTTTCATGAGGGCCATAGAGGTATAGTCGGTTCCCTTGATTTTTGGGAGAAATTCCAGGAGACATTGAGGGTCTCTATAGAAACCTTTGTTAACACCTTCAATGGTATTATAATCGCCATCTCTTTCTTTTTGCCGATCCTGATCTGGGGAGGCATTATCTGGTTGTTATTTTCGCTTTATAGAAGGCTATTCCGTAAAGGATAGATAAAGATAACAGAATCGGAGCCTATCCCGGGAAGGGGGATAATACGAGTATGAAAAAAATTCTTTTAATGTTTCTTATTATGTTGTTTCCTTCAATTTCTATCGCAGAGATAGGCCAGTCAGCTTCAAATTTTGAGCGCACAAAGTTTGTCCGCAAGTATAATTTTATAATTGATACTACAATTGAAACCGGTGTTTTTTCCACTAGCCCAGGCAAGGAGAAGTCTCTTTATAAAAATACTGATGAGCGGTTTTGGATCGAGCTTTTAACTGACAAGGGCGGGAAGACCATTTTTGAACAGACTCTGAATT
>CAYSCK010000069.1:0-8144 GCA_964429525.1 uncultured Planctomycetia bacterium
TAACTTTTAATTATGTTCGGACGCGATATAATACACACATGAATGTCACTATGATCATATTGGGTGCCGCGATAGGGGCTGCTTTCGTATTTTTCTTTTTGTGGCTTAAGGATAAGCTGTCAAAAGGCGTAATGGAAGAAAAGACGAAAGAGCTTGATGCTATAGTTGAGAAGCTGAAAGGCTCGTTTGCCTCGCTTTCTATGGAGGCGTTGTCAAAAAACAGCGAGGAATTCCTGAAATTGGCCGGGCAGAAACTTGAAGCGGCTGCCGATCTGGGTGAGAAGGACCTTGAGGGTAAGAAAAAACTTATTGATCAGACATTCGGCGAGATGAAGGCTGAGCTTGTTAAAGTTGAAGAAGTTATGCGTTCTCTTGAGAAAGACAGGGAAAATAAATTCGCCCAGCTTTCAACTAATCTGGATGTTATGAGGCAGGAGTCATCAAAGCTGCAGCAGACAACGGAGCAATTAAGGAACGCTTTATCAAGTTCAAAGGCGCGCGGCCAATGGGGAGAGCGTATGGCTGAGGATGTGCTTCGCCTCGCCGGTTTTATAGAAGGGATCAACTACGCGAAACAGAAGGCCCAGGGCTCGGGACGGCCTGATTACACTTTTTTCCTGCCCAAGGGCCTGAAGGTCAATATGGATGTTAAGTTCCCTTTAGATAATTATTGGCGTTATTTTGAAGCAAAGAGCGACGCTGAAAAAGAAGGTTTCAGGAGCCAGTTTTTGAGGGATGTCAAAGACCGGATAAAGGAAGTTACTTCGCGCGATTATATTGACCAGGAGCAGATGACGGTTGATTATGTCATTGTTTTTATACCTAATGAGCAGGTGTATTCATTTGTGAACGAGAGCGATCGTTCAATTCTGGATGAAGCCATGCGCCAGAAGGTTATCTTTTGTTCGCCTCTGACGCTTTACGCGATACTCGCTGTTATCCGTCAGGCGATGGATAATTTCAGCCTGGAGCGCACGGCGCATAAGATACTCGCAGTTTTGGCGGCTTTTGAAAAGCAGTATCAGGCATTCTGCGCTTCTCTGGAAAAGATGGGTGAGAAGCTAGATGATGCCAAAAAGGAATATGACGGCCTTATTACGACCCGCAAGAATCAGCTTGATAGGCAGTTGAAAAAGATAGAAGAATTACGCACGGAAAAAGGCCCTGTCCTGGAAGATAAGTCAGGGGCCTGAAAGAGTACGCATGCTTATAAACATCAAGGCGGTCCCAAGATCTTCCCGTAATTTTGTTAAAGAGGAGAACGGCCTGTTGAAGGTTTATGTTAACGCCCCCGCGCAAAAGGGTAAGGCCAATGAGGCTGTGGTAGAGCTTATCGCCGGGCACTTCGGAGTTAAAAAGAGGCAGGTCAGTATTTTAAAGGGCGAGCTTTCCCCGCGTAAGATCATTTCTATAGTAAAGTAACATCATGCCGCAACGCCTAATTTTAACGAAATCCGACTGTTACTATTCCTTGCGCCTTTTTGAGAAATATGGCGTGAGAGCGGCTTTTACCAATAGAAAATATGATATGGGTTTTGAGCGCGGTGACAGCGCGCCTGCCTTGGGTCGCAAGGATGCTATCCTTGATATGAAGATCAACTGGCGCGGGCTTGTCTGCCCTTGCCAGGTTCACGGCGATTCTGTCCTGGTTGCCGGGAAGAAACACAGAGGGATGGGGGCCTTTGAGCGGAAAAATGCCATTGCTGGGACTGACGCGCTTGTTACGAGAGAAACTGACATTCCGCTCGGTATATTAACGGCTGATTGCCTGCCTGTCTTTCTGTTTGATCCGGTTTCGCGCGCTATAGGGTTGTCTCATGCCGGATGGAAAGGCATCAGACAGAGTATTGTTTCAAAGACCATAAAAAAGATGATGGATAATTTCGGGTCGGAGCCAGGTTGTCTTATCGCGGCTTTAGGGCCGTCAATCAGGTCGTGTTGTTATGAGGTCGGTCCTGATTTTAAGGATTATTTTCCCGGGAGTGTTGCTGAGAACAGCGGGAAGTTTTATTTTGATATGAACAAGGCCGCCTCAGATGAGCTTAAAGCATGTGGGGTGCCGGATGAGAATATCCATGAAAGCAATATATGCACGTGTTGCATGAAGAGCGAATTTTTTTCTTACAGAAGGGAAAAAGGGTCTGCCGGCAGAAGCCTTTCCGTCATGGAAATTTTGTGAAATAATGGTATAATAATTTCAAACAAAATGAGGTAATGCATATGTTGAAATTGGTAGAGTTGAACGATAGTCAGTTTAATACGCTTGTTTTAAAGTCTTCTTTGCCTGTCCTTGTGGAGTGCTCAAGCCCGGAATGCATTATCTGCAAAGCCATGGAAGAGCGCGTCTTAGAGGCCGGCAAGGATCATGTTTCCAGGATGATATTTTTCAGGCTTAATGTCAATGAAAACAAGAGGTGGCAGGATTTTCAGGTCAAGGTCATACCGACCTTGCTTTATTTTAAGAATGGAGTCCTCGTCTCGCGTCAGGATGCATTTCCGGAGGTAGATGAGATCGCCGCACAGATCAACCAGACGATAAAATGCGCGGGATCAGATTATAATGCCGGTTCTGAAATTAAGCGAGCCATTGATTCGGAATTTATCGCAACACGTTTCTATAAATATGCTTATAATAATTCAAAAAACGGCCGCGCCAAGGAAGAATTCCGATTTATGCGCGAACAGTCCGCGGGCCATAAAGAGCTGCTCCAGTCTAAATTGAAGGAATTGACGGGCGAGGTTTATAGTCCTACGTTGTCTGCGGCAGATGAACAAAATTTGAAACCACAGGGGTTTTCGCTTTTTGGCGCGATGAAGATGGCGATAAAACTTGAAGAGAAGCTTGTTTCAATCTATAAAAAATTAAGGAAGAACAAGTCGATCGGTAATAAAGAGATGTTTGATAAGCTTATAAAGGAAGAGATGGGCCATTTAAAGAGCCTGCAGAAAGAGATGAAATATGCTTCAGGCAACGAGCTTGTCAGCTCTATCGGGTTATCGGATTATCCTACATGGCTTAACAAGGTGTTTGAATAAAACAGTCCAATATTCTGAAGCTTTCAGCAGAATTCTTTCAAGTTTGCCTGGAAAGCTGAGGCTTGAAAACGGAGGTATAGTATGGCCGAAGTCAGGGTTTACTCTACGCCAACATGTTCTTATTGCGTAAGGCTAAAAAATTATCTTAAGGAAAAAAATATTTCTTTTATCAATATAGATGTCTCCTCGGATAAACAGGGGCTGGAGGAGATGATCAAGGTGTCGGGGCAGATGGGGGTGCCGGTTATACTGATAGACGGCGATGTAACCGTCGGTTTTGACAGAGATAAGATCGATAAAAAGCTTGGGTTGCAGCTGATGCACGATCTGATCATAATCGGTGCCGGGCCGTCAGGGATAACCGCGGGAATTTACGCGGCAAGGAAGAATATAAATTTTCTTATAGTGACGGATGATGTGGGCGGGCAGACAGCATTAAGCTCCGATATAGAAAATTATACAGGATACCAGTTTATTACGGGTCACGACCTTGTCGCGAAGCTTGAAGAACATCTGAAGCAATTTAATATAGAGCTCAAAAGAGACGAGCCCGCTGTGAAGATCCGGCGCGTTGATGCCGGGAAATTCAGCGTTGAAACGAAAAAAGCTTCTTACGAAACAAAGGCTGTTATAATCGCTTCGGGCCGCAGCCCGCGCTGGCTGGATGTGGATGGGGAAGCGGCTTTAAGGAATAAGGGAGTAAGTTATTGCGCTACATGTGATGGTCCTATTTTTGCTAAAAAGGCGGTCGCGGTCATAGGCGGCGGTAACTCGGCGTTGGACGCGACAATACAGATGATGGGTATAGCCTCACGCGTCTATCTTGTTGATATAAATCCTGTTCTTGGCGGCGATTCTGTAATGCGGGATAAGGTGACCAGTAGCCAGCGCGTTACCGTATTAAACGGGGCGTTGACGAAAGCGGTGTTAGGCGCTCAGTTTGTCTCGGGCCTTGTCGTAGAACACTTAGGCGTTGAAAAGAAGCTGGATGTTGAGGGCGTATTTGTGGAGATCGGTTCCACGCCTAATTCGGGTATTATAGATCTTGTGGCAAAGAATAAGTCCGGAGAGATTATAGTGGATAATCTTAACCGCACAGATGTCCCGGGGATATTCGCGGCAGGAGATGTGACGGATGTGCCAGAGAAGCAGATCATAGTCGCGGCAGGAGAGGGCGCAAAGGCTGTGTTGGGAGCATTTAGATACCTGTCTTTAGCCTGAAATAATCTTATGAAATATTGTGTTGTAATGATCACGGCGCCAAAAGGCAAAGAAGGCGCAAGGCTGGCAAAGATCTTATTGGATAAGAGACTCTGCGCCTGCGTTAATATAATTAAAAGTATTGATTCTTTTTTTTGGTGGCGTGGAAAACTTGATTCAGCCAGAGAGGTCCTTTTGCTGGCTAAGACTGAAAAAAAACTGCTCGGCCGCATCATTAAGGTTGTGAAGCAGGAACATAGCTACGAGGTCTGTGAAGTTATCGCGTTACCTATTATCGGCGGGAATAAGGATTATCTTGATTGGGTTTCAGAGTCAGTAAATATGGGGAAATTAAAGTAAAATAACCTGTCCCTTGTCTAAGCGCTTGTAAATTTCAGGCAGGTACGCCTGATATTTACTTCGCAGACTTCGGGATAATTGGACACAAAATAATGCAGAGGCAATTATGATCCAGGGTGGAAATCCTCTTGAGATATTGTTAGCTTTCGGCGCGGGCATGCTGGTGAGTTTTTCTCCATGCGTCTATCCGCTGCTTCCTATCACCATAGGTTTTATAGGGGCATCGTCACAAAAAGATAAACTGCATTCTTTTCTTCTGAGCCTGATATATGTCCTAGGCATGGCGATAACCTACTCGATACTCGGCGTCTTTGCCAGCCTTACCGGTAAGATATTCGGACAGATAAGCTCAAGCCCGGTATCATTTTTTATTATAGGAAATATATGCATAATTTTAGGCCTCTCCATGCTTGGGGTGTTTGAGCTGCACATGCCTAATTTCTTTTTAAGCAAGATGAAGGGCAAAAAGAGCAAGTCATCCGTGTTTTTGCTGGGGGTTACGTCGGGCCTGATCGTGGGACCGTGCACAGCTCCTGTTTTAGGCGCGACCCTTGTGTATGTCGCCACAAAACAAAACCTTTTTTATGGCACATTGCTGCTTTTCAGTTTCGCTTATGGAATGGGCACGCTCCTGATCCTCGCCGGTACGTTTTCCGGGGTTTTAGTGAATATGCCCAGATCGGGAAGATGGATGTATACAATTGAAAAACTGGGCGGAGTCCTGTTGATCCTTGCAGGCGAGTATTTTTTAATCAATATGGGGAGATCTCTTGTATGAAAAAAATGATGAAATGCATCGCGGTTGTATTGTCTGTTTTGTTTCTCTTTTCGTCTTCTTATTGCATGGCTTCGGCAACGCTTGACAGCGCTTCCCAGAACGCGCTCGCTCCTGCTTTTAGCCTGAAGACCATGAAAGGCAATACTGTCGCGCTTTCTGATATGAAAGGAAAGAACGTACTGCTTTTCTTTTTCGCGACATGGTGCCCATGGTGCCGCAAAAAAATATCGGATCTGGTCAAGAATGAAGCCCGTTACAAAAAGGATAATTTAGAGCTCCTTCTTATAGATGCCGGAGAGAGCCAGGCTAAAGTATCTTCATTTGCCGAAAAACAGGATGTACTTTTTGACATTCTCCTTGATAAGGATATGAAGGTTTCGCAAGACTATGATGTTGTAGGCGTGCCTACATTCGTCCTGATATCTAAAGACGGACGTATAGTATATTCCGGTAATGAGATGCCAGCGGATTACCGCAAGTTGATAGGCGAATAACGATTGGCTTGACATTCCTCCTTCCTGGGGTGTATAATACTCAATAATAGTAATCATTATTATTAAGCTACTGTTCTTAGCCATCCTTAGGCTGTAGCCATCCTGCATAAATCAAATTGGGTTTATAAAATCCAAGAGGGAGTTTTTTTCTATGAAGATCGAAAAAGATAGTACCTACCGCATTACCAAACAGAGGCAAAAAATTTTAGAGCTTCTGACCAACACCAAAGAACACCCTACAGCCGATCAGGTTTATAAAAAACTTAAGGGCAAATTTCCGCGCCTGAGCCTTGGAACGGTTTACAGGAATTTAAGAATACTTAAAGAGCAGGGGCAGATCTGGGAACTGGATTTTGGGACCGGTTTAAGCCATTTTGACGCGGTAGTCCATTCGCATTATCATTTTATCTGCAAGAATTGCCATCGTATTTACGATATCCGCATTCCTGCCATAAAAGAGCTGGATGACAAGGTTAGGACTATGACAGGTTTCAGGATATATTCCCACCGCTTGGAGTTTTTCGGGCTCTGCGACGCGTGCAATGAAAAACAGAGGACGTAAGCGGGTATGTTAAATCATAATTTAGGGCTGTTGATAGATCTGTATGAATTGACGATGGCGCAGAGTTATTTTCGTCATCGTTTTAAAGCGCAGGCTACGTTTGATCTTTTTGTGCGCCACCTGCCTTCCAACCGTTCGTATCTCCTTTTTGCCGGGTTAGAGGACGTTTTAAGGTACTTAAAAAACCTGAAGTTCAACCAGGAAGACCTTGACTACCTTGAGCATCTGGGTTTCGGCGAGGATTTTCTGACATATCTTGGCAGATTGAGATTTCACGGTGATGTGTGGGCTATGCCGGAAGGCACTGTATTTTTTCCCGGAGAGCCGGTCATACGCGTTACAGGGTCGCTTATAGAGACGCAGATAATTGAAAGTTTCATTTTAAATGCCGTGAATTTCGCGACCATGATCGCGACAAAGGCTTCCCGCATTGTTACGGCTGCCGATGGCAGAGGGGTTTATGATTTTTCTCTGCGCAGAACGCAGGGGGTTGACGCCGCGCTAAAGGTTGCCCGTTCAGCTTATATGGCCGGTTTCAGCGGTACTTCCAATGTTCTGGCTTCAAGATATTTCGGCATACCCGCTGTTGGAACCATGGCGCATTCATTTGTGCTTTCTTTCGCGAGCGAGGCTGAAAGTTTTCGCGCGTTCTTCGAAACATTCCCTAATAAATCCATACTTCTTGTTGATACCTACGACAGCCACGAAGGTATAAAAAACGCGATACAGGTTGCAAAAGAGTTCAGGGATAAGGGGCATTTTTTACAGGGCATACGCCTTGATAGCGGTGATCTTGGCAAACTTGCCAAGATGGCGCGCAAGATGTTCGATGAGCATAATTTTCGCGATGTAAAGATATTCGCCAGCGGTGACCTGGATGAATATAAGATTGAAAAATTGGTTAAGAGCAGGGCGCCTATTGATGATTTCGGAGTAGGAACGCGCATGGGGTCTTCAAGCGACGCGCCTTCTCTGGATGTCATTTATAAAATAGCTGAAGTAACGAACGGCGGAGGGGTATTCTTGCCAACCATGAAGTTTAGTAAGAATAAGTCCACCCTTCCCGGCCGCAAACAGGTTTTCAGGGTTTTAGACAAACGCGGGTTTGCCAAAGAAGATATAATCGGCTTAGAATATGAGAATCCGGGTGAGCCTCTTTTAAAGAAAGTTATGCAGGCAGGAGAGGTTGTTTTTGGTGTGCGGCCGCTTTCTGAATTAAGGAAAAGCTCAGCCCGCGGCCTTGCGTCTTTAAGGAGTGAATACAAGGATCTGAAGAGCAATGTTCCGTATGAGGTTGGTTTGAGCAAGGATCTGAAAAAGCTTGTCCGCGGCCTTGAGCATCGCTTGAAAAAACCTTGATTTTATAAAACTTACCTAATATAATAGGGTTTCATTTTGACTTCCCCCAAAAAAGACTGTTTTGAAGTAAAATAATTTCAAGGAGGCAATAAATGAAGGAGATCAGGATCCACGCACGCGCTGGCCAAGGGGCGATAACAACCGCCAGTATTTTAGGTTATGCTTATTTTTTAAAGGGTCAGTATCCGTACGCTTTTCCTCATTTTGGCGCGGCCCGTATGGGAGCTCCGATGAACGCGTTTGTGCGTATCGACGATAAACCGGTGCGTTTAAGAAGCCAGGTTTATAATCCGGATTATCTTATTGTTGTGGATGCCACTCTTATGAGAGGTTTTGACTGTTATGTCGGTTTTAA
>CAYSCK010000070.1:0-831 GCA_964429525.1 uncultured Planctomycetia bacterium
GAGTATGAGCGCGCGCTATCAAGAAACGTCATTGACTCAATAGGTGAGGCGCTCATGGTGCTGGATTGTCATAATCGTACTGTTCTGGATGTAAACAGGCATTATCTTGTTGAACATGGGGTCAAGAAAGAAGATGTTATTGGAAAGAAATGCAATGAAGTAAGCGGCCACTATTGTCCGCCTTGTGAAGGCTGTGATTTTGAAAGGGCTGCCAAGGAAGGCGTTGAAGCGGCGGCAACACATATACACAAGAGAAAAGATGGTACGAGCGCGTATGTAGATGTAACATTCTCTCCGTTGAGAGATGACAAGGGGCATATCATAGGTGTCATCCATCTGGCTAAGGATGTAAGCGAACGCAAGAGGTTGGAAGATGACCTGAGGAGGTATTCGGAGAACCTTGAGTCGTTGGTAAAAGAGAGAACCAGGGCATTGCAGAAGTCAGGGCTGATGTTCCGCAAATTATTTGAATCAGCGCAGGATGGGATATTGATTATTGAATTTGAGAGTGGTAAGATAATTGATGTAAACCCTTATTTTTTAGGCCTTCTAAGTTGTACGCGTGAGGATATGCAGGGGTTTGATTACAGGTCGATTCTCCATTGCCTTGTGCCACATGTTTTTGAACAGGCGCATCGCGAATTGACCCAGAAGGTGTCTGTCTATTATGAAGATGTTCTGCTAAGTAACGGTAAGGGCAAAGAGGTGCCGGTTGAACTGCAGGCTTCGCTATATTTTGTTGAAGATAAGAAGGTCATACAGTTCAATATCCGCGACCTTACTGAGCGTAAGAGGATAGAAAAAGTAAAGTCTGAGTTCGTTTCGATGGTC
>CAYSCK010000070.1:841-8056 GCA_964429525.1 uncultured Planctomycetia bacterium
CATGAGTTGCGCACTCCGCTTTCGGCTATTAAGGAAGGCGTTGAGATCGTTGCAGACGGTACTCAGGGCAAGCTTAACAAGTCGCAGATCGAATGCCTTGGGATCGCTCTTGCGAATATCAAGAGGCTGAACCGCCTCATAGGCGATATTTTAGATATTTCAAAGATCCAGTCAAACCTTTTGAGGATCATCCTGGCTCCCTGCAATATTTATGATGCGGTTGACCAGGTTTACAGCCTTGTGAAGATAGAGATAGAAAAGCGCGGGATGATATTTGTAACAGATCTTGAAAAGGATCTGCCTCTCGTATCTGTCGATAAGGACAGGCTGATCCAGGTATTGATGAATCTTCTGAGTAACGCAGTGAAGTTTACAAGGCAGAAGAGCCGGATAATGCTGATATGCCGCCGCGCGGGAGATTATGTCGAGTTCGGCGTAAAAGACGAAGGCGCGGGTATATCGCGTGAAGAGTTGTCTCAGCTTTTTGGAAGGTTCGTACAGCTGGATAGTACACTTATACGCCGTGTGGGCGGTACCGGCCTTGGGCTTTATATTTCAAGAAATCTGGTTGAAGCGATGGGCGGCAGGATTTGGGCTGAGTCGCAATTGGAAGTAGGTTCAATATTCTGGTTCACTTTACCTGTTGTCACACATGGGGCATAAATGACTGACACTAAAAAAACTATTTTGATCATTGATGATGAAGCCGGCCTGCGCAATCTTCTTAAATTCAGGCTTGTATCTTTTGGTTTTGATGTTCTGATGTCAGAAGATGGATATGCCGGGATTGAACTTGCTAAAGCTAAAAAGCCCGATATCATCATCCTTGATATTATGATGCCGTATTTTAACGGTATTGAAGTTTGCAAAAAATTGAAGTGTGACTATAAGACAAAAGACATACCTATTATTTTTTTAAGCGTTCTTGCGCAAAAAGAAGATATAGAGCTGGGTAAGCAGGCTGGCGGGGATTTTTTTCTGACCAAGCCCTATGACCCTGAGAAACTCAATCTTGTCCTGCGAATGGCCTTAAGATCAAACGGTGAAGGGGGGGAACATGGAAAAAAAGAAAATCCTGATAGTCGACGATGAACCTGATGTGTTGATCCTTCTCGGAGAGAGGTTGACCAAAGCTGGGTATGATATCATTAAAGCTACTTCAGGGAAAGACGCGATAGATACGGCTGGAAAGAGAATGCCGGATTTGATTATTATGGATATTGCCATGCCTGGCATGGACGGTTCGGAGGCTGCGTCAGTTTTAAGGGCAGACCCTAAGACAAAAGATATACCTATAGTTTTTCTGACGTGTCTATTTACAAAGCAGGAAGAAAAAGTATGCGGTCATTCTTTAGGGCAGAATTTTTTCATAGCCAAGCCTTATGATGTAAACGAGCTTTTGGGCGAAATCGAAAAAAGAGTTAATCGTCCAAATGCGTAAAGGGGGTTCCATGGATAAGAAGAAAATCCTGGCTGTTGATGATGAAGTTGAGGTCCTGATCCTTCTGAAAAAGCGGCTTGAGTCTGCAGGCTATGAAGTTGCTACTGCTTCAAGCGGAGCCGCGGCAATTGAATTGGCAAAAAAAGAACATCCTTCGCTCGTAGTCTTGGATATTCTTATGCCCGGACTGGATGGCTCAGAGACTGCCGCCGCGTTGCATAATGACCCAGACACCAAAGATATACCGATCCTTTTTTTGACCTGTCTTTTTACAAAGCGTGAAGAGCAGCGTGAGGGGCATGAGGTCGGGCATAATTTCTTTATTGCAAAGCCTTATGACCCTCAAGAACTTTTAGATGAGATATCCAAAATAATAAAATTATGATAAACGGGCATTTTTAGCTCTTGCGAATATTGTTGCTCCCGGTCTGGATCAATGGAAAAACCTTCCTATCTTTTTGATAAATCTCTGATATTCAGCCATATCCCATTATTTGCTGATTTAAAGGGATTTGAAAAAAAACTTATCTTCGATTCCCTTGAGATCGTTGAGGTAAAAAAATCCGAACTAGTCTATAAGCTCGGTGATCTGCCTGACGCTTTTTATTGTATTATTTCAGGCAGGGTAGAGGTTTTTATAGAAAACGCGGCAGGCAAAGAAGAGGTTTTAGAACGCCTTCACCGCGGGAAATATTTTGGTTTTATATCCTTGCTCACCGGAGAGCCTCATTCCGTGTCAGCTCGTGCGATAAATGACACCGTGCTTGCCCGCATACCAAAAGACGAATTCCTCGCTATCCTGAAAAATATTCCAAGGCTTGCTATTGATCTAAGCAGGATGCTGTCGCGCCGCCTTAAACGCAAAGATCTCCATCCCAAGTCTATTTTTGAAAGTACAATTATTTCTGTTTACGGTGACGAAAAGATAAATAATGAGGCTCTTGTTTATTCGCTTAATCTTTCTTTCGGCCTCGGTTTTCAAACCCGCAAAAAAGCTGTTTTTGTAGAGGTGTTATCCGGTGATAATTCATTGCTGAAAGACATGGGTATAGGGACTGAGAAAGTCTTTTCCTGCTCGCGTAAATTTTTCGCAGCCGATGAAGTTTTTAATAATATTATTAAGACTAAAAGAGGTTTTGATGTATTGAGGGTTTCCTGCGGTGAATCGGACGAGCATCTGTCCGCCTCATTGATATCGCTGTTAACTTTACTGGTCAATGATTATCATTACTGCGTAATAAATCTTGCGGCTTTTTCCAGAGGCGATGTATTTAAGATCCTCGCGCAGTCAGATGCTGTCCATGTTTTGGCAAGCGCGGCTGCCCAGGATATCAAGGATATTTCACGCAGGATATATAGTTCGGGTATATGGTCAGATTCGGAATTTAAGAAAAAGATCAAACTCATAATCCTTGAGGAAAGAAATATACATGGCAAAGGACCGCGGCTTACCTGCGAGCAGGAGGGAGCTTTGTTCAATCAGCCGATCTTTGCGACTTTGCCCGCGACCGATAAGGTGCCGGTTGCGTTCGATGATTCTTTTTCTGATCCTTATCAGAGGGTTGTGCGGCGCATCACCAGACAGATAGGCGAAGTGCTTGTAGGCCTTGCCTTGGGCAGCGGGTCTGCCATGGGTTTGGCGCATATCGGCGTTATTAAAATTCTTGAATCCGAGGAAATACCTGTAGATATTGTTTCCGGTTCAAGTATGGGCGCGCTTGTGGGGGCACTTTGGTGTTCTGGCTATTCTGCCAGGCAGGTTGAAGAGATAATACTTGAGAATAAGAATAAGAGGTACCTGTTCGGATTGGATGATCTGACTTTTCCCTACAGGGGATTGATCAAAGGCAAGCATATCCATCGTTTTTTAAGGAAATATCTCAAGGATAAGACATTCCGCAATGTTAACAAGCCTCTGAGGATAGTTGCCTGTGATATTCTTTGCATGAAACAGGTTGTATTCGATTCCGGTTTGCTGGTTGACGCCGTATCGGCAAGCATTTCCATCCCCGGGGTTTTTGAGCCTTATACCATAGCCGGCCATCACTATATTGATGGAGGGATACTTGATCCTTTGCCGACCGACGTCCTGATTGACGCAGGGGCAAAAAAGATCATATCCGTTAATGTCCTGCCAAGCCCTGAAGAGATCGAGCGCACATATGAGTTTCTGAACAAGAGAGACCAGGATGAATATGCCAAAGGCGGCTTTTTGAGGCATCTTAAGTACGTTTCTAAGAAAAAGACTGCAAATTTCTTAAGGCCGAATATTTTTGATGTGATCGTTTCGAGCGTGCAATCAGTTGAGTATTCGCTTGCTCAGTTAAGTTCTTTAAGCCAATCTGATTCAAATCTGCATCCAGATATGACTGCTATTTCATGGGCTGACTTTAATCGCGCTCCCGAGCTTATAAAAAGGGGCGAAGAAGAGGCCCAGCTTCACTTAAGAGAGATCAAAGAGCTTGCCAACCATTTTGAGTAATTCCAGCCGCAGGTTTTAAGAAGTAGGTTGACACAATGCCGGTCTCTATTGTAGAATAAAACACTTGTAACCTTTTAAAAATGAATGAGTAATGGTCATAAATGATAAATTTAGATAATTAATTATGACTTTTAAAAAGATATCAGTACTTGGTGATGGCGGGTGGGGCACTACTTTAGCGATCTTACTTCGTAAAAAGGGGTATATTGTTACATTGTGGAGCGCTTTTGAGGCATATGCCAAGATTCTTGACAGGACACGCAAGAATCCTAATTTTCTTAAAGGCGTAAACATACCGGATGATATCAGGATAACATCAGATATTTCGCAAGCGCTTGACACCTCACTTTTGGTTGTTGCTACGCCTTCGGAGTACCTAAGAAGTGTATTAAACAGGTCTGTGAACTATTATGATCAGGGCGTGCCTGTTTTAAGTGTTGTTAAGGGCATAGAAGATTCTACGCTTTGCAGAATGTCAGAAGTGATCAGCGATGTTTTGCGGCCGCGCTCTGTTGCTGTTCTTTCAGGCCCTACGATAGCTTACGAGGTTTCACGCGGCATACCTACAACGGCAGTTGTTTCGTCAGAAAATTCAAGTTTTATGCTCAGCCTGCAGGAGCTTTTTATGACGGCTAATTTCAGGGTTTATGCTAACCGTGATATTGTCGGGGTTGAGCTCGGAGGGAGCCTGAAAAATGTCATAGCCATAGCCTGCGGGATTTCCGACGGGTTAGGTTTTGGGACAAATACAAAGGCGGCGATAGTGTCGCGCGGCCTGGCTGAGATGGGCAGGCTTGGCGTGTCTTTAGGCGCGGATTCGGAGACTTTTGCCGGGATAAGCGGGTTGGGTGATCTGGTTACAACTTGTTTTAATTCTTTGAGCCGCAATCATTATGTCGGAGAAAAGATAGGCAGGGGC
The DNA here is from genome assembly GCA_964429525.1 of uncultured Planctomycetia bacterium. Taxonomy (GTDB): domain Bacteria; phylum Omnitrophota; class Gorgyraeia; order Velamenicoccales; family Velamenicoccaceae; genus CAYSCK01. The sequence goes on from CAYSCK010000070.1 coordinate 5,684, forward strand.
CTCTCTTTGAAAGAGATTGTTTCACATATGAAGATGGTTGCTGAAGGAGTGCCTACCGCGAAGGCCGCTTATAAACTCGCAAAAAAGCAGAAAGTGGAAACACCGATCATTAATGAGATCTACAGAGTTCTCTTTAAGAATAAATCGCCATTAGCGGCAGTTAAGCATTTGATGATGAGAGAGATGAAGTCTGAGTGAGAATTACAGTATCATCTGTTAAGTGATTTTAGGCGGTTGGATGCCTTGAAAAAATCTCAGGGATTGATTTAGCGCTAAAATTTAAAACGGGGCGTAGCGCAGTTTGGTAGCGCACTTGCGACAAACATTAATGTAATTTTAGGGAGTCCCGCACTGGAACAGTGCGGGGAATGGGGTTTCCCCCTCCGAAATATTAGAATATTGTGAGCTTTGAACTTAAAAATGTATCAAGGATTGGTCTAGGCTAAAATTTAAAACGGGGCGTAGCGCAGTTTGGTAGCGCACTTGAATGGGGTTCAAGGGGTCAGCGGTTCGAGTCCGCTCGCCCCGATTTTAAATTCTAAATTAGCGAGTTTTGCTTTATCTTGAGACACATATGTGCCATCAATTAAGCCAGGGCTCTTTTACACCTATGTCGCGCAGCGACAGAGATCATCCCCAAGGGGTGACAGCGAAGTAATTGCGACGAACAGGAGCAAGTACGCAGCACAAGAGGGGCGTCAGCCCCTATTGATTAGGGGTTTGGGGATGATTTTGGGGTCAGCGGTTCGAGTCCGCTCGCCCCGACCAGATAATACTTTGCGGATTTTTTGAAGATAAAGAAGGATTTTTAAAATCCTTTTGCGCCAAAAGTTTTTCATCATAAGTTCTTTTATAATAAGGGATTAAATCAAAGGGCTTTTTGAAATCCAAGATAATTTTTCTATCCAGCAGGCGACGGTTCGTTCCAATTTTTTCCATCAGTGTCTTAATTTCGTAGAAATCTTCAGATGAGGCAAGTTTCTCGACGTGGCAAGCAGTGTTTAGCCAACCCTTGAGTGGTTCGTTCCAATTGTTTCCCTTTCGCCCAAAATCCCGCTTTTTCTCTAAAAGTTCAGTTTTTACTTTAACTAATTCGTCCTTCTTTATGAGATAGGTTTCCTTTTCTATCGTTCCGTCCAGAAAAGCATTAACTAACTTATCCAACTTCTCATCGGTTTCTTTAATTTTAACTTCCAGATTTTGGGCGAAAGATTTCAATATTTGAGTTTGTTCTTTTTCCCAAATATCTACTTGCACCCGCATTTTCTCTATCTACTCTTGGCAAAGAGCGACTTTTGAAAGTGAATCCTTTAGTTGGGTAGCCATTAAATCTTCTCTTAGATAGCGCTGGCTACAAGGTCCGAGTCTTTTGGTGCAGCGGTAATATCTATAAGTGCCACCGCAACCGTGAGCGTATTGGGCAGTTATCGCAGCTCCACATTCACCACACCTTAATAACCCTACAAAAGGAAAGTTATGGCTCTTTTTGCTTTTTCTGGGTTTGGCGCGGTCTTTAAGAATTCTTTGCACTATTTCAAAAGTCGCCCGGGAAACAATTGGTTGAAATTTCCCTTCATAGGTTTCGCCATTGTGGACGATTAGCCCGGTATAGATTGGGTTAGAGAGCATGTGTTTAACTACTGCCTTGCAGAGTCTTTTTCCTGTCTTGCTTGCCACGCCCAAAAACTTAAGGCGTTCGCTCAAGCTTTCTAAAGTGTGTTTTCCTTGAGTGAATTCTTCGAAAGCTTTGTTTATCACTCTTGCTTTTGTAGAATCTGGTTCAATATTTCTTGTCTTAGCATTATTCACATAACCAAGAGGAGCTAATCCTGTCCATTCGCCACGCCTGAGTTTTTGACGCATCCCACGCTTTACATTTTCAGCTAAGTTATCTGAATAATATTTAGACTGGCCAAAGGCGACCTGGAGCATGAAGAGGCCTTGAGGAGTTGGCTCAAACCAGAAGGTAGGGAAGCGCAAAGAAACCAGCTTTCCTGTATCAATAAGATAAATAATCTGTCCGCCATCAACACTGTTTCTCGCAAGACGGTCTGGATGCCAGGCTAACAAACCGAGAGCTTCGTTACTTTCGTTTATCTTGGCAACCATTTTATTAAAAATGTCTCTTCCAGGTTTCTTTGCGCTTTTACTCTCAATAAATCTTTCTACAATCTCCAGCTTTTCGCGCTTGGCGTATTCTTCCAATTCTACAAGTTGAGTCTCAATAGACATTACTTGCCTTTCTTCATCTTCGGTACTTTTGCGTGCATAGAGAAAATATTTTATTTTCATTTCTTCACCTCCAAATTATTGGTCGCCTTTGGCCCTATTATATAAAGCGTGGGATAGAGAAACTTGCTTCGTTTAATCTTT
>CAYSCK010000071.1:0-8023 GCA_964429525.1 uncultured Planctomycetia bacterium
AACAAGGCGCCTTTAACAAATTCCAGCAAAGGCACTGTCAATTCAACATTTGCTACAAATATAGATTCACCGCCGAGAGGATCGTTTGACGCTAAATCGGCAGGCCCGACGCTTCTTTCTTCATAACCGCGTATCGTATTGGCGCCGCCTGCGTAAAATCTCTCATAGATAGGCACTTTCTCCTGCCCGTTAAACGGTTGAGCCATACCGGCCCTTGCCTCCAACTGCAATACGCTCTTGGCAAAGAGAGGAAAATACCTTGAAACCAGCATGAAGAATTTATTAAAATCCTTATCGCCTCCAAAAGGCCCTCCGGCAATCTCATACGAACCGCTCAAAACAAGGCCGCGCGTAGGATTAAAAACATTATCCGTAGTATCACGCGTCAAAGAAAATTCCATACTGCTTACTATATTTTTACCTGCCTCGCTCTTTAAATCATCGGTCGAAGAAGAATCAACGTCAGAGATATCAACTTCTTCCAGGCGGTATGTCATGCCGCCTTTTATAAACTCGCTGAACTCCTTGCCAAGCCTTAAGTCTCCTCCGGTCCTCTTCTCAACATAACCGTATCCTACGTCGGTATCTTTATCATGGGTCCGCATATAAACGTCAAAACCAAAAGACAAAGGATGGTTAAACAACCATGGCTCAGTAAAGCTCAACTCCAGGTTCTGTCGTATTGAACCCATCTCAGCCCTTAATTTCAGATCCTGGCCGGCTCCGGTAAAAGTCTTCCAATTCTGCCAATCAAAATTCTTCTGCTCAATTTCGACAAAACCCACGAACTGATCAATAGAGCTGTAACCGCCTCCAAAACTCAAAGAGCCCGTCTTTGCCTCTTTTACATCCACCACAAGATTCCGCTGATCCGGCTCAGAACCGGGCTCGGTGTCATAATTCACCTCTTCAAAAAATCCAAGATTATAAAGCCTCTCTTTGCTGCGTTTGAGCTTATCCCCATCAAAACGCTCTCCCGGCTTTATCCTCATTTCGCGCCGTATCACCTTATCTTTAGTCTTTAAATTACCTCGTATCTCAATCTTATCCACATAAGCCACTTCATTTTCAATAAGAGCATACGTAATATCAACTTTACCCGTAGACGGATCAAGCGACGTGGCTTCTTTTACCTGAACAAAAATATAACCTTTGCCGTAATAAAAACCCTGAATATTGCTTATATCCTCTTTCAATGCGTCATATGTAAAGACTCCGGATAAAAGGCAGTCCTTAAGGCTTGCCATAACCTCATCCTTAGAAAATCTTTCATTGCCTTTGATATTTATACTGCCTACGGTATACTGTTTGCCCTCCTCAACCAGGAGCCTCAGATAAAGATCGCCCTTAACATCATAATCCATACGGTAGTCAACCTTGGCATCCAGATAACCATTCTTCTGATAGAAGGTTTTTATTCTCTCAAGATCATCCGTGAATTGATCTTCTTTAAAAAAACCGGAATTGAAGAGCCAGGCATTTCTTGTCTTGATCAACCCTATGATCCTGGAATCGGAAAAATGAAAATTCCCGTCCACGTAGATCTTGCGTATTTTAACGCGCTTGCCTTCGTTTATCTTTAAAATGACTTTTGTCTTGTTTTTAACTTCTTCATTCTCAAATGCCAGTTCTATGGAAACATCAAGCATACCAAGGCGCTCATATTCCTTTTTGACAGCCGCGACATCCTCATTCAAAACAGACAGGTTAAGATATTGCCCTGGCTTGATCTTCAATTTACGTATTATGGCATTACGGCTTAAAGCCTTATTGCCCTCGATCACGATCTCTTCAATTACGGGCCGTTCCTCAACTTTAAAGATAACCTTTAAGCCGCCTTTGGCATCTTCAAGCTCAAGGCTGATATCCGAAAAGAACCCTGTCTCATAGAGCCTTTTGATATCGTCGCGGGAAGTCTGTGAATAATAAAGCTGTCCGGCGCGCGTCTTGATCTTGACCATTATAGTCTCAGCGCTGATAGCCTTATTTCCTTTAATTTCAACAGATTCGATATTTTTTTGAGCTTCTTCAGAGGCGGGATTTTCCTGGGCAGAGCCAAAAGAAAGGAAAGAAAAAAACATCAACGCTACAGCGGAAAAAAGTATCCATTTTTTTGTGTGCATATGTTTTTTTATTATAAGCCAGATACGGGCTAAAGTCAATTAAGAGTGTCGTTTTTTAACAGCCTCTTTAATCAAATTCCTGACTACCGACACTGGCAAGATTTTCAAAACGCGTATACTCTTTAAGAAATGTCAGCTTTAGATTCTTTGTCGGGCCGTTTCGTTGTTTAGCCACGTTGACTTCAGCTATACCCTTATTTTCAGTTGTCTCTCCATAATACTCAGGCCGCATCAACAGAACCACAACATCCGCGTCCTGCTCTATCGCGCCGGACTCCCTTAGATCGGAAAGCTGCGGCCGGTGATCTTCGCGGCCCTCAACAGCCCGCGAAAGCTGGCTGATAGCAATGACAGGCACATGAAGCTCTCTTGCCAAAGCTTTTAAAGACCGTGAAATTTCGGAGATTTCCTGCTGACGGCTCTCTATCCCGGAGGTACCGCGCATCAACTGCAGATAATCCAGAACTATAAGCTGTATATCATGATGCGATTTTAATCTTCTTGCCTTTGCCCGCAATTCCAAAACAGTTATATTGGTCGCATCATCAATAAAGATCGGGCACTCAGAAAGCTTGCCTGCGGCAGTCGTAAGATTCGGCCAATCCTGATTAGATAAAAAACCGGTGCGTAATTTTCTTCCGTCAACCCTTGCTAAAGCGCAGAGCAGCCTTTGCACCAACTGCTCTTTAGACATTTCCAGACTGAAAAAAGCAGTAGGCACTTTGTTAACAATTGCCGCATGCTCCATGATGTTGATGGCAAAAGCGCTCTTACCCATAGACGGCCTGCCTGCCACAACGATCAGATCTGAACGCTGTAACCCTGCCGTCACTATGTCAAAATCCGTAAAACCGGTTTCAATCCCTGTAACATGGGTCTTCTGCTGATAAAGCTTATCTATCGTTTCAATACTATCCTTGATAAGCTCCTTAATGGGAACAATACTCGTTTCCCCGATACGGCGCTCAGCTATTTCAAATATCATCTTCTCAGCGCGATCTAAGACCTCATCAACACCCTCGTCGGTATCATAGGCATTGGTCACGATATGTGTCGCGTGATTAATAAGAAGGCGTAAAATATTTTTTTCTTTTACTATACGCGCGTAATGGGCAACATTACCCGCAGTAGGCACGACATTGGTCAGACCTGCCAGATAGCTCGCGCCTCCGGCCATATCCAGCGTGCCCTCACTCTTAAGCTTCTCAACCAAAGTTATAAGATCAACCGCTTTCCTTTGATCATAGAGCTCAACTATGCCTGAGAATATTTTTCTATGGGCGTCCTGATAGAAATCATCGGCCTGCAGATGTTCTACAGAGGCATGGATAGCATCCTCCTCAATAAGCATAGAACCCAAAACAGCCATCTCAGCTTCTATATTCTGAGGAGGAACTCGCTCCAGGGAAGGATTTAGAGAATTTTCCTTGCCGGAATGTTTTATATTTTTTCTCATGCGTTATTTCTTGACGACCCAAACCTTTATCTTTACCGTCACTTCTGAATGAAGCCTGACGTCTAAGTCGTATATACCTAATTCTTTTATCGGAGCATTCAAAACTATATTTTTCTTATCAAGCTCCACGCCCTCTACCGATATGCTCTTGGCTATGTCCTGAGCTGTAAGGCTTCCATAAAGCTTGCCATCTTCATTAACTTCAACCGTGATCGTGACTGAAAAATTATTCAAGCGCTCTGCGACTTCCTGCGCCTTTTTCTTTTCCAACGCCCTCCGAGCCTCTCTCTTTTTTGACTCGGCCTCTACCTGCCTAAGATTGGCGCCTGTCGCTTCAAGAGCGAGCTTTTTCGGCAGAAGAAAATTACGTGCAAACCCATCCTTAACTTGTTTGACTTCTCCGCTCTTGCCAAGGCCTATAACATCTTCCTTCAATATTACTTTTAACATAATGACCCCTTATCCCTTTAAGAAAGGCAACAAAGCGATGAACCTGGCTTTCTTGACCGCATCTTCCACTTTTCTCTGATGCTTAGCGCACGTACCGGTGACCCTGCGCGACAATATCTTTCCGCGCTCACTCACCAAACGCTCAAGCCTCCTGAAATCTTTATAATCAAGTATGTTGATCTTTTCTTCACAAAAACGACAAGTCTTCTTCCTCATGCGCGCTGTAAGAACATCATCCTTGCGCTCACGACGCCTCATTGTCGAACGTCCGCCCGGACCGCTCCTTGCCTTTTCCCCTCTTCCCCTGCTTTCCTTTTGTGGCTTAAACATCTTTTTTATGCCTCCTGATCTGTACCTGCCGATCTTTAAGACAGGTAATCTTTTTCTAAGTCTGTGTAGTGATATTTAAATTAATTCGTATCCTCTGCCATGTCCTGCCCCCACGAAACCTCATCAGATCCTGAACCGAACGCTGCGCCGCCATCAACCTTTTCTCCTAAAGGCGCGTGCGTTTCTTCAACACTGTCAGCAGGCTTACCGGCAGCCGCGCCAGCTCCGCCTGACCCTAAGAATTGAACACGTTCTGCCCGGACTTCCATGACCGTCCTCTTTTTTCCATCGGGCCCATCCCAGCTGCGCGACTGCAGGCGGCCTTCCACAAACAAAGGACTGCCTTTGCGCAAATACTGGTTACAGACCTCAGCCTGTTTATCCCACGCGACTACAGTCAGATAGCAGACTTCCTGCTTTGCCTCGCCGTTTTTGTCCTTAAATTTACGATTTGTAGCCATGCGAAGATTCGCCACAGCCGTACCTGCCGGCGTATATCTTAATTCCGGATCACGCGTAAGGTTGCCAATTATAAGAACTTTGTTTAGACTCGCCATACCCACCTCTTAATTTGCCCTATTTATTAGTTTGTCCACAAATTAATCCCAAAACCTGCGAAGCAAACCTCAGGCGTTTTGCCCGAGATTTACAAGCGATCAGGCAAGGGACAGGTTGTTTTATTTTAATTTGCCTAATTGCCTTGTGTAATATTTTTATCCGCAAATTAATTTCAAAGCATGCTTCAAAAATCATCGACAGAGAACTTTAAAGCGTTTACACAAGGAGCGGATTAATTTTTCTCACTTCTCCATGCTCAATATCAAAAAACGTAGAATATTTTCATTGAGCCCATAGACGCTGTTCAGCGACTTGATCTCCAGCGGGTCGCAATCAAAATTCACCAGATAATACATGCCTTCCTTGAAGCGCGCCTGCCCGCCCAAAGGAAATAGATCGTAAGCAAGTTTGCGCCTTTCAGCCCAAACCTGATCCGCAGTCACGATCCCGCGATACTTTGCAATCTGTTCTTTAATCAATTTCATAAGACCCGTCTTTTCTTCGTCTTTCAGATCGGGCTTGATAATAAACATCGCTTCATACTTTTTCATGCCTTGTTAACTCCTCTCTTATGTTTTCTTATTGAAACAATTCATAGTGGGGATAAGACCTTGCGTTACCCACATCCGTATAGCTTCCGCCGATCTATCAAGCATCAATTTCAGCTCAGGCTCTTCGTCTTTTTTAAATGCCGAAAGGACATAATCCGACAGATCACTATAACCCTCTTTGTTGCCTATACCTAAACGCAGCCGTGCAAAATCTTTTGTGCCTAATCTTTCTATTATTGACGCGACGCCGTTATGGCCGCCGTCTGAACCGGAACTTTTAAACCGCATAGCGCCCAGAGGCAACGCGACATCATCATAAACTACCAATAGATTATTTAAGCCAACGTTCTTTTTCTTTAAAAGCGCCTCAACAGCCTCTCCGGACAAATTCATGAATGTTTGCGGCACAACAAGGATAAGCGGTTCACCTTCTAGATCAGCGCTGGCGACAAAACTTTTTAAAGAACGATTGGGCCTGAATGAAAAATCCTCAAGCCTTGCCAACATCTCTACCGCGCGCGCGCCTGCGTTATGCCTTGTCCGCGCGTAGGTTTCGCCGGGATTACCCAGCCCTACGATAGCCTTGAGTTTAGGTTTCACTTAGCTTCTTTGCTACCAGCCTCTTCTTCGCCTTCAACCGGCTTCTTTTCTTTCTTTATAACTTCAGGTTCCGTACTGGCAGCAGCTTCCGCTCCGGCAGCAGCTTCCGCGGAAGCTGCTTCTTCCAGGTAAGGCGCAACGACTGAAAATACTATTGCTTCAAGATCATGCTTTATAACAACGCCTTCCGGCACAGCAAGGTCTTTAACATGGATGGTGTCGCCTATCTTCATAAGTGTGATATCAGATTCAAGCTTCTCAGGGATCTGCGTAGGCAAGCATTCCACTTCAACTTCCCAGAGAACATGTTCAAGTGTACCGCCATCCTGTTTAACTCCCGCGGGTTCACCTTTGCCATGTATAGGAACCTTGACGACAATGCGCTTGGTCAAAGAAATCTCATTAAAATCAACATGCAAAATATCACTTGATACCGGATGCACCTGAATATCCTTGATAAGCACGGCTTTTTCTTCTGATTTTTTACTGCCTGAGGCGCTTATTTTAAGCGTTATTACCATATTCTCTCCGCCATGATGTGCATGCATGAACTTGATCAAGTAGCCGCGGTCAATTTTTATCGCCACCGTCTTCTTGCCTTCGCCATATACAACACACGGCACCTGAGATTTTTGACGCAGAAGATGACTCTTGCCTACTTCAGCATCTTCGCGGACTTGCGCTTCCAGATAAATCGCTTCCATTGTTTGGCTCCTTACTTTTGCTTATTTTAGGTTTTTGTTCTTTTCAAAAGTAACTCCGCAGTTTGCGTGGAAAATATCGTGAAACGAAATTTTCAAGCGCTTAAACCAGGAGTAGGTTTGTATTCTTACTTTTGCTTATTTTAGGTTTTATCTTTAGTCGAACAGACAGCTTATCGATTCTTCCTTGTGTATCCTCTTGATCGCTTCCGCTAAAAGCGGAGCAACCGACAACACTTTGATCTTAGGATGTTTCTTATGATCAGGTAAAGGTATTGTATTTGTTATAATAAGTTCTTCTAGGATGGATTTTTCTATATTTTTTGTGGCTTCTCCGGTCAGGACTCCATGCACTATCGCGGCATATATCTTTTTTACGCCGGCTTTCTTTAAAGCATTGGCCGCCTCAATAAGGGAGCCGCCGGTCGCGATAAGATCGTCGACTAAAACAGCGTTCTTTCCTTCAACTTCACCTAAGATATTCATCGCCTCGGCTTTTTCAGGAGATATACGTCTTTTATCCACTATGGCAAGGGCTGCGCCCATACGCTTGGCATAAGACCTGGCTGTTTTGATGCCGCCTACATCAGGGGACACAATAACGATGTCCTCTAATTTCAGCTTCTCAAGATATTCCACAAACACATTAACAGCGAAAAGATGATCCAGGGGTATATCAAAAAAGCCCTGGATCTGTCCGGCATGAAGATCCATAGTCAGAACTCTGTCGGCGCCGGCAACAGTCAAAAGATTCGCGACAAGTTTAGCTGTTATAGGCACGCGCGGCTGGTCCTTCCTGTCCTGCCTCGCGTAACCATAATAAGGCATGACCGCGGTTATACGGCCCGCGGAAGCGCGTTTTAAAGCATCTATCATTACTAATAACTCCATAAGATTTTCGTTTGGAGGAGGACAGGTAGACTGCACCACAAAAACATCCTTGCCACGGACATTGTCGTCTATCTTAACGCGAATCTCGCCTTCGCTGAATCTTGAGACCATTATCCCGCCAAGCTTCTTGCCCAGTTCCTTACAGATATCTTCGGCCAACTGAGGGTTGGCATTCCCGGTAAATATTTCTATCTTATTCATATCTTTTTTCCTTAATTCGCCTCTGGCGAATTAGACCCTTCCTCTATTTGGGATTAGGAAGGTCTACACTTTCTGTGGACTCAATTTCACTCATAGCCTCTGGCTCTTATGAGGGAAATTAACGAACGTCCAGACAAGGAATCGTTATTGATTTATTTTTAT
>CAYSCK010000072.1:0-7978 GCA_964429525.1 uncultured Planctomycetia bacterium
TTCAACTTTAAAAAGAGTTGCTGAAATTCAAGAATTGGATTGGAGAGGAGCTTCTTCAAGAGCAAGACAAATAGTCCAAAAAGGTGACACACTTTTTTCTACTGTCAGAGTTAACTTAGAAAGAATAGCATATTTGGATAAAGAGATACCGAATGGAATAGCTTCGACAGGTTTTACAGTCATAAGAGCCAATAAGAAAGTAATTCCTAGTTTTCTATTTTATTCAACAAGTTCGCCATATTTTATAGATAAGCTTTCTAAGTTGCAAAAGGGAACGGCTTACCCAGCTGTTACTGATAAAATTGTATTTAACGAGCAAATCCCCCTTCCCCCTCTCGAAGAGCAAAAACAAATCGCCGCCCTTTTTCAATCCATAGAAGCCGCTATTGAGCAGGTTGAGGGGCAGGAGAAGAATTTAAGAGTTCTTTGGAAAAAGTTGATTGATGGGTTAACAAGTGAAAAGCCAGTTTTTGGTAACTTACTAAAAGGCACAGAACTAAAGACAGTAATTTACTGTGATGTTACAGAAAAGTTAATGAGAAAAATAGACCCATTAACTTATGGCATAGAGCGAATTGTTGCAGGTGAAAATTTGGAGTCGGAAGATCTTAAAATTAGGACTTGGCAAAAAATAGGCGATGGGTATTTAGGTCCAGCTTTTCATGTTCTTTTTAAACCAGGTGATATTCTTTATGGGTCACGGAGAACCTATTTAAAAAAAGTTGCCGTGGCTGATTTTGAAGGTGTTTGTGCAAACACTACTTACGTTATCAGAGCCAATGAAAAGTTATTGCTCCAAAATTTTCTTAAGCACATTATGCTTTCTGAAAGATTTACACGATACTCAATTGGTGTTTCTAAAGGTTCTACCAATCCATATATCAACTGGAGGGACTTGGACAATTTCTCTTTTCAAATTCCTGAACTAAGCACACAAAAAGAAATAGTGAATGTTTTAGATGGTATTTTGGCAATTATTGAACAACTCAAGCATCAAAAAACCACGCTCAAAAATCTGAAGCAAAAACTATTAAGCGATATTTTAGGGTAGCCCTGTGAAAACGCCGATGTCAAAGTCACGGATCATTTTGTTGAGGCCAACAAGATGATCTAACTTAGAAAAGGATATAAAAAAGGGGTCAGCAATATGGCATTTAACGAGCTTAACAGCATAGAATATTTCATCATCCACCAGCTTACCGGCATTAATCTGAATCAGGTTCAGCATGGCATGGTAAAGGAAGATGCTGCGTCTTATGGTGATGATGCAAAATGGGAATATATCCAGCCTGAATTGCTTTCGAGAGATATTACCGATGTTCTTCTGGAAAAGGAATTAAAAGAATCTCTGATCCGTCTCAATCCCGCAATAAAATCAAACCCCGAACGCGCTGAAGAAGTAATACACAAACTTCGCGCTATTCTGATTACTGTCGGCAATGTTGGTCTTGTGCGCGCTAATGAAGAATTTGCCAAATGGTTACGGGGAGAAATCTCCATGCCTATCGGTAAAAACAATGAACATGTAAATATTCGTCTGATAGACTTTGAAAAAATAGCTAACAACTCTTTTTTACTGACAAATCAATTCAAAATCAGAGCCAGAGAGACAAAAATTCCCGATATCGTTATGTTTGTAAATGGGATTCCTCTTGTTGTAGGCGAAACGAAAACCCCTGTCAGACCTGCTGTAAGCTGGCTGGATGGCGCGCATGATATTCATGTCATTTATGAAAATGCTGTGCCCCAACTTTTTGTTCCCAATGTGTTTTCTTTTGCGACTGAAGGAAAAGAGCTTTTCATTGGCGGAGTGAGAACACCATTAGAATTCTGGTCACCATGGCGGCTTGAGGATGAAAAGGATGAACTGCATCATTTTGCCGGCTTACAGGACATAAAAAAACAGATGACGCACTTATTAAAGCCTTCTACATTATTAGATATTTTGCAGTATTTTACGGTGTATGCAACAAACAGCAAAAAGAAAAAGATAAAGCTCGTCTGCCGATACCAGCAATATGAAGGCGTCAATGCCATTGTTGAACGGGTTAAAGAAGGCAAAATAAAGAAAGGTTTAATCTGGCATTTTCAGGGGTCGGGTAAATCGTTGTTAATGCTGTTTGCCGCTCAAAAAATGCGTAAGCAACAGGAGCTTGGGAATCCCACTGTCATTATAATGGTTGACAGAGTTGATCTCGACACGCAAATAACAGCAACTTTTAATACTGCCGAAGTTCCGAATATGGTGACAACCGACAATATTAAAGAACTGCATGACCTCCTGGGAAAAGATGCCAGAAAAATCATCATTACCATGATTCATAAATTTAAAGATGCCTATCCCGACATGAACAAGCGTAAAAATATCATTGTGATGGTGGACGAAGCGCACAGAACACAGGAAGGTGATCTCGGCCGCAAGATGCGAAGCGCTTTGCCCAATGCATTTTTATTCGGTTTAACCGGAACACCTATCAATAAAGCCGATAAAAACACATTCTGGGCATTTGGAGCCGACTCGGATAAAAGCGGATACCTGAGCCGATATACCTTTCAGGATAGTATTCGTGATAACGCCACACTGCCTTTGCATTTTGAACCGCGCTTGCCGGATTACCACATTGATAAAGAAAGCCTCGATATTGCTTTTAAAGAGATGGCAAATGACCTTAGCGAAGAAGACCGTAACAAACTCAGCCAGAAAGCCGCTAAAATGGCGGTATTTTTAAAATCTCCGGAACGAGTGAAAACCATAGTTCAAGATATAGTGGAGCATTTTCAAAAGCACGTGGAGCCGGAAGGTTTTAAAGCCCTGATTGTAACCCCTGACCGCTATGCCTGTGTCCAGTATAAAGAGGAGTTGGACAAACTGCTTTCACCCGAATCCAGCATCGTTGTTATGAGCACTTCTGCCAATGATGATCTGGAGTTCAAGCAAAACTTTGCACTGGACAGAGACCAGCAGGAAAAGGTAATTGAAAGATACAATGATTCAAATTCGCCGCTTAAATTCCTTATTGTTACTGCAAAGCTGCTGACCGGTTTTGATTCGCCCATTTTACAAACAATGTATCTGGATAAATCGCTTAAAGACCATACGCTGCTGCAGGCAATTTGCCGCACAAACCGCCTCTTTCCGAATAAAACATTCGGACGGATTGTCGATTACTTTGGTGTCTTTGATGATACAGCAAGCGCCCTGGCATTTGATGAAGAATCTGTAAAAAAGGTTATCAGTAATCTTCAAGAGCTGAAAGACAAACTCCCTGAACAAATGACACTTTGCTTATCTCATTTTGAGGGTTTAGATAGAACAATAGGGGGTTTTGAAGGTTTGCAAGCAGCACAGGATTGCATAGGTTCAGATGAAAAGCGAGATGCCTTCGCAAAGGATTTTAGTTTATTGTCAAAACTATGGGAAGCCCTTTCACCGGATGATGTATTAAAGAACTATCAAAAGGATTATAAATGGCTTTCACAGGTTTATACCTCGGTTAAACCGGGTTCCGATGATAACGGAAGGTTATTATGGCATGCATTGGGAGCGCAGACTACGGCTCTTATCCATGAGCATATTCATGTTGCCGGCATTAACCACGATATGGGAGAGATGGTTTTAGACGCCGATGTAATTGACAACTTAATGAATAAAAAAGACCCTAAAGATGCAGATAAGATTGTAAAAATATTGTCAGGCAGGTTGGGTAAAAATAAAGGCAATCCGATTTTTAGAAAGTTAAGTGAAAGGCTTGAAGCACTGAGAGACAAGGCTGAAAAAGGGTTAATCAATAGCATCGAATTTATTAAACAGCTTTGTGAAATCGCAAGAGAAACCTTGCAGGCTGAGAAGCAGAAGGGTAACGGTGAACAGCAAAAATCAGCAAAAGCGGCATTAACGGAGTTGTTTCTTGAACTTAAAACAGATAAAACACCGGCAATAGTTGAAAGAATAGTAAATGACATTGATGAGATTGTTCGTTTAGTCCGCTTTGACGGTTGGCAAAATACCATTCCCGGTGAAAGAGAGGTTCAAAAATCTTTACGCAAGACATTGCTGAAATATCAATTGCACAAAGATGAAGAGCTGTTTAATAAATCGTATGAGTATATCAAGGAATATTATTGAATCAAACTAATCGTCCGTATTTTTTGGGGAAACTAAAGAGTGAGTATGTTTAGGGGCTACCTGCCCGTTGAGCCTGTGGAAAACCCCTGGATTTCTCCAACAATTACTTTATCAGACGCCATATTTATGGTACTATGACTGCAATAAAATGAAGTCAAGCCCTTAACCTTTACACTTAAGCTGCTCGGAAAACTAACTCTCTGCCAAATGGCTTTTTCTACAGGCTCGTTAGGCGTAAAATCTGACATGGAAGCCCGGTCTCTCTATGCAGTTTGAATGGGATCCAGAAAAAGCAAAAAGGAACTATAAGAAGCACAGAGTATCCTTTGAAGAAGCAGTAACCGTGTTTTATGATCCACTATCGGCAACTTTCGATGACCCTGATCACTCAGTTCGAGAGCAGAGGTTAATCACAATAGGCTTTTCTTCTCGTGGGCGCTTGCTTGTGGTATCATATGTAGAGAGAGGGGGAGACTTACGTATCATCAGCGCACGACTCACAACTGCGCACGAAAGGAAAAGACATGAAAACCAAACATGAAATGGATCGTGATGAATTACGGCCCGAATACAATTTTGACTATTCTAAAGCTGTCCGTGGCAAGTATTATAAGCGACTATTAGAGGAAGGGGCTAATGTCGTTGTCCTTGAACCGGACGTAGCCAAGGCTTTTGGTGATTCATCTGCAGTGAATGAGGCACTAAGATCACTTCTAAATATAACACGCTCGACTCAACGTCTAACAAAGCGCTCCAGCGGACGCAACAAGAGCCGCGCGGCTCAAGAGCGCTAATGTTGAACCTGTGGCATAACCCTGGATTTCTATTTACTATAGGTGATTCTAAAAAGAATATATTGACCGAAGCTAGAGAATGCGGCAGTTAAGACGTGCCCCGAAGGGGCATCGGTCTTGAACTCCTTGTTCTCCCCGAGCGGAGCGAGGGGAGAATAAGGAGTTGAGCGGATAGAAATAATTTTATTAAACAAATAAATGGACAAAATAAAACAAGAAATTAAATTTGACGGCTTCGTAAAAAGTCCATGCCAGTCATTGCGAGGAGCAAAGCGACGAAGCAATCTCAAATAATATCAATAAGTTATAGATTGCTTCGCTTCGCTCGCAATGACAAAAACGGCACTTTCAGACTTTTTACGAGGCCATCAAATTTAGATTAAGCCAAATTGAGCAGGAGGAAGAAGTTTGCATTTTTTATGCTTGTGAGTCCGGCAGTAGAGCTTGGGGTTTTCCTTCAACGGATAGTGATTATGATGTGCGCTTTTTATACGTTCATCACCAGAATTGGTATTTCTCGATTGATGATAAAAAAGATATAATTGAACGCAAAATCACTGATTTAATAGACATAAGCGGATGGGAAATAAGAAAAGCTCTAAGACTTTTACGGAAATCCAATCCGCCTTTGCTGGAATGGCTAAATTCGCCTATCGTATATCAGCAGCGAAAGGATATTGTAGAAAAGATAAGGATATTGATACCGGAGTATTATTCTCCAAAATCTTGCCTGTATCATTATCTGCACATGGCTGAGGGTAATTTTAGGGAATATCTCAAAGGTGATATTGTTTGGATTAAGAAATATTTTTATGTCGTAAGACCGATATTAGCTTGTAAGTGGATAGAAGCAGGCTATGGCGTTGTACCGATGGAGTTTGAGCTACTTATTCAACGGCTAATAAAGGATGATGAATTAAAGGATGCAATTTACGAATTATTAAGACGCAAAAAAGAAGGTCAGGAGCTAGATAGTGAATCAAGAATACCTGTTATCAGTAAGTTTATAGAGATAGAGTTGAATAGGCTCAGTGGGAATAAGATTATCAATAGTAATAATGACAATACCGCCACAGAAAGGCTTGATGAGATATTTCGCTGGGTCTTGAGAGAAGTATGGTGATAAATCCGTCCAAGCACACCGTTTCACCAGATTAACTGGTGAGCTGATCGTTGATCCTGTAGAAACACCCTGTATTTCCTCAATAATTATTTATTAGACGGCCGATTTGTGTTACTATCACTGCAATAAACAGTAAAATAAAGGTAATGAGTATTTTGGAGGTGTTCCTATGAGATACAAGGTAAATCTCAAAAAGACAGAAGAAGGTTACTCTATCTGGGTTCCTGGGCTTCCAGGCTGCTGGTCACAGGGTAAAACAGAAGCAGAGGCGCTGGAAAATATTAAAGATGCCATACAGTTATATATAGAAACTGTTGAGGAATTAACGAATGATAAAGAATCTCGCTATGTAGAAGTAGCCCATGCCTAAATTATCAGGAGTAAATCACCAACGCGCTGTCAAAGCTTTTCAAAAAGCAGGCTTCTGGATGGCACGGGAAGGCAAGCATATCACAATGACTAATGGTGAGCGCATTATCACAATTCCAAGAGCAAATCCTGTAGATGCTTTTACCATGGCTGGTATTGTGAAGGATGCTGGGCTTACTATTGATGAGTTCAAAAAATTATTATAGCAGCAGGTAACAAGTATTACTTTACGAGCGCAATGTCGATGACAGGGGGTTTGCCCTTATTCGTTCAAAAGGAGATCAATCGACACCAACTAGGCTATTGGGCACCGATGTTACTCGCTTACATCTGCCTCCGGCTCCGCAAGCTTCGTGCCATGGGTTAACGTCGCATTCGACTGACATGATTTGAACTTATGTTAGAAAGAGGTGCTGATGACTAAGAAAAGAAAAGCTCCGAATCAATCCGGTGTTGATAAGGGGTTGGTCGCCATGTTCATAAGGATGTCGCCCGAAGAGCGATTACGGGCCAACGATAACGCGTTTCATGCAATTCTGGAGTTGAGAGATGCCTACAAGCAGCGGAAAGCCAACGAGCGCAAATCTAAGTGAAGTTCTTGAGGGACTCTTAAAGGCAGGTGTCGATTTTATTTTGGTCGGAGGCCTTGCAGCCGTAATCCAAGGCGCACCAGTCACAACAATGGATGTGGACATCGTTCATAACCAATCTCCCGAAAACATAACTAAGCTACTTGCGTTTCTTAAATCAATTGACGCATTTTATCGTCGCTTAGACGACAAATTGATTGAACCGAAAGAAGGCGACCTATCAGGGAAAGGCCATGCGCTTTTTACAACCCGGCTCGGACCTCTGGATGTCTTGTCCGTTATTGAGGAAGGAATGTCCTATGGGGACCTTGTGGATCACACTGTGGAAATTGATTTCAGAGGCTACACCCTTCGAGTGCTGGATCTTAAGATGTTGATCCAACTTAAAAAAACTTCCACATATCCCAAAGACAAGCAGCGTCTACCTGTGCTTAAAGAAACTCTGCGGCAATTGGAGGGAGTGTATAGCAGCGAGGAGAGCTACAACAAGGGAGATACAGACAAAGAGTAATTCCGCTGAACATCTATATGGCCTTCAGTTGTCAAGGAAGAAACTACCCTATAGATCGGAAAGATAAAAATAATTCATTCCTGCCGTCCTTGTACCTCGGCGGCTGATTTTTGAAATTTTCCATTTTGATAATCTGCCCTTGTTTCATGCAATGCAGCGTCAAGCTCGCATTCACGTAGATAATTGTATTGCTGTATATCCATAATGACATATTTTTCTTTTCCGCGTACGGTAATGACCAATTCGTTATCATCGGCTAATTTGCTCTCAATTACAGATACGCCTTTGGTTTTCAATTGGTTGGCAGTAATAGTGTTCATAAGAACCTCATTAATAAAGTTTTCAATATGATTTTTATAGTACGATTATAAGTTTGTTTATGGAATTATTCAAGAAGAAATTTAACAAATTGAAAGATAGAGACAATAATAGCAGACTTGTTTATTCAACGGGGTTAGGCAGGAT
>CAYSCK010000073.1:0-7802 GCA_964429525.1 uncultured Planctomycetia bacterium
TTTGAATGCCCAGGTTGTATCCGGGTTATCAATAGAAACAAAATCTCCCATCAGTTGTCTGCTGGGCGTATCTATCAGTTCGCCCTTGCCAAAAGGCATGACAACAAGGCCTATGTCCTGTGTCCTCGTCTTCACTTCAAACTGGTCGGCGGCAGCATCCAGAACAAACCACTGATCATTGCCTGTGTTGAATATCGGATAGCGATGCGCGCCGCTGTCAATAAGGCGGACATTCCCCTGGCCCAAAGACTTCTTGAGCCACTGATAAACAAGCGCGTTTCTTTCGAAACAATCCGTCCTGTTCATGGCGACGTTTTTGTTTCTCCAATTCACTCCGACCTGATCATCCATCGCAGCCAGCTTGCTCTGAACATCCCGGATTACCGTAGTCGCTGTTTGTATCTGCTGCGCTGAGAGCAGCTCACCCCATTTACCGGCAAAATTTTCAGGCGTCACATTGATAGCCCGGCCCAGGTCCCCCGTGAACGTCGTAAGAGGCGAAGACGCAGGCGCGATCGGCGAAGAAGCAGAGCTAAAGACAGTTGACTTAAGAAGCTTTTCGCCGGCAAGAGCTGTATGCGCGTAAACCGCCGCCTCAAGAGGGTCTCTCTGGTTACCAGAAACAGGTTGGCTAACATAATCTTTAAACACCGGCTGGGCAAGATTTAAAATTCTCTCCGTGAACGGCGTTGCGGTATAGCTGGCTAGAACCTTTAGTTTTTCTTCGGGCTTCCAGTTGCTAGAATCGTATTTCAGGCTGTCTAAACCAAAATTCTTATATCCCAGATCAGCCGGATGACGCAAATAACCGGCGCCTGTCTTTATATTATATTCATCGCTCCTTAACAGATTCCAGGCAGAGCGCATGCGCGCAAAATAAGCATCCTGGGTGCCAGACATCATCAGAGCTGTGCTTGGACGGACCTGCATCAGGCCAACCGAGCCATCACCCGCAAAGACATTCTTATAGAAACTCAGCAGGTCTTCTGTCTGAGCGTTCGGCGTATCAAGCTGCTCTGTGAAAGCTACACCGGCGGCTAAAGAAGGCTCCAGCCTCATCTTCGCAGCAGATTCTTTGATCGTATCAATGTTATCGTTCATCTTGATGCGTGCCATAGCTGTCGCGGCTTTTCTCGCCTGATAAAGCGCAAGCTCTGTTACCTGCGCGTTAACATCAAGCCCAAACGCGAAACTATCGCTGTTTTTAAGATTAACGAGTTTTTCAAACTTACCGACGCTCAAAATATCAACCCCAAAAAGCCCTTCATCAACGTCTAATAAATATTGATATAGCGGAGAATACTTCTCCTGTGGTGTACGTGCTTTTAAAAGATTAACAACATCAAAATCGCTTAATTCAGGAATGGAATTCGTATAAGGCGAATAGAAAATTTCATAATTCGTCAAACCTGTTCCGACAGCAGCCGCGGCAAGGGTGCCGATACCTGCCAGTTTCAGGAAACTTCTGCGGCTCATCTCCTGGCCGTATCTTCTCTCAAAACGATTGTTGTTACGGAGATAAATATTAGAAGAATTTACAGGAGAAGACGCAGTAAGAGTCAAATTTTCTTTTGCTTCTATTAAGTTTGACGGATTCAGGAGAACTGCCCTGTCAACAATGCGGCCAAAACCGGCATTAGTTACCGGCATAAGATCTTTTAATTGTCCCAGGTGCTGAAAATCTTCCGAGCGGACAGCAGTTGTCTGGAGAGCAATAATTGCTGTGTCTAATACGGCCCCTTTCTTTAAATCCATCGGCCTGACAAGTTCATTAATGCCTTGCGGCCCAAGATGACGAATACGATCAAAGGTCAAGCGCTCAACAGCGCGATAAAGAACCTGGTCAACTTTATCTTTTCTTAAGCCAAGCGTTGAAACCAATTGTTTTACTGTCATGATCGGCTGAATCTTGATCTGTGTTTCAACCGTTTTAATGCGATCAAGGAAGCTAAAAGAATCAACAACATCATCTCTCAAAACGATATCTTCCAAATGAACCTGATTAATTGCCGTCAGGCCGTGGCGATGGACACGCGCAGCACCAAGCTGCTGGATCATCTCAGGGATAATAAATTCTTCTTTTAATAAACGCTGGAATTTAATACGCTGGTTAGCTCTGACCTGGGACAATTCCTGCCTAAAGAGTTGTTTAGCGTCAGGACGTGCGTCATAGACAACAACTCTGTTTCCTTGCGGAGTGGCAACAACAGGGATACTGTTTTCGATAGAACCAAGTTCGTCAACGGTATCAATCATATTGTCCGAATTGACGAAATCATCAACGGAAGACACGAGATTGCTACGAACAATAACCTTTGCCTCAATGCCAATTTGTTTATTAATATTTGCAGCAATATTATCCGTCAGCGTAACTAACCGCTCTTGCGCAAAATCACTATCCCCCTGAACCGGCATCACCACATAGAAATTATCCGGTGGACCTCTCACAATAAAGGCATTCTCCAGACCTTGTGATTTTAAAACCTGATTCAACACATTTGCTTCTCCCAAAATAACGCTATTGGCCGCCAGATGATCATTAAACTCGTTAATCACCTTAAAACCGAATTGTTTGCCTGAAGCATCGCCGCGTAACGTATCCAAAGAGAACTGGCCGTTGGAGAGAGCTGCCTGAACATCGGCGGCCAGATTACCTTGAGGCGCGTATTTAAACTCAAGCTTCGCAAGCTTAACGACTTTGCCCTGTTTCTGCAAATTATCAACAATCGCCCCCAAAGACTGACGTGTAAAAGTTGGATAATAAGGCTCAACAAAATCTTTCTTCACGCGAGTACTTAGCTGTGACGTCTGATCAACCGTAGGCACCAAAGTTATATATTTATCAAACAAGACCTGGTTAGTGGCTTCGGAATTCTTAGGCAACGTCACATGCTGGAGCTCAACATAGCTCCTCAGATCTTTAGGAAGTTGTGTTTCAACGATCGCGTTAAATTTGTGTTCTTTGGCAATATTGACAATGCGCTCAGCCCGCTGAATTGCCGCTCCCACATCAGCCGCCGTATTTCCTGTTGGTGTCAATCTTGCGAATCCGATACTGATATGCGGAGGCACGATCTCGATTGGATCATTTGCCCTGGCCACTACACCTTTAATGCCATTCTTTGTTAATGCTGCATTGATGTTCATTAAGTTGCGATCCAGGCCGCGCAACAAACTCATTCTATCGCGATTAAACACCATGAAGATGCCATCTTTATCCTTATAAAGATTCGTCAAAACATCTGAGCCCAGAGCTTCTCCGGCAACATCAAAGGTCTTGGCATAATTCGCTTCATCAATGCCTCTGAACTGAACTTTAACAAAGCCATAGACTCCCCGGCCTTGGTCAGGAAGTCTCTTTTGAATGGTTTGAGCGATCTTTGTCACGTCAGCCTCGGAAAGGTTGGAAGGCAACGCAGGAATGATCTCATCACCTGAAAGCCTGATAGCCGTTCCACCGTAAGGCTTAAGGATTTCATTCATGGTCATAACAACAGAAGGAATCACAATATCAACAGGCTGTGACCCGTAACTGCGGTCATGAGCCTTGATCTTTGACATATCGGAAAAACCAATGTAGGAATTGCCTGAATCCTGCCGCACAAAATCATACAAAGCCTGCATGCCTTGCTCACCGGTCTTCACGCCAAAATAACGATTCCAATATTCCGGCGCATAAACAGGCACTGTGCTCTGGACAACAGGAGAAGAAACAGCTTGGTCAGCAAATTCAAAACGATTGGATAATTCCCGGACAGCGGAATAGGAAAGTGTATTTAACTGCGCTAACTGGGAAGAAGACTTAACAGACTGTTTAATATCTTTGGCCAGATCAACAAGCTCGGCCATTCTTGCGGCGCCTGAATCCTGCGCGGTATTCGTACCTTTTAAAATTTCAACTATATCCGCGACTTCAGCCTGATTTATATTTATCTTAGGTAAAGCTGGCAAAGCAACCGGCGAAGAGACAACTCTAACCGGAGGAGCCAACCCTGTCGTAACCATCGGGGAAGGCATCTGCTGTGTCGCAAGTTTCACAGGCTCAACTTTGCCTACCTGAGACAATGACACATCAAATCTTTGCGCCTGCGGCATTGCTATCGGAGAAGAAGTAGATGTGAAGGATAAAGCAGCTTTCGGATTAACCGTATGAGTATGACCAGTGCCGAGAATAACATTGCCGTTGGAATTTCTTAATCGAGTTTGTCCAACAACTTCCTGGAGAGCATCTTTAAATGTCAAAACGCTGTTAGGAGATAGTATCTGATCAATAACAAGAGGCACGTCCAAAAGCGGCCTGCTTC
Organism: uncultured Planctomycetia bacterium; assembly: GCA_964429525.1. Taxonomy (GTDB): domain Bacteria; phylum Omnitrophota; class Gorgyraeia; order Velamenicoccales; family Velamenicoccaceae; genus CAYSCK01. Next base: position 4,305 of record CAYSCK010000073.1, read on the forward strand.
GAACAGCCGAAAGAATGCCCAACGTCGCATCATCTTCTGTCTTCCAAGATTTCAAATTATTATAAAAATTCTGGTCGACAAGAGGCAACAACCCTTTTAAGCCAGAACCGTATTCCGTAAATACTTTCGTTAAAGGCGTAACCATAAGAGGTATCTGTTTACCTTTATAGGTAACCTTTGTTTGTAAGCCTAATTCTCCTGCTTCACCGACAGCTAAACTAAAACGCGTCTCAGGAATATTCCTTTTTTCGCCTACTGGGATTAAAGATATCAAATCTGGATCTAAGACAGCCACACTATATTTAGGAAATGCAACCGATGTTAATCCGCTTTGGTTTTCGCCTATTGTAAAATGCTCTATTTCAACAAAAGGATTAATAGCGGAGTCGGATTTATAATTAAATTGTTTGCCCTGCCGCGCCTCCTCCATCAAAGTCCTGGCATCCCAGAATTGTTGACGCCTTCCTTCTTCTGTCAAAGAAGTTCCCAAATTATAAATACCATAAAGACGATTTGCGATACTATGCTGAGCCAAAAGCTCTCCCTCCGACCTAATCCTATCCAAAACTTCAGCCTGATTTAATGGACGCATAGGGTTCAACTTAGCATATATTTGATTATATGTTTCTTCGAGCTGGGCATATGGATAGATCTTCAGGCGATTCGTTTCCCTGGCATCCGATCGAATATTAGAAAAGAAGCCGGTATTCCCTGCCTTAACCATCCTGTTGCCAATTTCATTATAGTATCTTATACGAACATCATCTGGACCCGATATCTTAGTGCCCAAGATCATCTGCTCTGACGCTAAGGCTGCCAAAGCAGAATGTGCATTAGCGGTTACAGCATCTCTCTGTCTTGGGTAATAGTTTGTTTCCAAAACCCTTAAATTTTCATCCATAAGAGTAACAGACACAGCTGCTGCCATGACATTATCTGCGATGCCAAGTTCGCTTATCGATCCCGGCAGCCCATGATATAAATATGTTACATCATTCGGGCTTGCAATAGCCGGTTGGGATAGAGGCGAACTTGAAGAAACCGGAAGAGTAATAGATGCCGTAGAATATGAATTTTGATACGACCAAGCCATAGGCATTCTAAACTCAGTTGGCAAAGAATAATTCTCCGGTAGCGACAGCCTTTGTCTATAAGACCTTGGCAGTCTTGATTCAACCCTGTCAAAATTAAACGATTTATTCGAAGCTTCTTTAACGTTTTCTTCAATCATCGTCTGTTCCGAACCATTTGATAATCTACGGCCTGTTTCTTCAAAATCAAAAACGCTGCTGCTATTTTCATTCAAAAGCGGTGGAACGCCCACAGCTAAAAGCCTTTGATCAACATTTGGTTTTTTCGGAGCGCCTGCGCTGACTGCCAAAACAGGAGATGAGCCTATATGCATTAATTTTCCAGGCACAAATAAGCCATCCTGATACAATTGCTCCCCTATCGGGCTCGCTGTCATAGCCGAAATCGGAGAAGAAGAAACTGATCGATTGCTTATATTGTTATTAAATACAGGAAGCGACCTGCTTGGTAATGGCGTATGGAATTGCAAAGTGCCATCATCGAGCTTGCTAACTGTTGACTCTAACCGTATACCCCTGTACCCTGGGATCGCAATTGTCTGCTCAAGAGTAAATGGTACATTGGATAATGGGGCCTGCCCAGGAATTTGCACTCCAGAATGTCCATCTTCTGCTAACCCAGTATAATGGCTAATAGGATGATTTAAAATTTCTATATTTAGGCCTTTTGCCAAACTCAATTCCGTTACTCTTGTTTTAAATGCCTTGGTCCAATCTTCTGGAGTAGTTCCAGCCTTTTTAGCTTCTCTTAAAGCTGCTAAACCTCCTCTGACAGCAATTTGATAAAGCTCTTTCTCAAGCGGTTCAGCTTCTCTGCCAACTACAGCTACGTAAGAAGCATCGCTACCACTTTTGCCCAAAATAGCTCCTCCGTCAAACTGCAGAAAACCTTTAAGTTTACCCGCAGATCTTGGTAAATTTAACAGCGTCGTCTCCATATCTTTAAGAATAATGATATCGTTCAAGCCTTCTGCGCCTTGACTAAAAGAAAGCAATCCTTCGCCACCCAATTTCTTTATACCGTCTATCATCCCTAACCTAAATTGCTCTATTTCCATATCCCCTGAAGCAACAAGAGCTAATTCTTCCAATAAAGTTTTATGAAATACTTCACCAGCTTTTGTAACATCATTGAGCATGCCTGCGACTGCAAACTTGCGGTACATCTCATCAGCTTTATCAAAAGCTGTTTGTGAATCTGATGATCCTGTTTCTTTAAGTGAAGATGGATTGATCACTGCGTAACGGCGATAAAGACGATCAGCAATATTTTCAGAAGACATGCGCATAAACTTGCGAGTTGAAACACCTGGCAGAACAGAGCCGATAACCGCGCCTTGGACAGCAGGAGATTTTCTGAGTTCTTTATCTACCTTCATCTTTTCCCTCAAGCGCATTGTGGAGAGATACTGCGCTGCCACTTCATTCAATGCCTGATTATCTTTAAGAGTCAGAATACCTGTCTTATCCAAAGACGGATGGTCTAAGCTCTCATGCCAGTAATCAAACTCCCAGAATGTATTATCACTGATACGGCCCGCGCCATCCAAATTCGTCATAGAGACATTTACAGTGTTTGTTATAGCATCATAAGCGGCACGGCCCTTATCAGCGTCCATCATCTCTTCAGGAAGAAGAAGAGCAAAATTAACCGCCCCAGGCTCAAGAAGAGAATTGATTTGATCTTTATGATCCATCAACCTGCCAACTTCTGATAAATAGGCTTTTGATTTTGGTAGAGCCACTCCCTGGCTTGTTTCTCTTGCCTGGTAAGCAATGCCATACAACCTCTGGAGAGCAGCCTCTCCTTCCTGACCTTGCCTCCGATCCACAGCCTCTTTCAAGAAGGCATCGCGCGCATCTGCTTCAAAATAAAATCTCGGATTGATCCATTGCATCAAGCCTGTCTGATAACTAAAGAGCCTGGAAGCCATCCTATCAAGATCAGAATTCATAAACGATGAATCCTTCTCCTGCACCAATTCAGCTAATTTAACAAATTCTCTTGCCCTGGCAACTAAATCACTCTCAAACAATTTCTGTGCCCTGGTCTGACGCAGCTCAATATCTTTGGCAGACAGATTTCCTCTTTCATAAAACTCAGGGCTTGTCTGGCCCGCGATAGATCCTGTCATGTAGGTAACTGCCGCGCCTGGCTGGCCCATTGATATTAAACGCCTCGCGAATGCCGCATCAGACATCGCCTTTCTTTCAGGTGTCACAAAATTGAACTGCATCGGCAGGTTTTCAAAATCAAAACCGCCCCATCTTGTTAAGCCCTTCCTGCTGACCGCGATATCTAAACCCATCATAGCAGGGCCAGATGAAGCGTCACCTGTCATAAGCTGTCTATGGATAAAATTAACATCTCTATACCCATCGCTTCTGTCTTTCATCGCCTTCTTAC
>CAYSCK010000074.1:0-7748 GCA_964429525.1 uncultured Planctomycetia bacterium
ATCGACTCTTTCAAAACAGAAAGGTCGAGAGAAGTGGTCCGTTTGGGTAATCCGGAGAAACAAATAGAGAGAAAAACCATTTCCGTAGCAACGGTTAATCGGGAGCTGGCTTGCTTAAAGCACATGTTCAATAAAGCGATCGAATGGGACATGATTGATATAAACCCGGCTCAACGCATAAAACTCTTTAAAGAGAACAATGCCAGGATAAGATATCTCGAAAAAGAAGAAATCAAAAAGCTTATCAGTAACGCAAGCGAGCACTTAAAGCCGATTCTCACCGTTGCGCTCAACACCGGCATGCGAAAAGGCGAAATCTTAACCTTAAAATGGAATGATCTCGACTTTAAAAACAATATTATCTATATAAGACAGTCAAAAAGTGGCGAAAGGCGAGAAGTGCCGATGAACGCAATAACTAAGGGCGCTTTAATAGCCGTTCGCAAACATCCAGAGAGCCCATTTGTCTTCTGTAATGAGAGGGGCGAAGTATACGCAAATGTGCGTAAATCTTTCTTTACAGCGTGCAAGACTTCTGGTATATTAAATTTTCGTTTTCATGATCTTAGGCATACGTTTGCGAGTCAATTAGTAATGAGTGGAGTTGACCTTAACACAGTGCGCGAATTGCTTGGGCATAAGACCCTGGACATGACGCTTCGCTATAGTCACCTATCACCAGACCACAAAAAAAGAGCTGTGGCCATTCTTAATAATCAAATGGACACTATTTGGACACCAGAACGATCAAACGAAAAAAGCAAAGATTTTGATTTATCGCAAATCATTGAAAATCAAGAAGATATAAGTTTAGGGCCCATAGCTCAGTCGGTTAGAGCAGGTGACTCATAATCACTTGGTCCGGGGTTCGAGTCCCTGTGGGCCCATAAATATATCAACCGGACCAAGAAGGGGTGTGGGGAAAAAGTTTCCCCACGATCTTGGGGTAACACCCCTGTCGTTTTGTTTCGATTTGATGGAATCAAAACGAAACAGCAGGGGGCCATAGGGGCAAAGCCCCTTTGGAAAGCGACGAGGAAACGAGGAGCTTTTGGTCCGGGGTTTTAAGTCCCTGTGGGCCCATAAATATATCAACCGGACTTAAGGGGCGCATAGCTCAGCTGGTTAGAGTGCTGCCCTCACATGGCAGAGGTCGAAGGTTCAAGTCCTTCTGCGCCCACCAGTTTTAGCCTAAAAAAGGCAAGCGCCACAGATAGTGGCGCGCACGGCAATATTTAAACGTAAGGTTACGGCCGGATATATCAGGCCAAATAAGGCAATTAACATAAGGAGAATATTTTGGCAACGCCAAATATTAAAGAAGAGATACGCAGGCTTGTTTCGCTCCAGGAAGTTGATAAGAAAATATACGGACTCTCCAGGGAAAAAGCTGAATTGCCGAAGCAATTAGATGATATACAAAAAGAGTTTGAGGACAAGAGATCTAAATTCAAAGCTCTTGAAGATCAAAGGCAAAAATTGCTGCTAAAACAAAAAGATAAGGAAGGCGAACTCGCCCTCAAGGAAGAAAATATAAAGAAATCCCAGGGACAGCTGGGCCAGTTAAAAACGAACAAAGATTATCAGACAAAGCTTTCAGAAATTGAAAGCCTCAAGGCCGACAAATCCATCATAGAAGAAGATATCCTTAAAACCATGGATGAATTCGACCAGATAAAAAAAGACATTGAAATTGAAAAAAACGCGCTTGTATCGGAAGAAAAAATATTCAATGAAAAAAAGAGCGTCATAACTTCAAGAAGTAAAGAGATAGAGGGCTTGCTAAGCGATATATCTGGCAAAAGGAAAATCTTATCTGATTCAGTAGATAAAAAGATACTGGAGCGCTACGAACACATACTTCACGGAAAAGAGGGCATCGCGATCGTCAAAGTAGTGAATAATTCCTGCGCCGGATGTTTTATGTCATTGCCTCATCAGGTAACCAATGAGATCAAAATGCACGACCGCCTGATCATGTGCGAGATATGCTCGCGCATCCTGTATTTAGAAGAGGACCTTGAAGTCATATGATAAATATATATATTGATGGCTCCTCTTTCGGCAACCCGGGAGATTCAGGCATCGGCGTGGTATTTTTGGAGGGGGAAAATAACCTCAAAAATATATCGCGCTATATCGGTACCCAGACGAATAATGTGGCCGAATATAGCGCTCTTATCTGCGCGTTGCAGGAAGCGCTCATTATGAAGATGAAAGAGATCTGCATTTTTTCAGACAGCGAATTGCTTTGCAAACAGATAATGGGTGAATATAAGGTTAAGAATGAAAATATTAAAAACCTTTTTTCACAAGCCGTAGGCATGATACAGGGCTTTGAAAATTTTTGTTTAAAACAAATTCCCAGAGAAAAGAACGTTGAGGCCGATAAGTTAGCCCGCCTCGCGGTCAAGGAAAAAAGATCCAAAGTAGACGGGATAGCCGCCCACCACGCTAAAAAACGTGAGGGAGGAAAGTCCGAGCTCTAAAGGACAGCGCAGCGGCTAACGGCCGCCATCCGCTATTTTAAAATATCGGGTAGGACAAGAGCCACAGAGACGAGTTCCGCCACAATAACAGGCGGAGGTGAAACGAGGTAATCTCTGCGCAGAGCAATGCCAAGTAGGTTCCGACATCCTGTGTAACAGGAATAGGGTTGTCCGCCTCAAAAACAGAGTCGGAACGGGTTGGCTGCGAGATCCATAAAGGCAACTTTTAGGACCAGTCAAATGGCTATCACCTCCACGCTTTAATCCGCGTTTGCGAAATCAAAACGGATCAGTGGAGGACACAGAACTCGGCTTATACGTCTATTTTGGTTTTTTTGATTATATAATTTTTGAAATATGAAAGTAAGCATAAACAAAAAAATGAAACGATTTCATTCGGATCTTAAAGAATAAACGAAAGGGGTTATCAGATGTCAGGTCATTCTAAATGGGCAAGTATTAAACACAAAAAAGCGGCGATAGACGCTAAGCGCGGGCAACTCTTTACCAAAGTCATAAAAGAGCTGACCGCCGCGGCGCGTTCGGGCGGCGGGAACACTGACACCAACATTCGCCTGAGAACAGCCATACTGAAGGCGAAAGAGTCCAACATGCCTTCGGACAATATTGAAAAAGCCATCATGAGAGGCACAGGAGAACTGCCCGGTATAACCTACGAAGAGGCTTCTTACGAAGCTTACGGCCCGGCAGGAATAGCCATAATGATGGACGTTGTAACTGACAACAAAAACAGAACCACCGCTGAAATTCGCAACATAATGTCCAAAAAAGGCGGTAATATGGCTCAGGCCGGAGCGGTCAGTTTCTTGTTCTCAAAGAAGGGGTATATCATTGTTGAAAAAACAGCGGTGGACGAAGATAAGCTCATGAACATCGCCCTGGAAGCAGGCGCCGAAGACATGAAGAGTGACGATAAGGTCTATGAGATCACAACACAGCCTCAGGATATGGAGGCGGTCAAAAAAGCCATCGAAGAAAAAAAGATACCTATACAGTCCGCGGAAGTTACAATGATACCCTCTACCACCATTAAAATTACTGAAAAAAACACGGCAAATTCAATTCTTGGGCTGATGGACTCACTGGAAGAGCACGAAGACGTTCAACATGTCTATTCTAATTTTGACATACCGGACAATCTGCTGGAAGGATAAGATATCAAATGCTGATCTTGGGCATTGACCCTGGCCTGAATACCACAGGTTATGGTCTGATAGAAACAAAGAACAATTGCTTCACATTAAAAGATGCGGGCTTTGTTAAAACAAGCCCGTCATTAAGCCTTCCGAAAAGGCTGGATAAGATCCACTCCGGCCTTGCTGAAATTTTAGACAAATACAGGCCTGATGCCATGGTACTTGAAAAGCTCTACGCTCATTATAAACATCCTGTAACTGCAGCGCTGCTGGGCCACGCCCGCGGTGTTATCTGCATGCTGTCAGAAGAAAAAAGGATAGCGTTCTTTGAATACGCGGCAACCAACGTAAAAAAAATGACGACCGGTTCAGGACACGCATCCAAAGAACAGATCCAAAAAATGATAGAATACACTTTTGGAGCAAAAAGAGAGTCCTTGGGCCCGGCAGACACAACAGACGCGATATCCTTAGCTATTACGCACGCCTACACTATAAGAATAAAAATATGATAACTTCAATAAGCGGAAAAATAACCGAAAGACGCAGCCAATCCGTTGTGCTCGAAAATAATGGAATATCGTATGAGGTTTTTATTCCGTCTATTTCAAAGGCGCGGCTTGACGAACTCTTGCCCCCTGACGGGCAGCTGAAACTTATAACTTATCATTACCACCATATTGAACCATCAAGAAGCATACCCGTCCTGATAGGATTCCTGAGCGAAGTTGAAAAAGATTTTTTTGAAATATTCATAACAGTCTCAGGCATCGGCCCAAAAGCAGCTTTACGCGCCTTAAATATGCCGATATCGTCAATCGCAGCAGCGATAGACCGCGCCGACATCACTGCCTTGAAATCTTTACCAGGCATAGGACCGCAGCGCGCAAAAGAGATAATCGCAAAACTGCAGGGAAAGATAGGCCGTTTCGGGCTCATACAGGACTCCTGCGCAGGCATACAGCTTGATGAACAAAAAGGGCTTATCGAACAGGCTACCGAAGTCTTGATACAGCTGCAGTACAAGAAGCATGAAGCAAAAGAGATGGCGCAGGAAGCGCTCAAGAAAGACCCTGAGATCAAAACCGTAGAAGAACTTTTGAACATTGTATACAAACAACGCGCGAAAAAATGACAAAAAACGAGGAAGAGATGTTTGACAATCTGGAAAGCGAGCGGATCAAATCCGCGATAGAATCGCTGATCTTCATCAGCAATAAACCCTTGACCATAGACGAGCTTAAACAGCTCTTCGAAAACATGGATGGTGAGACATTGCGCGGTATTGCTGAGACACTGAAAAAAGAACACGAGGCAAAAAATAGCGGCGTACGGATAGTGGAGATGGCAGGCGGTTATCAGATGGTTACAACACCTCAAAACTCGGCATACATCAAAAATTTTTATAAAATACGGAATACTGAAAAATTAAGCTCTCCATCCCTGGAAACCCTGGCTATCATAGCCTACAAACAACCTGTAACAAGAGTGGATATAGAAGCCATACGCGGAGTGAATGTTGACGGTGTAGTCAGAAGCCTGCTTGAGAAGAACCTGATCAAGGTCGTAGGCCGCAAGGAAGTAATAGGGCGCCCGTTTGTCTATGGGACCACAAGAATGTTTTTGGATTACTTCGGACTGAAATCACTGGAAGAATTGCCTAAGATAGAAGAGTTCGCTCAGCAAGACCTAGTGCTGGACATGAAGCTTGCCAGCGGAGATGCTGACATAACCCCTCTGACCGAAGAAGAGGAAGTAAAATTCCAGGAAGAAAATAAGGCAATTGCCCAGAAGACTGAACCAAAAATTGAAACTGAAACCCAGGAAGATAAAGCGGAACAAACCGAAAGGATTTGCGATGGAAATCAACAAAATCCGTAAATCAATAGACTCAATCGACAAGACTATAGTGGAGCTCTTAAATAAAAGAGCGCAACAGATCCTTAATATCGGAAGATTGAAAAACAAATCGAAGCAGGCAATTTACGTGCCGGCAAGAGAAAAAGAGGTACTCGAACACATATCCAGAAACAACAAGGGCCCGATAAAGACTGAATCGCTTGAAGCTATATATCGCGAGGTAATGTCGGCGTCTCTGTCCCTTGAAAAACCATTGACCATAGCTTACCTTGGGCCCAAAGCTACTTTTTCAAATCTGGCGGCAATAAAAAAATTCGGCGCCTCAGTTGGTTATCTGGCATGCAATACCATAACAGACGTATTTAACGAGGTTGAAAAGGACAACGCCGATTATGGCGTAGTCCCTATTGAGAATTCCATAGAAGGAGCTATTTCGCACACGCTGGATATGCTGGTTGATTCAGACTTAAAGATATGTTCGCAAATACTGCTTGATATATCTCACAACCTTTTGGCAAAATGCCTGAAAAAAGATATCAGAAGGGTCTATTCCAACCCTCAGGTCTTCGGTCAATGCAGGCTCTGGCTCGAGACCAATCTTCCAAAAGCTGAGCTTATAGACGTTTCAAGCACAACAAGGGCCGCGCAGATCGCCGGAAAAGAAAGAAATGCGGCCTGCATAGCTTCACTCTTGGCCGCAAAAGAATACGGGCTGAATCTTGTTGCCAAAGACATTGAAGACTGCCCTCACAACATAACGCGCTTTTTAGTGATCGGCAAATACGAGGCCGAACCTACAGGGTGCGACAAAACTTCCATAATGTTCTCAATTAAAGACAAGGTAGGCGCGCTGCACGATATGCTTATGCCGTTCAAAAAATATAAGATCAACTTAACCAAGATCGAATCGCGGCCATCGCGCAAAAAAGCATGGGATTACTTTTTCTTCGTTGATCTCTTGGGCCTTGCCCATGACAAGAGAATAGCAAACGCTCTCAAAGAATTAGAAGAAAAATGCAAATTCATGAAAACCCTGGGTTCATACCCGCAAAGTGAATAAAAAATAATGATACCAGAAATCAGAAAAGACATACTTAATATTGAAACCTACAAACCCGGTAAGCCCATTGAAGAGGTTGAGAGAGATCTGGGCATAAAAGACGTGACAAAACTCGCCTCTAACGAAAATTCGCTGGGGCCTTCTACTAAGGCGCTTGCCGCTATCCGACAATCCATTGGTTCACTGAACCGCTATCCGGAAGGATCATGCTTCTACCTTAAAAAGAAATTAGCCAAAGCTTTAATGATCAAAGAAGGCAACCTTATTTTCGGGAATGGTTCAGATGAGCTCATTGACATAATTTTAAAAACCATCAAAGCCCCCAAAGCGGAAATTTTAACGGGAGATGTTACTTTTGTTGAATACAAGATCTGCGGCGCGATAAATGATTACACAGTCAAGACCGTAGCGCTAAAAGATTTTCGTTTTGATCTTGGCGCTCTCAAGGACTCAATTACGAAAGACACAAAGGCTGTCTTCATAGCCAATCCGAATAACCCAACAGGTACATACATAAGCTCAAAAGAAACGGCTGATTTTCTTAACACCATACCTGAGCGGGTACTCGTTGTATTTGATGAAGCCTACATGGAATTCGTCACTGAAAATAATTTCCCAAGCCTTATACCGCTGATAAATAAAAGGAACATAGCAATTCTGAGGACTTTTTCAAAGATCTACGGATTGGCAGGCCTGCGCATAGGATATATGATCGCAAATGAAGAGTTTATTCAATTTGCCGAACGCGTAAGGCAGCCTTTCAATGTCAACAGCCTCGCCCAAGTCGCGGCTGCAGCGGCGCTGGATGACAAAATCTTTGTAAAAAAATCAAATAAATTGGCAGCCGAGGGGAAAAAATTTCTATATAAAGAATTTGAAAAACGCGGGATATGGTACCAGGAGAGCGCTGCTAATTTTATTTTTATGCGCTTAGATACCGACATGCGCAAAATATTCACACAACTCCTGAAAAAAGGGGTTATTATCCGCGAGATGAGCCAATACAACCTATGTAATTACGCGCGGATCACAGTAGGAACAAAAAAAGAGAACATAAAATTATTAAAGGCCTTGGATGAGGCCAACAAGGAGATTTCACGATGATTATTGTCCTTCGACCGGATGCCACAGACAACGACGTAAATCATATAGTTGACCGCGCTAAAAAACTCGGGCTGACCC
>CAYSCK010000075.1:0-7696 GCA_964429525.1 uncultured Planctomycetia bacterium
CTGAATACCCTTAACGGTGGTGGGGCCAGGCTGGCGATTAAAATATTCACTTTTGTTCTTATAATGGGATATGTAGTCAAAAGAATATAGGACGATAACAAGGCCTACAAGAAGCGAAGCTATGGCCATAAAGACCGCCAGGCAATCAGCTGTGAGCGAAAAATTAAAACCGAAAGGAAGGATTTTTTCAAAATAGATCACTTGGCCGGCAAATACAGCCGGAGCGATCTTTATTGCGAGCGCGAAGCTTGATAAGACCAAAACAAATGCCAAAAGATTGCGCAGTCGTCCGCTTATAAGGCTTACCAAAGGCAGAAAAAAAGAGCCAAGGACCGGAATAAGAATAATTGAAGTTAATATCGCATTATTATTCATATAAGTAAATAAAAAAGCCCTATCCTTTATCAGATGGGCTGCATCGCCTTAATATAAGTTCCAACCACGAACTTTCAATATCTCAATTGAGTCAAAAGTATACCACCGCCGTTTTTCTTTGCAAGTATTATTTGCCGCAGTAGGCGGCATACCCGCGCAATACATTATAAGCGCGGGGTAGAATCATCGGGTGACCATCGACGCCGCCCAATCCAAACATAAATCAGGCAAAATAAGCAAGACACAAAATATCTTATGGTGTAAGGTTTGGTCTTGCGCCATTGTGTTACAACATAATACAGCAAGATAACGTGGTAGCTAATTTGGGTTTGTTTTACCGTAAGGGCCTGTTTTGCCCGAAAGCGGGCAAGGATCCGCCAATGCTTTAATGGCGGAGAGCGCAGGGCAAAACGCTTAAGCGAAGTTTGCCTCGCAGGGGCAAACAAGCCTGCCTGCCGGCAGGCAGACGTCCCTGACGGAAAATAAACCCAAAGCAGCCTGATGTTAAATCAGAATTGGCGCGCGATTTGCGTAACCAGATGTTGCAACATTTTAGGTCTGGACAAAAATGTTGCAACAAACCGATAACCGAAAACCGCTAACCTAGAACCGAGATATTGCTGTTGATTTAATCTGTGGCTGGGCGGGTAGCAACGAGGTTAACGCCTGATACTAAAAAATCTTTGACAATAACAGAACCAGCCTGGACAGGTTTATCAACGCGGATCTTCTTTATCTCCGACATCGCCTCCATCAGCCTGCCCTTAGGGATAGCTTTGTCTGTCCTGACAGGGATCATCTTAAGCTCAAGGCCTACAGCCAAAACCCCTGACGTAAGAATCCTCACAGGATTCTCAACCTCGGATACAGCGTATCTGTCTCCTTTGGGGCATTTATTTCCATCAACTTTTACTGCGCGGCAATTCTCAATATCAACAGACAAAGAGCAACCTAGAGGACACTCAATGCATATCAGCTGTTTAGTAATTTTATCTGCCATAAATGATCCCTTTTCCCTGATGCCTAGCCCTTAACCGCCATTTTTAATATACTCAGCTGCCATGCTGCCGGCGGCTTCACTGTCTTTGGTAACAGAATCAGCCAGATCATAGATTTTAAACGCGTTGCCACAAACAAAGACCCCCGGTACGGAAGTTTTATTGATCTCATCCGACACCGGCCCATTGGTTTTTTTATCCAAAACTACACCAGCCATTTCAGCAAGTTCATTCTCCGGAATAAGCCCTACAGAGACCAATACAGTATCGCAGCCTATATCAAATTTCGTCCCGGGTATCTCATTGAAATTCTCATCAACACGCGCCACCTCAACCTTCTCAACCCTGTCCTCGCCATAAATACGGCAGATTTTATGAGAAAGATAAAATGGTATATTAAAATCTTCAACGCATTGCACAACATTACGTACTAGGCCGCGGGACTGCTTCTGGATCTCAACAACAGCCCGGACTATAGCCCCTTCCAGGGTAAACCGCCTTGCCATTATCAACCCTATATCACCGGAGCCAACGATAACGATCTCATTCCCCGGGAGTAGTCCTTCAATATTGATCAACTTCTGCGCCAACCCTGCTGAAAAAATTCCTGCCGGCCTCGTGCCTGCTATCGGCACCATCTCACGCGTCTTCTCACGCGCGCCGGTTGCCAATATAAGAGCTTTAAACTTTACCTCTTCAAAGACGCCCGGTTTCAGATAAGACAAGACCATATCCCTGGTAATGGAGACAACAAATGACTTCAGGCTGACTTCAATACCTTTTATGGAACTAACCTGTTTTACAAAACGCTGGCAATATTCCGGCCCGGTCAACACCTCCTTAAAATATGCCAGGCCAAAACCGGTATGGACACATTGATTCAATATACCCCCAGAATACTGATCGCGCTCCAGCAAAAGTATATCTTTGACCCCGTGTTCGTGAGCGGAGACCGCCGCGGCCATGCCTGCCGGCCCGGCTCCGACTATAACGAGATCCCTATTTCGCATCTTCATTGCCCTCTCTGCCGGACCTGATGACTTCCGAGCCTTTGCCGCGCTTAGTGACCTCAGTCAAAGGAATCCCAGCCTTCTGCGAAAGTATCTTCATCAACCTCGTTGTGCAGAAACTGCCATGGCAGCGGCCTGCCTGGGCGCGGGTCCTGAATTTTATGCCGTCTAATGTCCTCGCGCCCTGTGTGATAGAATCCTCAACTTCTTTTGCCGAAACCATTTCACAACGGCAGACGATATCGCCATAAGCAGGATCTCTCTTTATCAATTTTTTAGTTAATGAAAACGGAATTGAAAACAGATGCCGCGCTTTCTTTCTGTGTTTGCGGAACATCCATTTCTTCTTTAAGGTCAGTCCGTTCGCCTTAAGCAGATCGACTACCATGAGAGCTATAGCAGGGGCCGCGCTCAGGCCCGGTGATTGTATGCCCGCTACATTGATAAATCCAGGCACGCTCTCTTCATGGCGTATTATAAAATCATCTCCCGCGACAGGCCTAAGGCCGGAAAAATATGCTATTATATCGCCCTTGTTTATTGCAGGTATCAGACGGCTTGAGCCATCCAATACCTTCCTTAAGCCCTCATCAGTTGTTGAAAAATCAGCTTTGTCTTCAACGTCCTCTGCAGTCGGGCCTATCATAGGATTGCCGTCGGATGTCTTTATTACAAGGATCCCCTTGGATGTTTTAGAAGGCAGAGGAAAGATAAGGTGATTTGAGAGAAGCTCTCGTTTTTTATCTAAAAGATACTCTTCTCCTTTGCGCGGAGTAATTTTAAAATCGCCAATCCCAACCAAACGCGCAACCTCATCGGCATACAAGCCGGCGGAATTTATGACGAAACGCGCCTTGAATATCCTCTCGCCGCAGAATAGCTCAAAAAACTTGCCGCGCGTGATCTTCTCAACCCTGGTCTTAGTATGAATATCAACACCGTTAGATGCCGCGTTTTCAGCGAGCGCGTAAACAAAACGATAAGGGCTTATAATGCCGGCGCTCGGAGCATAAAGAGCGGCGATCGCGAGAGGATTTAAATTAGGTTCCATCGCCTTAAGCGTATCGCCTCTGACAATTTTTAACCCTCTGACGCCTAAAATTTCCGCGTTCTTCTTGATCTCAGAAAGCCTCGCGCATTCCTGTTCGTCAAACGCGACTATCAACTCGCCCACTTCCTTAAAATCAGCACATAGCTCTGAGAAAATTTTTCTTATAAGGTGATTGCCGGCAACGCACAGTTTTCCTTTTAAAAGATGGGGCGCGATCTGGGTACCCGGATGGATTATGCCGCTATTGGATTTTGAAACACCGAAAGCGAGCTCCTCTTCTTTTTCAAGGAGCGCGATCTTTAACTTATATTTTGACAGCTCCCTGGCAACAGAAGCGCCAACTACACCCGCGCCGATTATAGCAATATCATAAGTATGCATATTTAGAGATCAAAAGGTCAAAGGTTAAACAACTTAAAAACTAAAAAACCTAAAAACTCAATTAACTTTCGGTTAGCGTATAGCGTTTAGTGAATAAAATTTAAGAATTTATAGCTCCTATCCGCTACCTCCTATATGTTTAATGTTTGCTAGCACCCAGCACTAGAACCTGCTTCTATGAAGCGTGACAGTAAAATTGTAAACTGAAGCAGACGGAAAAAAATTTCGTGGGTAAAGAAGTTTCCATCTCTTTTGCGTTTCTCAATAGTCCCTGTTATTTATCTGATCCCAACGTCCTGCGAACAGCTGCCTGCCATCCTTCGTATAATTTAACGGCTTCACTTATGCGCATCTTTGGACAAAAAGTATGGCCTTTCTGCCAACATTCCTTTATCTCTTGTGTGTTTTTCCAATAGCCTGTTTTTAAACCTGCCAGATAAGCAGCGCCTAACGAGGTTGTCTCTATGATCTTCGGGCGCACAACATTCGCGCAAAGAACATCAGCCTGAAACTGGCATAAGAAATTATTAGCAGCCGCCCCTCCGTCAACTTTCAAACTCCTGATCTTGAGCCCTGAATCCTTCTCCATACTCAAAAGAACATCTTTTACCTGATACGCTATCGCCTCAAGTGCTGCGCGCGCCAGATGCGCCCTGCTGGTGCCGCGGGTCAATCCGTATAAGGCACCGCGCACACGCGGATTCCAGTAAGGAGCGCCCAATCCCACGAATGCAGGCACAAAATAAACTCCTCCATTATCTTTAAGCGATACGGCCATTTTTTCACTCTCTGGGGCATTCTTTAAAATTTTCAATCCATCCCTCAGCCATTGAATGGCAGCGCCTGCTATGAACACCGCGCCTTCAAGGGCATAGACGGTTTCACCGCGCGCTCCGCAGGCAAGTGTCGTTATAAGACCGTGCTTTGAAACTGGCCGCGACTTACCGGCATTAAGTAGAATAAAACTCCCGGTACCATAAGTATTTTTTACTTCACCTGGCTCAAAACAAGCCTGGCCAAAGAGCGCGGCCTGCTGGTCTCCTGCAATACCTGATATCGGAATACCTGCTGATAGCCTTCCCATCCTTACAGTTTCACCAAAAGATCCGAGGCTTGGCTTTACTTCAGGCAAAATATTCTCAGGGATTGAGAATCTTCTGAGAATATCCTTATCCCATATTTTTTTCTCAATATTAAACAACATTGTACGCGAGGCATTTGTATGATCTGTCGCGTGTATTTTGCCTCCTGTCAGGTTCCACAATACCCATGAATCTGTAGTTCCAAAACAGAGCCTGCCGTCTTTTGCCATTTTAAACGCGCGCCCGGCATTCTTAAAGAGCCATTCAATCTTTGTCGCTGAAAAATAAGCATCTATCGGCAGGCCTGTTTTTTTAAGAAAAAACTCAATTGCCCCTTTTTCCTTCCGCAATTCATCACAGCGGCCGGCTGTGCGGCGGCACTGCCATACTATGGCATTGTATGCCGGCTTGCCGGTATATCTGTCCCAGATAACGGTTGTCTCTCTCTGATTAGTTATGCCAAGGGCTGCTATTTTTTCAGAAGGTATGATCTTTAAAACTTTCTGGATGGATTCGTATACACTCTGCCATATTTCTAAAGGATCATGCTCCACCCACCCTGATTTGGGAAAATACTGCGGGAATTCCTGATAACTGGCAGCAACAAAACAGCCGTGTTTGTCATAAACAACCGCACGGCTGCCTGTAGTCCCCTGATCAATAGCCAGTATATATTTCATTTATACCTCTATGCAAGTTACGACATCACAAAATAAAATAACCTAAAAACTAAAGAACCTAAAGACTTAAGAACATAAACATTTTTAACTTTATTATAAGTTTTTTGGTTTTTCAGTCTTTTGGTTTTTTGGTCTCTTAATATCAACGATGTTCCATGATCCATTCAGCCATATCCTGAAAGACTTTTTCCCGGTCTAGATCTATTGATAACGCGTGGTACATACCCTCATACACAACAAGCTCTTTATCACGCGCCTTAAGCCCTTTAAACAATTTTGCAGAAGTAGCTGTATCCACTATCTTGTCATCGCCGGCCAGTAAAAACAAAACAGGAGGCTTAAATTCTTTCTTTGTCAAAAATGAACCGAACTGCGCGAATACAATTCGCGTCAAGAGCCTGGAAGACGCACTATGGCACTCTCTTTCGTCGTGATTTATCATCTCCTGATATTTTAGGATCTCTTGTGCAGAGCTCGGCAACTATTGGCAGGTCAAAAGTTTTTTTTGGATTATAAAAAAGCGCGCCAAAGATATCAATATAATCGCGGGTAGTAACTTTAAATTTTGTTTTAAATGCCGGAGCCAAAAGCATGACTCCGTCACAAAAATCCGGATCCTCAAGAGCGAGAAGATAAATAAGGAGCGCGCCCATACTTTCGCCGGCGCAGAAGACCTTATTCTCCGGATGCCTTAGTCTTGCAATACGGCAGAGTTCACGTATATCCTGAAGATAAACTCTGAATGAATCTATGTGGCCTTTAAAACCTTTGGTAAGGCCAAAACCCCTAAGATCAAGAGCGCAGGAAGATATATCGTTTAAGAGCATGAATTCCGCGAGCGCGTCCCATCTGCCGCTGTGCGCGCCTAATCCATGCACGAGAACAAGAGAAGCGCGCGGCAAGGCAGCTTCCCATAACCGATAAACCAAACCCGTACCATTTTTGCCTTCAGCGACCGGCATTATTACTCCCAAAAAAATTATTCTTTCAGTTTCAAAATACGCCAGGCAGTAGCTTCAATAGGAAGACTCGGCCCATGAGCACGAACATAGGTAAAGATATATTCAGGCTTACCCAGCAAGGCAAGCGGGATCTTCATAGTGAAAACTTTGCCTTCCCGGATATATTTGATCTTCTTTACAGAAAGCGTCTGCCTCTTGTCCTTTAAATGTATACCCAAAAGGTTTATAGGTATCTGTATCTTGGGCATCTGCCCAAAATCAACGCCATGCCTATAACCAAAAAGATAAATAACAACACCAAGATTCTTGACCATATTCTTTTTTAAAGTAAGCTTAACCCACAGATAATCGCCCTGAAACGCGAAAGCTATTGAGCTAAAGAGCGGCCTCATATATTGCAACTGCTCCTGCTCCCCGTCAACTTCATCATCCTCAAGTACTTCCGTGGTCTTCAGGTCCTGCCAAGCAACCTCCCCCAAAGCTCCGCTATTTGCCAGTTTTATCTCTGGAAAATCCCCAAAAAATTCATTCTTGCGAGCGAAACTGATCAAATAAGACGGCGCGTACGGGATCTGGCTCTTATATCTTTTTATCGCTTCATATTTTGTCTCAATCTCCTCTTCGGTGAAAAAAACCTTTTGCCATGGAATACCGCTCTCATCAAAACTTTCAGGAGGGTTAAACTCAAGGTCAGGATGACGGCCGCGCGGCATCGGCCAGCGTATAGCATGCACAAGGTAAGGATAGACTTTGTAATCAGGGATAAGGCCTTTTAGATCAAATAACGCGACTTTAAGATAGACATAAAGAGCGCGATGATCGCGATTGACATCTGCCGGATGAGATACAAATATCTTTGTCGGTTTGTAGCTCGTCAGCACGGATTCTATGTCCTTTACAATGCTTTCACCCACATATGGCGCGCCGATCGTCATGGCGTCAGGATAAGATACCTTATTTACTCTTGTCAGCCAGCTCTTGAAAGGCTTGGTCTTGCCCCAGTACTCAGTCAATATCCTCATCGTCCCAAAATCCGGATAACCAAGAAAAATTATATCATCACGCGATAGGCCAAGAAACTCCATCGCGCTGACAGTTTCTTTGGCCCTTACTTCCCCCATATGCAGAAACTCCCCCTTGCGAAACGTAAGGCGTTT
>CAYSCK010000076.1:0-7664 GCA_964429525.1 uncultured Planctomycetia bacterium
GTTTGATGAGCGAAAAGATGATAAGGGTAACGCGATATACGTCTATCAGGTTGTTTGGTAAGATATTAAAAGACCAGAATTACCGAAAAACAGAAAGACCAAAAAACGAAAAAACTGAAAGACCAAAAAACTAAAAAAGAAGATTAAAAATGTATGTGTTCTTAAGTTTTTATGTTTTTTGGTTTTTAGGTTGTTTTAGCTTGTGACCTTTTGTCTTTTTGACCTTTCGACTTAAAAATATTATGGAATTCAAAGTTACACACAGCGATACACAGACACAAGCGCGTTGCGCTACGCTTACGCTTGAGCGCGGCGTTATAGAGACGCCTGTATTTATGCCTGTCGGAACTCAGGCTACTGTAAAGTCGCTTTCTCCAAAAGAACTGGAAGACGCGGGCGCTGAAATAATTTTGAGTAACGCCTACCATCTTTATTTAAGGCCGGGTTTGGATATTATCCGCGAAGCCGGCGGCCTGCACAAATTCATGAATTGGAATAAGCCTGTGTTGACGGATAGCGGTGGTTATCAGATCTTCAGTCTGGCGATTTTGCGCAAGATAAAAGACGAAGGCCTGGAATTTCAGTCTCATTTGGATGGTTCACGCCATTTCTTAAGCCCTGAAGATGTTGTGAAAGTGCAGAATACGCTTGGTTCTGATATCATTATGCCTCTGGATGAGTGCGTTTCATATCCTGTTTCTTTTGATGAGGCACAAACCGCCCTTGAGAGGACTACTCTTTGGGCGGCGCGTTCAAAAAAAGAGTGGTTGAAAGGTTCTAAGGGCGCGCTTTTCGGCATTGTTCAGGGTTCGACCTATAAAGAATTGAGAAAACGGTCTTTGGCTGAGCTTTTGGAGATAGGTTTTCAAGGGTACGCTATAGGAGGATTAAGTGTTGGCGAACCGGCCGATTTAAGGTATAATACGCTCTCTTTGATAGTACCCGATATGCCTCAGGCAGCACCTAGGTATTTAATGGGCGTCGGTTTGCCGCAGGATATTTTAGAGGCGGTTTCTCTGGGCGTTGATATGTTTGATTGCGTGGTGCCTACGCGATACGGCCGTAACGGCACAGCTTTTACGAGCCAGGGCAAGGTTACTGTACGTAACGGTGAATTCGCGCGCGATCGGTCTCCGCTGGATGCTGAGTGTGATTGTTATTGCTGCAAGAATTTCACCCGCAGTTATCTCCGCCACCTTTTTAATGCCGGCGAAATCCTGGGTTTAAGGCTTGTTTCGTATCATAATATATATTTCTTTCTGCATCTTATGCGGGACGCGCGCCAGGCTATCAGGGAGAACCGTTTTAAAGAATTTAAGGACAATTTCTTAGCCCGATGCGCATAGATGTCTTGACTATTTTTCCGTCGATGTTTGAGCCGGTGATCGGAGAGTCGATCATCAAAAGGGCGATAGGCGCCGGTCGTGTGGATATAAAGATACACGACATTCGGGACTTCGCGGCTGATAAACACCGTAAAGTTGATGACAGGCCTTATGGCGGCGGAGCCGGAATGGTTATGAGCGTGCAGCCTATATCATCCTGTTTGGAATCAGTGCTGAAGGGGTCAAAGATCCAAAAAAGTTCGCGCCACGTTGTGCTTTTGTCAGCCAAAGGCAGGCGCCTGGCGCAGGCTGACCTGAAACGGCTGTCACGTTACAAACAGCTTGTTCTTGTCTGCGGGCATTATGAAGGCGTTGATGAACGAGTAGCGCGATATCTGGCAGATGAAGAAATTTCTATAGGTGATTATGTTCTGACCGGTGGTGAAATTCCGGCTATGGTTGTAATAGATTCGCTGGTAAGATTGTTGCCGGGTGTTTTGGGCAATGCCTTATCAAGCCTTGATGAAAGTTTTCAGGCTGGATTATTGGAATATCCGCAGTATACGAGGCCGGCGGTATTCCGCGGGAAAAAAGTTCCTTCTGTGCTGTTGACCGGAGATCATGCCAGGATAGAGGGATGGAGGAATAAAGAAGCAGTCAGGGTAACTAAAAAAATAAGGCCTGATCTCTTGAAGAAGAAAAATAACTCAAAATATACAAATTGAGAGGAGCTAAAAAATGGACAAGATCAAGTTAGTGGAAGGTTTATTTTTAAGAAAAGACATGCCCGAATTTAATGTCGGCGATACGGTGAAGGTTCTGGTCAAGATACCTGAGGGAGATAAAGTCAGGATACATCCTTTTGAAGGCACTGTTATTGAAAAAAGAGGCGAAGGTGTTTCTTCGACGTTCACTGTAAGAAAAACATCTTTTGGCGAGGGTGTAGAGAGGACTTTTCCAATACACGCTCCGAGCCTTGAATCTATTGAGGTGGTAAAAAGAGGTAAAGTCAAGAGGGCAAGGCTTTATTACCTGCGTAACAGGACCGGCCGCGCGGCAAAGATCGAAGAAGAGAAGAAAGAAAAAGTAACAGCGTAAGTAAAAAAGTGCTGTATCACGAGCGAGAGGCGCGAAAGAAGAAGTATTCCTTCATAATCGGCGTGGACGAAGCCGGCCGTGGGCCTCTTGCCGGGCCTGTTGTCGTGGCGGCGGTTTATCTGAAGCGTTATTCATTCAGCGCCAGAGTGGACGATTCAAAAAAACTTACGCCTTTGATGCGGGAGAAGGCTTTTAAAGAGATCTCCGGCTCAGGGTTTTACGGAGTGGGTATAATCAATGAAGGCGCTATTGATACAATCCGCATAACGAAGGCTATAGGCGCGGCAACTGATATCGCGATAGGCGCCCTGATAAAAAGGGCCGAGCATTTTAAGCCGACTTTAAAAAATACTTTTCTGCTCTTTGACGGCACTTTATCCTCAAGTTTTAAATACTCCTCAAAAGAAATAATAGGCGGTGATGGCAAGAGCATTTCTATAGCCGCCGCATCCATTGTGGCAAAAGTCGCGCGTGACCGCATAATGGATGTCTATAACCGCGTATGGCCTGAGTATGGTTTTGGCCGTCATAAAGGTTACGGTACAGGGGAGCATATCCGCAATATAAGGCGTTACGGCCTTTGTCCAATCCACAGAAGAACTTTTTGTGAGGCTATTTTTTGATCAATCCCGGCAAGATAAACACAGGTAAAAATGGCGAGAGGATGGCCGTGGATTTTCTAAAGAAGAACGGCTACGCCATTATCGAGACGAATTTCAAAAATTATTTGGGAGAGATAGACATAATCGCGCGCGATAAAGGCGTCATCTGTTTTGTTGAGGTGCGCGCGCGGCGCGCGCCTGCCGGAATGGAGGAGATACTTGATTCCATAGGCAGGAATAAACAATTCCGCCTTTCGCGCCTGGCTTTGTCTTTTTTAAAAGAGAAGAAGCTTACTGACGCCCGAGCGCGTTTTGATATCGTCAGTGTCAGGTTTTCGGATGAGGGCGATGACGTAAATATTTTTAAAAACGCTTTTGAAGTCTGTCAAAAATATATTTAACCCTTATGAAAGATATAACTCGCGTAGCAGGATCTTTGGGTATAAACCGCAGAGAGCTTGAGCTAAGCGGTTTTTATAAAGCAAAGATCAATCTGTCAATACTTGACAGGCTGCGGTTGCGAAAAAAAAGCCGCTATATCCTTGTCAGCGCCATAACGCCAACGCCTTTTGGCGAGGGTAAGACCGTAACTACTATCGGTTTATCCATGGCGCTCAATAAGCTTAAAATTAAGAGTATGTGTACTTTGAGGCAATCGTCTCTGGGCCCGCTTTTCGGGGCAAAGGGCGTAGCATCAGGCGGGGGTTTGTCTTCTGTATTGCCTCAGGATGAAGTAAATATACATTTTACCGGAGATACTCATGCTGTTGGTGTCGCGAATAATCTGTTGGTAAGTTTTCTTGAAAATTCGATCTTTCACGGCAATAAGCTGGGTATTGATCCTCGCTCCATAGGTTTCAAGCGTTGCGTTGATATAAGCGACAGGTCATTAAGGCATATCCGCTACAGCTTAAAGTCCGGAGCCGAAAAGTTTGAGCTTGAGACCGGTTTTGAGATTACAGCTGCTTCGGAGATCATGTCCATATTAACTTTGAGCCGTGATCTGAGCGATATGCGCAGGAAGCTTAAAGATGTGGTTGTCGCGTTATCTAATGACGGCCGCTGTATCAGAGCGCATGATATTAAAGCAGATGGTACGGCTGCGGCGGTTTTAAAAGAGGCGCTTAAGCCTAATTTGGTGCAGACGACCGAGGGCACGCCGTGTTTTATACACACAGGGCCTTTTGCGAATGTTTCTATAGGTTCAAGTTCTATCGTTGCCGATCGCATTGCTTTGGGCCTGTGTGATTATGTCGTGACAGAGAGTGGATTCGGCGCTGATTGCGGAGCTGAGAAATTTTTTGATATTAAATGCCGTAACAGCGGCGTAAAGCCGGATCTTTGCGTGTTGGTATGTTCCGTCAGAGGTTTAAAAGCCCAGAGTTCAAAGTTTAATATCACGCCGGGCGTAAAGGTTGATCCGAAGTTTTTCGCAGAAGACCTGGAAGCGCTTGAAGAGGGAAGCGCTAATTTAAAAAAACAGATAGAGAACGTAAGGGTTTTTGGTATCCCGGTGGTAGTTGCCGTAAATATTTTTCCAACAGATACGGAAAAAGAGTTACAATGGGTGGCTAGGAAGGCGATTGAATTCGGGGCGCTTGATGCATGCGCGGGGAACGCTTTTAAAGAAGGTTCAGCCGGTGTTCTGGCTCTGGCCAGAAGCGTTATAAAGCATACGCGGGATAAAGAGGCCGGTTTTCATCTTTTGTACGAAAATGATGTTCCGCTGAAGGAAAAGATCGCTCTGATAGCAAAAAATATCTATGGGGCAAGAGATGTTTCCTATTCGCCTCAAGGCTCCGCCGGGCTTGATTTTTATTCAGAGGCCGGTTTCGCGCACTTGCCGGTCTGCATAGCCAAGACCCAGTTCTCACTTTCTCACGATGAGGCGTTGAAAGGCGCTCCACGTGATTTTACGTTTCCGGTAAGGGATGTAAGGCTTTCGGCCGGCGCCGGTTTTATCCTAGCGTACGCTTCCAATATGCAGACTATGCCGGGTTTGCCGCCTGAGCCTCGAGGCGATAAGGTTGATATAAACTATAAAGGCGATATAACGGGCCTCTCATGAAATATGCCGATAGTACTATAAAAAAATATATCAAAGATCTTGGCGCTAAAATTCCCGCGCCTGGAGGCGGGTCAGTTGCCGCGTTTTCGGCTGCTTTTGCCGCGAGCCTCTTGAAAATGGCGTGTTTGTTCACATTGGGAAAAGAAAAGTACAAAAAGAGCGGACCGCGTATAAGAAAGATCTATGCCCGGCTCAGTGTTCTGGCTGAACGCGCTGTTTTTCTCGCGGATGAAGATATACGCGCCTATAGATCCAAAGACATGGATAAAGCCGTATCTGTGCCTGTTGAGGTCGCCTTGCTTTCTTTTGAACTCGTTAAACTGGCTATGGAGGTTTTAAGGATCGGGAATAAGAATCTGTCTTCAGACGCTCTGCTTGCCGGGTTGCTCGCCGATGATAGCTTTATCGCGGCCCTGAATTATGCTGAAATAAATCTGTCAACTCTTGAGAAAAATAAAAATAGATTTTCAGCCGCTGTCTCCAGACTGTTTATGATAAATAAACAGATGCGGGTTATGCGGAAAAAACTGAGAGGTTGAAATTGGCCGTACTCCTTGAAGGAAAAAAGATCGCTGAAGGGTTAAAAAACTCGATGAAGGACGAGATCCAGGTTCTTCGCGAGCTGCATTCAAGAACGCCTCTTTTAGTTTCTGTGCAGATAGGCGAACATGCCGCGTCAAAAGTTTACATGAGGGCCCAGGGCCGTGTTGCTGAGGATCTCGGTATAGATTACCGCCTGCTTTCTCTGCCGTATGATATTTCCAAAAAAGACCTTATTATGGAAATAGGCAAATTGAATAAAGACCTCGGTGTTCATGCGATCATGATACACGCGCCTCTGCCTAAAGGGCTGGATATTGACGAGGTAATTTCCTGGGTTTCTCCGAAGAAAGATGCAGAGGGTGTCCATCCGCAGAACCTGGGCAAGATAATGATAGGGCGGGAAATTGTCGTGCCATGCACCCCTGAGGCTTGTATGGAGCTTCTGCGTCATCATGATATAAAGCTTCATGGTAAAGAGGCTGTAGTCATCGGGCATTCCAAGATAGTGGGTAAGCCTTTGAGTCTTATGCTTTTGAATCAATTCGCGACAACTACGGTCTGTCATATAGCCACATCAGAAGCCGGTAATCTTGCTTCTCACGTAGCAAGGGCTGATATTTTGATCGTGGCCGTCGGTAAGCCTAATCTCATCAAGGGTTCATGGATAAAAGAAGGGGCTGTTGTTATAGACGTGGGCATAAATCGCGTAGGAGAGCATATAGTCGGCGATGTAGAATTTGAGCAAGCACAGAAGAGGGCATCATATATTACGCCTGTACCCGGCGGGGTGGGGCCGCTTACAGTTACCATGCTTATGCGTAACTGCATGGAATTATTTAAGAGATCGTTTGAGAATAATGACATTCAAGGAAAAGCTTAAGAATTCTAAATTTATAATCACTTCTGAGATCGGCCCGCCTAAAGGAATCTCTCTGGATAAGATACTGGATGAGGTGAGGCCTCTAAGGTCCAGGGTTGATGCTATAAATGTGACGGATCTGCAGAGCTCATGCCTGCGTATGAGCTCTTTGGCCGCGTCTATCGTTTTAAAGCGCGAAGGGTTTGAGCCTATACTTCAGATGACCTGCCGTGACAAGAACAGGCTCGCGCTTCAGTCTGAAGCTCTTTCTGCTGCCGCATTTTCAATAGAAAATATACTGGCCTTGACAGGAGATCATCCTTCCTTGGGTGATCATCCTGAAAGTATGCCTGTTTATGATCTGGATGTGGTGCAGTTAATCCAGGCGCTTTCCATGCTTTCTTCCGGTGAGGATATGAACGGCCACAAGCTTCTCGGAGCATCGCCAAGATATTGTATCGGCGCGGTTGTGAATCCCGGGGCTGACCCCCTGGATCCGGAGATCATTAAGATGGAAAAAAAGGTTGAGGCCGGAGCGGAATTTTTTCAGACCCAGGCTGTTTTCGATTCCCGCACGTTTGGAAATTTTCTTAAAAATTCAAAACATATTAAAACCAGGATCCTTGCCGGCATCGTTCCTTTGAAATCCGAGAAGATGGCGCGGTATTTAAACGAAAGAGTTCCGGGGCTATTGGTTCCGGAGGACGCGGTCAGGGAGATAGCGGGAGCGTCTGATAAGAGATCAAAAAGCATAGAGATGAGTGTGCGCCTTATAAAAGAGCTTGAATGTATGTGCGACGGCATACATCTTATGCCTATAGGTTGGCATGATGTCCTGCCTGCGATATTGGACGCAATTAAAAGATGATAGCGGATAGTGACCAGGAGTTAGGAGATAGATAGACGAAGGACGATGGACGAGAGGACGAAAGATCGGTTTGCGAGTTAGGAGTAAGAAAAGATTAAGTTAAGGTTGAGGTTAAGGCTAAGAAAAGTCGGATACCGAAGTTGGCAGTCAGAAGACCGAAACAGAAAAAGGTCACAAAGTTAAGATAACTTAAAAACGAAAAAACATAAAAACTTAAGAACGCATATATTCTTAATCTTCTTTCTAGTTTTTTGGTTTTTCAGTCTTTTTGTTTTTTGGTCTTTTGGTTGGCGCTAACCAC
>CAYSCK010000077.1:0-7652 GCA_964429525.1 uncultured Planctomycetia bacterium
TTTAGGGGTTCATACTATCAAAATTACCTGAAAATGTAAAGAGAGATATTGATCCAAAAGAAGAAAAAGCTATTTTTCCTCTTTTGACTTGATTTCAACAAGCTCTGTTATATATAACAAATCCTGAGGCAGAATATCTGTGAAGTTAATACCGATGCGGTATTTCTTTGCCTCAGTCAAAGACGTGCAATAGACAACTACACCCTTGGCATCCATAGGAGGTGTCTGGCCTTTTTTAAAGATGACATGGAAAGTAATGCTTATTTCACTTTTTACCGCGACAGGGCTGTTAACCCACATGCTCATACCGCCCTCGCTCAAATCAAACATATGGGTACAGATCTCTTTCTTGCCTATTTCCAGACTTGTTTCGGGAGAACCATCAACTTTATAGAGAAGATCAAACCCGACAGGTATCCTCTTCGTCATGCGCAGATCTTTATTGCTCTTTATAAAAAACATAATTCACCTGTTATTATGTCTATTCAAAAACAACAATCTTATCTATCTCGTCATTAAAATAGGTCAAAACAACGCCCTGGCAATTGATCTCAGCCGACTTATCGCCCTGTTTAAAATGCGATCCTTTTATAACTTGTCCGCTCTTCAAATGAATTTCAGCTGTCTGATCCCCCGCGCCCAATTCAGCATCCTGGCTTTTCTCATCCTCTGAAGCCTCGCCTTTTTCTCCCAAGGCTGGCTCAGAAACATTCTCTTTTCCCTGGCTCTCAGCCTGCTGTGATGGCTTACCAACCTGATCCAGCATGCCTCCTCCGCGGGAAACTACAGCAGCGCTATCACTATAAACCTTCTTAAAAGCCATCGCAGCCGCATCAGCCCCGTCTTGAAACACGCCCGGCCCATTACCCTTATCTTTTTTTACGCTTCCTGCCGCCTGCTTAGTCAAAAGCGCAGCGTATTCCAGACTAGATTGAGAATAAGCCGAAAAACAGAAAAAAATAACACAGCCAGCAACAAAAAAGAAAAAAACAGCTCTTTTTAAAAAAGCTGTTTCTATAAATTTTGCTTCTCCCGTTTTCAGCATCTTGAAAATTATAATACTCTCTTATATTCAAACCGTCAAATTTAAAAATTCACGCCTGGCAGGACTTGAACCCGCAACGCCTAGCTCCGAAGGCTAGCGCTCTATCCAATTGAGCTACAGGCGCAGAAATTTTTACGATAAGTAAAAATTTCGGAGTACTCGAGGACGCGTTAAACGACCCAACTAGGGTCGTAGCGAACTCGGGTACGCAATGTCTGAAAACCGTCTCAAAAACCTATCAATCCTTCAACTAAGCTCAGGATTAATGATGAGAGAGCGAAGCAAGTCGAACCATCAAATTTGTTCCGAAGGCTGATGTTACATCCGCAAGACGCGCAAAACAGTTGTTTTGCATCGGCGCAATTGCCGCAGAAAGCGGCATACCCGCGCAATTCCTAATAAGCGCGGGGTATAAGCAGAAAGCGGCATACCCGCGCAATTCTTCATAAGCGTGAAGTGCCCGCGTAAGCGCAGGGCATCAGCAGACAATATCACAAAGAGCCCCGAAAATCTCGCGAGCTTTTTTTAAAGTATCCTTAGCCGGCACTTTTACCCATTTTTGCGCAGGCAAGCGGACAGGAGTATTCAATTGGACCTTATCCGGCTTGATTGTATCAATGACCTTCTTTATCTTCCTTAAATAGGCTTCTGAATCATTTATGCCCCGGACGAGCATTACCTCAAGCCACATCTGGCCAAAAAAATTGTTCCTGAATAACTTCAAAGCCCTGATTATTTCCTTTACCTTTAACCCTCTGACGGGCCGGTCTATCTGCTCAAATTCAGCCTGGGTAACAGCATCCAGAGAAGGAACTATCAAGTCAACCTGGGCTGCCTCTTCCCTGACCCTGCGATCAACCAGAAAAGAACTGTTCGTTATAAGAGCTACGCGCGTTTTTGTTATCTTGCGCACACCCTTGATAAGATTACCCAAAGAAGAACTCAAAGTCGGCTCACCTGAACCTGAAAAAGTTACATAATCTATTTCCAAATCTTTGGGTTTATTTTCAAAAAATGCGCTTATCTCGCCCAATATCTCTTTATCATCGATAAAACTGCTGCGTTTTGCAACTTTTTGGCGCGTAGGCCCAAGCTGACAGTAAACACAATCAAAACTGCAGACTTTATAAGGCACAGTTGTCACGCCTAAAGACAGGCCTAACCTTCTTGACTTTACCGGGCCATAAACATATTTCATGATACCCTCTGAATGCGCGAAAAATCCTGGAATTTTCGATAAAAATAGGGATAGCGCAAGCTATCCCTATCATCAAAAATACAGAATGACCAAACCCTTCTATTTAACAACTAAAACACAATTCTCCGTACCGAACGAATTAACCGTACGGCGCGAACATAACGGATCAACTATCCATGATCCATCAATTACAAATTTATATTCATATGTTCCGGTCGATACAATTGCGCTGGCTTTCCATAAACCGCCCTTATCTTTCTTGGCTGTCAGGGCATCAGGCCTCCAGCCGTTAAAATCACCAGCGATACCCACCCTGTTCGCTCCAGGGGCAGAGATCTTAAACTCAATTGTCTTGGTCTGGGTCTTCTTAATCATAAGAACACGCCTCCTTTTTATTCAGCTGTCTGAACTTAATTCTATAGGGATTTAAGATATTTGTCAATATTTTGTTGCAGACACTTCTATATTCCGCCGAATATATCAAAGCGCGACAATACTGATCTTCTTACTATCTGCAAGCCTTATACAAACATCTTTATCGATTATTATGGTCTTGCCTGCTTCTATGGCAAGGCACTTGGCACGCACAAGCATCATATGCTTTATTGTCTTTGGGCCTATAACCGGAACGTCAAACCTCATATCCTGATTGGGCTTACTCACCTTGATCGCAACTATGCCGCCGCTGGCGACCTTTCCTCCGCGCATGATAGCCGCGTCCGTACCTTCTATAGCTTCAACCGCGACGATAGCCCCGTTCTTTACAACCAAAGTCTGGCCGATATCCAATCCTGCCAATTTCTTAGCCATATCAAAACCAAATTTTATATCCGCCCAAATAGCTTCATCCGGTTTTGAACGCGTCAATACACCCTTCGGAGACATGTAATCGTCCAGAAGAAGAGTTGAATCTATAAGTTCTATGGAATGTTCTCCGAGTTGATTGGCAACAGCGCCAAAAACCGTGTCAGGCCTCTTGTCTTTAATAGCCGCGAGCAGAGTTTTAAGCGCGTCATCGCCTACATCTTTATAGAAAAGATTCTGCGGGTTCACCTGGCCGGCCATAATGACTTTTTCTATGCCTTCAGCCTTGAAAATCTCAAACATGCGGGAATATTCCTTGAGGCTCAGCCAGTATACTTTTTTTGCAAAAGCACTGATAAGGCGGGAAGTATCTTTTTTTATCGCGATGGCTATTACGTCTAAACCATGCGCTGATGCGGCCCGCGCGAACAAAAGCGGGAAGCGCCCGTTCCCGGCGATAAGGCCTATTTTTTTTATTCCATCAAGCTTGCTCAATGGCACAGCCCTCTCTGCGAAGATGAAATAAATTCAATTAAATGCTTAATTTCTTCACACAGAGTAACGGTTTTTTTTATCTCATCTAATGCGTGATTCTTTGTAAGGCCGGACTGATAGTAGACTTTATACGCATTTTTTAAATGCTGCATGCTCTCAGAAGCTACACCGGCCCTTCTTAAACCCACAAGGTTCAACCCGTAAAATTTAGCCGGATGCCCGTCACACGTGGAATAAGGAGGAATATCAGTAACGACCTTGGAACACCCTCCTATTATGGAGAGCATGCCGACACGCACAAATTGATGTATCGCGACAAGGCCGCCTACGACAACCCTGTCCTCCAAAGTAACATGTCCTGCCAAGGTGCCGCTGTTGGCAATAATACAATTATTGCCTACCAGACAATCGTGGGCCACGTGGCTATATGCCATTATAAGATTATTATTGCCGATGGTTGTTTTACTGCCTTCGGCTGTGCTGAGATTTACAGTTACATATTCTCTTATAATATTATTCTCTCCGATGACAACCGCGCTTTTCACTCCATCATATTTTAGATCCTGAGGTATGCTGCCGATCACGGCACCCGTAAAAACGTCTGAATTCGCGCCTATAGCCGTATCACCGTCAATAACACAGAAACTACCGATCTTTACACCGGTTGCGAGCTTTACCTGCTCACCGATGATCGAATAAGGTCCGATCTCAACACCGGCTTCAAGATGCGCGCCTTTAGCCACAATAGCCGTAGAATGAATTTTCGTACTCATATTATTTATCCACCAACGCGAACATAAGTTCGCCCTCAGCCACAACTTCACCGTCTACATAAGCCTTTGTCTTAACCTGCCCTGTCTTTGAACGCAATTTTCCGACCTCCACTTCTATCCTGAGGCGATCACCCGGTATAACAGGCTTACGGAATTTAACCTGATCTGCTGCCATGAAAAAAGCGAGCTTCCCTCTGTTTTCAGCAGGACTCAGCATCAACACACCGCCGACCTGCGCCATGGCCTCAACTATCAAAACTCCGGGCATTACAGGACGGCCTGGAAAATGGCCCTGAAAGAAACTCTCGTTAATGGTGACATTCTTTATTCCTACGGCACGCTTACCTTCCTCAACAGAGATTACACGGTCAACCAAAAGAAACGGATAACGATGAGGCAATATCTTCATTATCGTCATAGCGTCTATTTCCTGATCTTTCGATATTCCTTCCACTGATTTGATC
The DNA here is from genome assembly GCA_964429525.1 of uncultured Planctomycetia bacterium. GTDB lineage: Bacteria > Omnitrophota > Gorgyraeia > Velamenicoccales > Velamenicoccaceae > CAYSCK01. The sequence goes on from CAYSCK010000077.1 coordinate 4,780, forward strand.
GCGACCATCAACTCGCGATCCATCTGAGCGCGGATCTTCTGAACAAGCTTCATGTTCAGCGTATGCCCGCTTTTTATGGCGATGACATGACCTTTTATCGGCATGCCTAAAAGATAAAAATCACCTATCAAATCAAGTATCTTGTGGCGAATAAACTCATTTTCAAAACGAAGCTTATTATCAATAATACCTTTATCGGAAACAACGAGCGTATTTTTATAATTAGCCCCGAGCCCAAGGCCGCTTTTGACAAGGGCTTCGGCTTCATTAGCCAGGCAAAATGTCCTGGCCGGAGCAAGCTCTTTTTCAAACGCATCGCTATTAAAATCAATATCCATGAAATGACTGCCCAATACGCTATGATCATAGCTTAGGGTATACGAAATCTTGAAATCAGGAGACGGCAGCACAACAATGGATGAATCTTCATCTGTCGCATAAAGCGGTGTCGTTACCTTATAAGTCCTGCGCTCAGCGCCCTGCTCAACCACTCCGGCTTTTTTAATCGCTTCAATAAAGCTTAAAGCACTGCCGTCCAAGCCCGGCACTTCAACATTATCCAGCTCGATCAACAAATTATCGATTCCTGAGCCGCAAAAAGCTGCCATCAGATGTTCCACCGTCTGGATTTCCGCTCCACAGAATGAAAGCGTTGTACGGCGCGGATTCTTTTTCATAAAAAGCATTGAGCTTACATCAGCCTTGATCAAAGGCTTCTGCTCTAAATCCACGCGCTGGAACATTATCCCCATATTGGGCCCCAACGGCTTTAAAGCCATCTTTACAGGCTGCCCGGTATGGAGACCTATGCCTTCCAAACGTATATCGCCTTTAATGGTCTTCTGCAAAATTACAACCTTTCCCTATCATTACACGACATGCCGCGTGATAACATACAAACCGGCTATTTTTCCTTTATTTTATCTTCAAGTTCCTCTATCTTCTTTTTCAGATCATGCACCAAAGCCACGAGTTTCGGCAGACGCTGCACATGCGCGACTAATTTTCTTGATTCCGTATGTTCGCTCGCCGGATATCCTGAGACTATAGTATTTGGCGGCACATTTTTGGTTACACCTGCCTGGGCCGCGCACATCGCGCCATCACCTATATTAATATGCCCGACTAAACCCGCCTGTCCGGCTATAGTAACATTATTGCCCAGGTGTGTACTGCCTGAGATACCGGCCTGAGAAATAATAATACAATTGCGCCCTATCGCAACATTATGAGCTATCTGGACAAGGTTGTCTATTTTAGTTCCCTTGCCGACAATGGTTTTTTCGAATCGGGCCCTGTCTATCGTGGAGTTTGCCCCGATCTCAACATCATCTTCTATCAAAACCGTCCCTACCTGCGGAATAAGCTTATATTCCCCATCCACAAAAGCATAACCAAAACCTTCAGAACCTATAACAGCCCCGCTCTGGATAAAAACCCTGTTGCCGATCTCAACTCTTTCGCGTATAGAAACATTTGCCCAAATGACGCAATCCGAACCTATATGAGCATCTCTACCAACATAAGAACCGGCATAGATGACTGTGTTCTCGCCGATAGAGGCTCCATCTTCCACCACAACATAAGGCCCGATACCCACGCCATCTGAAATCTTTGCGGTTTTCGAAATTATGGCAGACGGATGAATACCTTTTGGATGCCTGATCTCAACAGGAAAAAAAACACTGACGATCTGCGCGAAAGCCAAAGAAGGGTCTTTGACCCGGATGATCGGCTTTAAAGAACGCTCTATCTTCATTGAAGTAATAATAGCGCTCGCGCCTGCCTCATCCATAAGCGCCACATAGCGCGGATTGGCAACAAAAGTAATATCGCCTTTTTTCGCTTCCTTGATCCCGCCCACGCCGCTTATTACTGTCGTCGGATCGCCTACCACTATACCGCCCACAATATCAGCAAGCTCACCCAAAGTCTTCTGCATCTTCCTCTTCCCTTAAAATACGCGCGAAAAATATATAAAATATTTTTCGCGCAAAGATACAAACAACGTATTTCTTATTTCTTGCCTTGCGGTTTATAACCCGCGTTCAAGAGATCAACAATATCCTGTGTTACATCAGCACCGGCCGCGCCATAAAGCAGGACTCTGTCGTTAAGAACAAAATCAAAACCATTTTTCTGCGCGTACGACTGAATTACCTTCTCAATATCCTGCAGGATCTCTTTAAGCTTTTCATCACGCTCTTTACGCAGATCCAAAGCTATCTGCTGGCCCATCGCTTTAAGTTTGTTGCTCTTATCTTCCATCTCTTTCTGTTTCGTCGCTTTCTCTTTTTCGCTCAACAAAGCCATCTTATCTTCTATGGCTTTAATATCGCCTGATAATTTTTCAAGCTCTTTTTCCTTAGTGCCCTGCGTAGCTGCTAAAGCCTCATCATACACCTTTGTCTTTTCATATTTATCGAAGGTTGAGGACAGATCCACATAACCGATCTTGCCTGCCGCGTATACGTTGCAAACCAAACCGAAGAATAACGCGCATAGAACCCCAGCTAAAACTCTTTTCCTTGACATCTTACTCCTCCTTTTTAAGCTATCCGTTTGTTAATTTTTGACCCCTAAATCAATTACCTGGCTCTTGCATTTCGGCCGCGGCAATACTTAAAAACCGTGGCTCATACTGAAATGGAATCTGCCTTCTCGGTCCTCTTTACCTGGCTGAGAATTTAGCGGAATACCATAATCAAGCTTCAGCGGCCCTATAGGCGTCTTTATGCGCACACCAAGGCCAACGCCGGTCTTAAACCCGCCGTTGCCGAAATCAGCAGCCTTTTCCCAGACATTACCGGTATCTATAAACAAGGCGCCTTTAACAAATTCCAGCAAAGGCACTGTCAATTCAACATTTGCTA
>CAYSCK010000078.1:0-7570 GCA_964429525.1 uncultured Planctomycetia bacterium
ACTAATGCGTCAAGCCCTATCTGGCGCGCTAAATCCAGAAGATCTTTCAGTTCTCCTGCTTTTAACGCCGCGGCTATTAAAAGTATCGCATCAGCTCGATGCGCTTTAGATTCATAAACCTGGTATTGGCTGATAATAAAATCTTTACGCAAAATAGGCAGGCCTACAGCCGAGGAGACTATATCGAGATCAGAAATGCTGCCTTTAAAAAATTTTTCATCAGTCAGAACCGACAGGCAGCTCGCGCGGCCTGAAAAATAGGCTCTGGCTATCGCCGCAGCGTCAAAATCTTCTCTGATAATTCCGCGGGAAGGAGACGCTTTTTTTATTTCAGCGATCAGGTGGACCCCGTTTTGGCGTATCTTTTCGGCAAACCTCGGAGCTGAAGTATTTTTATCAAGTTTTTTTACAAGCTCAAGAAACGGAACCTTATCCGCGGAATTTTTTACGAATTCTTTCTTATAAGCTATTATTTCTTCTAAAATGTTCATATTGATTCCTGAAGGAACGGCTAACATTAATCAAAAGACCAAAAAACAAAAAGACTGAAAAACCAAAAAACTAAAAAATAAATTAAAAATATACATGTTCTTAAGTTTTTGTGTTTTTTAGTTTTTACGTTGTTTCAACTTGTGTCCTTTTGACTTTGTGACTTAACTATCAGTATACTCTATCAGCTTATTCAGCTTCTTTATAGCCGAGCCGGAATCAATAGATTCAGCGGCGATCTGCATACCTTCTTTTATGGTATTAGCGCGCCCTGTGATATAAACTGAACAACCGGCATTCAAAAGCACAATATCGCGATAAGGGCCTTCCATGCCTTTTAAGACCCCTGAGGCTATCTGCTTGTTTGCATCAATATCGCCTCCGCGTATGGAGTCAAATGTCACGCGTGCCAGGCCTAACTTTTCGGGCTCAAGAACATAATCTTTGATATGCCCTGATGACATCTCTGAAATAAAGGTTCTGCCTGTTGTTGTAACCTCATCCAGCCCGCCTTCGCCGCAGGCGACCATAGCATGCTTTAACTCAAGATTTTTCAAAACTTGCGCGATAACAGGAACAAGCTCTTCGTCAAAAACCCCTATGAGCTGATGAGTGGGATATGCCGGATTAATAAGCGGCCCCATGACGTTAAATATTGTGCGCATCTTCAGAGCTTTGCGCACAGGCTGTACATATGCAAAAGCCGGATGCAGTATCGGAGCGAATAAAAACCCTATGCCTATTTCATTCAAACACTTTTCAACAACCTCCACCGAAGCATGGATATTCACCCCAAAAGCTTCCAGGATGTCGCCAGAGCCGCATAAACTTGATACAGACCGGTTACCATGTTTGGCAACAGTGATACCGGCGCCGGCAACAACAAATGCCGATACCGTTGATATATTAAATGTGTGTTTTTGGTCGCCGCCGGTACCACACGTATCAAGGACTATATCGCGGTCAATATTAACGCGCTTAACATACCTGCGCAAAGCAAGCGCCGCGCCGGTAATTTCAGCTGACGTCTCTTTTTTGCGCGAAAGCGCTGATAAAAAATCAGCTATCTCTTTTTCTGAGACCCTTCCCTCGGCGATAAAAGAGACGGCCTGTTCGATCTCAGCCGTCTCCAAATCTATCCTGCTGGAAACTTTTTTTATAAACTCTTCTATCATGAATTTAATCTCAGGAAATTCTTTAAAAGTTCTTTTCCGTATTTTGTCATAATTGATTCCGGGTGGAATTGAACTCCGAAAACAGGATACTTTTTATGGCGCAGACCCATTATCTCTTTTTGACTGGTCCAGGCCAGGACTTCAAGGTCTTTTGGCAGATCTTTTGAATCAACCAGAAGCGAATGATAACGCGTGGCTTCAAATGGATTTGGCAAGCCGGAAAAAATATATTTCTTTGAATGATAAATCAATGAAGTCTTTCCGTGCATCAGGTTTTTCGCGCGGATAATTCTAGCCCCGAAAACATGCCCGATAGCCTGATGCCCGAGGCAGACTCCCAGTATGGGGACCTGCGCCTTAAACTCATTTATCACATCACATGAAATCCCGGCATTCTGCGGCTCGCCGGGGCCGGGTGAAATAACTATGGCTTCAGGCTTTAGCCTTCTTATGCCGGCTATAGAGATCTTGTCATTACGCAAAACCTCAAGCTCTTTTCCCATCTCTCCGAGATACTGGACAAGATTATAGGTAAAAGAATCATAATTATCTATCATCAGGATCATTCTATTCCTTTGCGCGCTCAATACGCGCTCCGAGAGACTTAAGTTTAAGGTCGAGATTCTCATAACCGCGGTCGAGGTGGTATATCCTTGATATCTCGGTCCTGCCCTTTGCAACAAGCCCGGCTAAAACAAGGCCGGCGGACGCCCTCAAGTCTGACGCCATAACAGGCGCGCCGCTCAGAGCCCGTATACCATGCACCACGGCATAAGGCCCCTCTCTCTTTATCTCAGCACCCATTCGGTTCAATTCCGCCACATGCATGAACCTGTCAGGATATATTTTTTCAGTAATAACGCTTATGCCCTCAGTAATACTCATGAGAGTCATAAACTGCGCCTGGCAATCCGTGGGGAAACCCGGATAAGGCAGAGTAACGATATCAAAAGGCTTGAATTTACGAGAACTTTTTTTAACAAGTATGCCGTCGCGCGCGACTTTGATATTAACGCCCACATCCTTTAGTTTTTCCAAAACAGCCGTCATGTGCCCTGCCTGCGCTTTTTTCACAAATACCTCTGAGCGGGTAATAGCCGCTGCCATCACTAGGGTCGCTGCCTCTATCCTGTCAGGGATGATCTCATAATCCGCGCCCCTTAGTTCTTTGACGCCTTTGATCTCGATCGTAGGTGAACCTTCGCCTTTGATCCTGGCTCCCATCTTTATCAAAAACCTTGCCAAGTCCACTACCTCCGGCTCGCAAGCCGCGCTCTCAATAATCGTCGTGCCGCGCGCCAGAGTCGCTGCCATCATAACATTGCCTGTTGCCAAGACGGATGAACCAAAAGGCCCACCGAGATAAATATTATCGCCTTTCAAATGTTTTGTCCGGGCATAGACATATCCTTCTTTTACCTGTATCTTTGCCCCGAGTTTGGCGAGGCCTTTGAGATGAAGATCAACAGGCCGCACTCCTATGACGCAACCACCCGGCAAAGATACTTTTGCATTTTTATAACGGCTCAATAACGGCCCAAGCACGCAAAAAGAAGCGCGCATCGTAGAAACAAGTTTATACGGAGCCTCTGTCCTTTGCGCGCCGTTCGGTTTTATCGTTATTACATGGTCTTTAAATTCATAATTAGACCCGAGATACTTCAGTATCTTGAGCATTGAAACAGTATCTCTTAAATCCGGCGCATTCCTGATAACGCATTTTTCGCGGGTAAGCAATGTTGCCGCCAGTATAGGTAGAAGAGAATTCTTTGAGCCTGAAACCTCAACCGTGCCTTTTAAAGACACCCCGCCATCAACAACAAGTTTTTCCATAATTTATAATGTTTGTTCCGAATCAACCTTTTTTATGACCGCGACGCGGTCTCTGTTACAAAAATCCTTAATAAACGTTACATCCTGCCAGATTTTTGTGTCTTTAAAAATTTTTCTAACTCCGTCTGCCTGCGTATCTCCTCTCTCTAAAAATAAAGCGCCGCCGCAGGATAAATACTCCCTGGCGCCATCTTCTATGCGGCGATAAAAATATAAACCGCCTTCTTGCGCCAAGAGCGCGGATTTTGGCTCATGCCGACAATCGCGCGCCAGGTTTTCATACTCTTCTGCGCAGACATATGGAGGATTGGAAATTATACAATCAAATCTATCATTCCCGCGAAAGCAGGAAAAAATGTCAGACTTCAGAAAAGTTATCTTATTCGCGGCACCGCAGTTTTTGGCATTTGAACGCGCGATCTTCAAACATTCATCTGAGATATCCACGCTGTAAATATCCAAGAGGCCGGCGCTTAAGCTTTTAGCCAAGGCTATCGGAATATTGCCGGAACCTGTTCCTATATCTAAAACCTTTAGAGATCGGCCTTCAGTCTTTATCCACTCCAGAGCCTGTTCAACCAGGATCTCGGTCTCAGGCCTTGGTATAAGAACGCCGGGTGAGACCTTTAGAGTTATCCCCATAAAATCCGTATCGCCGATCAAATACTGTAACGGCTCTCCCTGAGTCCGCTTTTTAAGGATCTTCTCAAGACGATTCAACTGGCTTATAGACAGGGCCGGGCGCTTTGAATTCAAATACAAGCTGCTCCGGTCGCAGTTGAGTAATTTACAAAATATACTTTCCAGTTCGTTCATTCCGTTAAACCCCCGCCCAAAACAAATAATTGCCTAAAATGAAGTTACCCCTCCTAAACTATATAAGACAAAACCAGCCAGAGACAAAAAGTCTCATTTTTCGGATAGCCTGTCTTGGGTTTATTTTCCGTCAGGGACACTTGTTGCGCCCCAGCGAGCCGCAACTGCGCTTAAGCGTTTTGCCCTTCGCTCTCTCTCCGCTGCTCTTTCTTTGCAAGAGCAGCGTCGAAGCCATGCCCGCTTTCGGGCAAAACAGGCCCTGCGGCAAAACAAACCCAAACCTGCCTAATAGTTTGCCCGTAGTCCGGATGAAGTTGAGCCGCATGGTTTAACGAGATTCATTTTATATTTTCAGCATGAATTAATGCGTCGGTCAACTCATCCAGAGAGCCGTCTAAAATCTCTTCAAAGCGATGCGAAGTAAAACCTATGCGATGGTCGGTAACACGCCTGTCAGGGAAATTATACGTGCGTATTTTTTCACTCCTGTCCCCTGAGCCGACCAGGGATTTACGCAGCTCTGACTGTTCTTTTGACTTTTTCTGGTCCATGCCATCCAAAATCCTTGTGCGCAAGACACGCATAGCCTTTATCTTATTTTTAAGCTGCGAACGCTCATCCTGGCAGGTAACAACAATGCCTGTCGGTATATGCGTTATACGCACCGCGGAATCAGTGGTATTGACGTGTTGTCCTCCGTGGCCGCCTGCGCGATAAACATCAATTCTCAGGTCTTTCGGATCAATGGAAAGCTCTGTCTCTTCAGGCTCAAAGAGTACCGCGACTGTAGCAGCAGACGTATGTATCCTGCCGGAGGCCTCTGTTTGGGGCACGCGCTGCACCCTGTGTACTCCACTCTCATATTTTAACCGCTTATAAGCTTCACGGCCTGATACGCTGAAAATAACTTCCTTGATACCGCCCAAATCCGTAGGGCTTATGCTCATCAATTCAACATCCCAGCCCTTACTCGCCGCGTATTTTGTGTACATACGGTAAAGATCAGCAGCAAACAGGCTTGCTTCCTGGCCGCCTGTGCCGCCCCTGATCTCTATCATGCAATTCTTGTTCAGGTCCGGGTCAGGCTCAGCCATAAGAGCGTTAAATTCCATCGCAAGCGTCTTCTCTTTGATCTCCAAAACGCTCTTCTCGTGCTCAGCAAGCTTTACAAAGTCCTTGCTCTGGAACGGATCAGAAAAAATATGGTCTAAATCTGATTTCTGCCTTCGCACTTCCTGGAGGTCGTCATATTTTTTCAATATAGGCGCTACCTCAGCCAGTTCCCTGGCATATTTGACGCATAAAGCGCTATCGCCCAAGACAGCCGGATCAGCCAACAAGTGCTCCAGCTCTACTTTTCTTTTTTTTAACTCTTCTATCGTTTTCGGCATTTAGCTTTTTTTATACTTCTTCATAAACTTCTCGACGCGCCCTGCTGTATCGATAAACTTCTGTTTGCCTGAGAAGAATGGATGGCATTTTGAACAGATATCAACGCGGATGCTCGGCTTGGTAGAACGGGTCTGAATAACCTCGCCACAGGCGCATATAATAGTTGCTTCCTTGTATTGCGGATGAATTTTCTCTTTCATAACACACTCCTTGATTTTGAATCGTTCGGGTATTTTTACTCTGCAAAATCAACTCCGAAGTTTGCGCAGAAAATATCACAAAGTGAAATTTTCAAGCGCATAAACGAGGAGTCATCCCCTGCTGATTTACTCCGTAAATCAAGCGCTGGGGATAAGTTCAGCCATGCAACTTATGTTCGCTGTCGCTTGCATAAGTTGCGGCTTCACTTATTGGTTCATGCTGTCCAAGAAAGCATCATTATTCTTGGTTTTACCAAGCTTGTCAATTAAAAGTTCCATGGCCTCCGCCGAGTTAAGGTCATTAAGCACCTTTCTCAATATCCATATCTTCGAGAGGTGCTTGGAGTCTATCAGAAGCTCTTCGCGGCGCGTATTGGAACGTTTAATATCAATAGCAGGATATATTCTGCGCTGGAACAGGTTACGATCCAACTGCAATTCCATATTACCCGTACCTTTAAACTCTTCAAATATAACTTCATCCATTCGGCTGCCGGTATCAACAAGCGCAGTCGCGATAATAGTCAAACTACCGCCCTCTTCCAATGCGCGCGCCGCGCCGAAAAAGCGTTTTGGCTTATGTAGAGCATGAGAATCCATACCACCGGTCAGTATCTTTCCGCTATGAGGCACAACCGTATTATAAGCCCTAGCTAAACGTGTAATACTGTCTAAAAGGATAACCACGTCTTTCTTGTGCTCAACAAGCCTCTTGGCTTTTTCCAGAACGATCTCAGCTACCTGCACATGGCGTTCAGCAGGCTCATCAAAGGTCGAACTGATGACCTCGCCTTTGACGCTGCGCTGCATATCGGTTACTTCCTCAGGCCGCTCGTCTATCAAAAGCACGATCATGTATGTTTCCGGAGCATTCTTTGTTATGGCATTAGCTATTTTTTGCAGAAGCACGGTCTTACCGCTGTAAGGCTGAGCAACTATCAGGCCGCGCTGCCCTTTGCCTATCGGAGTCAAAAGATCCATTACCCGGGTTGATATCTCATCCGGCGCGTTTTCTAAGGGGAAGCGTTCGTGCGGATAGACCGGCGTCAGATTATCAAACAACACCTTATCTTTCGCCGCTTCAGGGTTCTCAAAATTAACTGCCTCTACCTTAAGAAGAGCAAAATATTTCTCACCCTCCTTGGGCGGACGGATCTGGCCCGAAACCGTATCGCCGGTGCTTAGATCAAACTTCCTTATCTGTGACGGAGAGATATAGATATCATCCGGGCACGGCAGATAATTATAATTAGCCGAACGCAAGAACCCGAACCCCTCAGGCAGGATCTCCAACACCCCCTCGCCGAACATAAGGCCTTCTTTTTCAGCTTGGGCCTGCAGAATTTTAAATATAAGATCCTGTTTTTTTGACCCGCTTATGCCATTGACGCTCAAACCCTTGGCAAACTTCGCAAGGTCTGATATTTTCATTTCTTTTAGTTTAGCTATTTCGAGCTTTTCCACAATCTCATCCTCCTTGATCCTTGCCTGCTTGTTAAAGCAGATGCTCCTTCAAACTCTTGGCAGCTTTTTGCCAAGCAATTCGACGAGCTTTTTTACCTGTTTTAAAGTATTATTTTTATCCCTGGTATTATCTATAACAAAATCGCAGGCCTTTAGTTTCGCGGCCAGAGGCATCTGAAAGCGCGAACGCAGGCGCAGATC
>CAYSCK010000079.1:0-7483 GCA_964429525.1 uncultured Planctomycetia bacterium
GGAGGCACGGCGGCGTGGTATTCGGTCCTCATCCAAGGGATTTCAGTGTCTCAATACCTCAGGGTATCAGGCTTGAGGCTTTGCGTTCCAGTCTTAACGCGAAGATCAAAGCCGGCGATACGATACTCGTCGAGAAGATCCATATTATGCATCCGAAAACAAAAGAGTTCGTAAATTTTTTAGATGCTTTAAAAATACAGGATATAAGTGTTTTGTGCGTTGTTGACAGCGTAACGGATAATATAAAGCGCTCATCAAGGAATATTCCGCGCCTGAGTATCGTCGATTCGCATTCGCTTAATGCCTTTGATATTTTAAATTCTAAAAAACTTCTAATAACCCGAGATTCATTAAAAAATTTAACAAAACGCTTGAAAAATGCATAGCCCATACGATATAATAATAACTTTGATTCATTCGGAAAAGAGCGCGCGGCTTGAGAACGATGGTTGCTATCAGTTTTTAGTAAATAATAAAGCGACTAAAGTCGACATAAAGCACGCTGTTGAAAAGATCTACAAGGTAAAAGTGACGGATGTAAACACCGTTTTTGTTTTAGGTAAAATGAAAAGGGTCCGTCAGCAATTAGGAAAAAAGCCTGATTGGAAAAAGGCATTCGTGAAACTGGCAAAGGGCCAGAAGATCGAGGTCAAGTAAAGCCGCTACTGATTTATTTTATATTCGCAAAAGCGAATTAATAGTTAAGGTTATTTGTAATGTGTTTAAAGGGGACGAATTATGGGAATAACGAAATTTAAACCAACTACTCCGGGTCGGCGCTGGGCAAATCTTCCCGATTTTCAGGAGATCACAAAAAAGACGCCTGAAAAATCTCTTATTGAGACTCTGCATAAGACGGGCGGTCGTAACAATAATGGCCGTATTACTACCCGTCATATCGGTGGCGGGCACAAGCGCCTGTATCGTATAGTTGATTTTAAGCGGGATAAACTGGATTCTGCGGCACAGGTTTTGGGCATAGAGTATGACCCAAACAGGTCATGCCGCATAGCATTGATTAATTACGCTGACGGAGAAAAGCGTTATATAATCGCTCCGTTAGGCTTGAATGTCGGTGATGCGGTGACAAGCTCTACGTCGCCTGACGTGGAGGTTAAACCTGGTAATGCGATGCCTCTTCGTTACATACCATTGGGTGCTTTTATCCATAATATTGAGTTGACTAAAGGCAAAGGTGGACAGGTTGCCCGTAGTGCAGGTAACGCCGCGCAGATCACCGCTAAAGAAGGCGGATTTGCGCACGTTAAGCTTCCTTCCGGAGAAGTTAGGCTGATAAATCTGGATTGCATGGCAACTATAGGACAGGTTGGCAATGTTGAGCATGAGACTCTTACACATGGCAAAGCCGGACGTAAGCGTTGGCTTGGAATAAGGCCTACTGTGCGAGGTTCTGCGATGAATCCAATAGATCATCCGCATGGTGGCGGTGAAGGTAAGGCAGGACAGGGTAACCCTCATCCTGTTTCTCCATGGGGCCAGAAGTGTAAAGGTTTAAGAACAAGAAAAGGCAAGAGATATTCCGATAAATACATTATGAAAAGAAGGAAACCTTAAATGGCAAGATCTTTGAAGAAGGGCCCGTTTGTTGAAGAAAAATTATTAAAAAAGGTTGAAAATGCGAGAAAATCCGGCTCAAGATTGCCGATTAAAACATGGTCTCGCGCTTCAACCGTAATTCCGGATTTTGTGGGTGTGACTATAGCGGTGCATGATGGTCGTAAACATATTCCTGTTTTTGTAACTGAAAATATGGTTGGGCATAAGCTGGGTGAATTTGCTCCAACGCGCACATTCAGGAAACACGGTGGTGTGAAGGCGAAGAAAGGTGCCGAACTAACTTAATATGCTATCTAGCGCAAAGGGAAAATTTATAAGAGGTTCTGGTAAAAAGGTCAGGCAGGTTGCTGATCTTATAAGGGGCATGAATGCGCAAGAGGCTCTTGGCTTTTTGAAATTCGTTGATAAAAGGCCGACTTATTATATGAGCAAAGTTCTGCAGTCAGCTATAGCCAATGCGAAGACCAAAGGTTTGGATGTGGATAAACTTGTTATTTCAAAGATTATTGCAGACGACGGTCCACGCTGGAAGAGGTTCAGGGCTCATGCTTTTGGAAGAGCTCAGGAGATCTTGAAGAGGACGAGCCATATAGTGATCGAGTTGGATATGAAAGAGAAGAGAGGGTAAATTATGGGACAAAAAGTTCATCCGTTGGCTGCAAGGCTCGGATTTATAAAAGACTGGAGTTCGAAATGGTACGCGCGTCACGGTGATTTCGGGCTTTTTATCGATGAAGATTATAAAATACGGCGTTATATAAAGAAGAATTTAAGGCAGGCCGCCGTGTCAAAAGTTACTATTGAACGAGTTGCTGGAAAAGTTAAGGTAAGAGTACATTCTGCCAGGCCCGGTGTTATTATCGGAAGGCATGGAGCGGATATCGAGAAGCTTACCGGCGAGATAAGAGATATCGTCAAAAATAAAGAAGTAGTTGTTGATATTGAAGAGGTAAAGAATCCTTCTCTTGATGCTCAACTTATATCTGAAAATATAGCGTTACAGCTGGAAAAACGTATCGCATTCAGGCGTGCTATTAAGCGATCCATGGATCAGGCTGTTTCTTCGGGAGCTAAAGGAGTTAAGGTCGCTGTTGCCGGTCGTTTGGGCGGAGCTGAAATAGCGCGTGAGCAGAAGTATATGTGGGGAAGCGTGCCGTTACAGACATATCGCGCTGATATTGATTATGGATTTGATGAAGCTCATACGCGTTATGGCCTGATAGGCGTAAAGGTTTGGGTTTATAAAGGCGATGCGTTGTTAGAAAAATTAAGACAGGATAAGAAGAAACAGGAAGAAGAGTCGAAAGAAGTTCGCTCTTCAGAGCAAAAAGTAAAATAGTAATTTAAAAAGGATCTGTTATGGCCTTAATGCCAAAGAGAGTTAAATACAGAAAATTTCAACGAGGAAAAAATCGCGGGATAGCTGTCCGTGGCTCGAAATTAAGCTTCGGAGAATTCGGGCTTAAGTCCCTTGTCAACGGTCCTATTAAAAATAACCAGCTGGAGGCGGTTCGTGTTTTGTTGGCCCGCCAGCTTCGAGGAAGCGGAAAAGTTTGGATAAGGATCTTCCCTCATAAGTCTATGACAAAGAAACCTGCCGAGACCCGCATGGGTAAGGGAAAGGGAGATTTGGCTTTTTGGGTGGCGATGGTTAAACGCGGCGCGATCCTTTTTGAGTTAGGCGGAGTACCGGAAGGATTGGCTCGTAGCGCGTTGCGCCTGGCTGCCTTTAAGCTCCCGCTGCGCACTAAGTTCGTTACAAGGTCACAATCGATTTAATACCTCTACGGAGAGCAGTATGAAATTAGGTGAATTGAAAAATTTAAGCAAAGAAGATTTATCGGCGAAGCTCGCCAGCATTAAAGAAGAGCTGAGCAAGATGAATTATTTACAACGTGTCGGGCAGGTTGATAAACCCCATCGTTTTGGGGAGTTGCGCAAGACGATCGCGCGCATAAAAACACTGTTGCGGCAGGACGAATTGTCGAAAAAGGGATAACGCATGAGCGAAGATAAGGTTTTGGAAGCTAAGGGAAAGAGAAAAGAATTTACCGGCATAGTGGTCAGTGATAAGATGCAGAAGACCATTGTCGTTGCGGTGAATCGTTTGGTTCATCACTCTATGTACGCCAAGACCATGCGGTCAAAGGCTAAATTTAAAGCGCATGATGAAAATAATGACGCGCATGTCGGTGACAAGGTCAGGATCGCCGAAACAAGGCCGATGTCGAAAGATAAGCGGTGGCGGTTGGTAGAAATTATTGCGAAGGCAAAAGTATTGGAGAGCGGCCATGATTTATAAGCGTACACTTTTGACAGTAGCGGATAATACCGGCGCAAAGATCGCTTCCTGCATAGGTGTTATCGGCAGAAAAGGCAAACTTGACGCTACCATCGGAGACATTATTGTGGTAAACATTAAATCTTCTTCTCCGGAAGCTGCTGTTAAGAAAGGCGAAGTTGCAAAGGCTGTGATTGTGCGCATGAAGAATCCTCTACGAAGGCTGGATGGTACGTATGTGCGTTTTGATTCTAATGCCGTTGTGATGATAGACAAAGATTCAAATCCCCGCGGGACCAGGGTTTTCGGGCCGGTTGCGCGTGAGTTAAGAGATAAGAATTTCATGAAGATCGTTTCTTTGGCACCAGAGGTCATCTAAAAAGAGAAAATTATGCTAAAAGTTAAAAAAGGCGACACAGTAGCGGTATTGACGGGAAAAGACAGAGGCAAGCAGGGGCGCGTTATGCGCGTTTTTACGGAAAGCCATAAAGTTCTGGTTGAAGGTATCAATTACGTAAAGAAGGCTAAAAGGCGCACTTCGCAGGAACAGCAGCACACGGGTATTGTGCAGATGGAAAAACCTGTCGCGGTCTCAAATTTGGCCGTAGTGTGCAAGAATTGTAATGCCGCGGTAAAGGTTGGATTTTCGATATTAAAAGACAAGACAAAGACAAGAGTCTGCAAGAAATGTAACGAGGCTATATAATGATACCGCGCTTATTGGAAAAATACAGAAAAGAAGTTGTCCCTGAGATGGTCAAGCTTATGGGATATAAGAGTTCTATGCAGGTCCCGCGCCTAAAAAAAGTTGTTATTAATATGGGAGTCGGCGAAGCTCTGCAGGATGTCAAGTTCATGGATAAGTCTGTTGAGGAGTTGGCTATAATAGCTGGGCAGAAACCCGTTGTGTGCCGGGCGAAGAAAGCCATTGCAAATTTCAAGATAAAGCAGGGCCAAGCGATAGGATGCAAGGTAACTTTGCGCCGCATAAAGATGTATGAATTTTTGGACAGATTTATAAGTGTCGCGTTGCCCCGTATCAGGGATTTCAGGGGTTTATCCCGCGGTTCGTTTGATTCTAACGGTAATTATACGATAGGCATAACTGAGCAGGCTATATTTCCTGAAATTGATTTTGATAAGGTTACAAGAGTCCAGGGTATGGACATAACTATAGCGATAGATTCACGTTCAAAAAAAGAGTCTTATGAGCTTTTAAGGCTCTTGGGTATACCTTTTAAAACAGAGAAAGAATAAGATTAATTCAAGAAAGGGATAACTGTGGCAAAAAAATCACAAATCAACCGCTGGAAGAGTGCCCCGAAGTTTTCGACGAGGAAATATAATCGTTGCCGTCTTTGCGGCCGTTCAGGCGGTTATTACCGCAGATTCCAGCTTTGCCGTATTTGTTTCAGGGAGTTGGCCTGGAAGGGCGAGATCCCGGGAGTAAAGAAGGCCAGTTGGTGATTTTAGCAAATTAAGGAGTAGAGATGTCTTTAAGCGATCCGATTGCAAATATGTTGACGCTGATACGTAACGCGGCAAGGGCTAAAAAAGAAAAAACCGATATCCCGAATTCAAAGATATTGGGAGCCTTGGCCGAGATCATGAAACAGGAGGGCTATATTGATAACTACCGAGTTATCAAGGATACCAAGCAGGGAGTTTTAAGGGTCTATTTGAAATACGTTCATAAGAAGTCTGTTTTCACTAATATAAAAAGAGCGTCGCGTCCAGGCCTGCGCATATATGCTGGAGCCAAGAGGGTTCCAAGGGTATTGAGGGGCAGAGGGACAACTATTCTGACTACTTCAAAAGGCCTGATGACGGATAAACAGGCAAGAGAATTGAAGATCGGCGGAGAAATACTCTGCTATATTTGGTAAATAAGGTAATCACCCTCCAATAAAACTTTAGAGGGCTTCACTAAATTAAACATTAAGGTGTTCAGATGTCTAGATTAGGAAAAAAACCGGTTACAGTTCCAGGTGGAGTAAAAGTAGGGGTTAAAGACGGATTAATTACTGTTGAAGGCCCAAAGGGCAAGCTCTCTACGGAGATGCCAAGAACGATAAGCTTTGAACAGAAAGATACTCAGATATTTTTTACCGCGCAAGATGAAACAAAGCCTACCAGCGCCATGCACGGCACTATCAGGGCTCTGACTGTCAATATGATGGTGGGTGTTACCAGCGGTTTTTCAAAAACTTTATTGATAGAGGGTGTCGGTTATAAAGCACAGGTACAGGGAAAAAATTTGAAGCTTAATGTGGGTTTCAGCCATCCGGTTGAGTATCTTATACCGGAAGGCATAAAGATCGATGCTTCAAAACAGGTTGAGATCGCGATCTCAGGCATTGATAAGATAAAGGTCGGGCAAGTTGCCGCAGAGATCAGGGATATCTGCCCGCCGGAGCCTTATAAGGGCAAGGGTATACGTTATAGCGACGAACGCATCAGAAGAAAAGTCGGTAAAGCGGTAACCAAGTAAATTCCTTTAAAAATACAGTAGAGAGCGCATCGATAAAGATCTGGTACTTTAACGGGGAAAAACATGAAAGTAAAAATAACAGGCAGGAAGAGAAGGCATTTAAGGATCAGAAAGAGCGTGGTCGGCACGACAGACAAGCCGCGTTTAAATGTGCGCCGAAGTCTGAAAAACCTTTTTGTGCAAATTATTGATGATTCTAACGGCGCGACGCTTTTAAGCGCTTCGACTGTGGATAAGGACTTGAAGAAGAAGTCAACCTATGGCGGTAATATGAAGGCTGCTGCCTTGTTGGGCGAAGCTGTAGCGCAGGTTGCAAAAGAGAAAAAGATCTCCCGCGTTGTTTTTGACAGGGGCGGATATGATTATCACGGCCGCATCAAGGCGTTTGCTGAAGCGGCACGAAAGGGCGGATTGGAGTTCTAATATGGTTCAACCTATTGTTATTGGCGAGTCTAAAGAAGCTATAGAGAAAGTTGTCAGAATCAGCCGTGTTGCGAAAGTCACCAAAGGCGGCAAGAAAATGTCTTTCAGCGCTTTGGTTGTTGTAGGCAATACGCGTGGCCGAGTTGGAATAGCCCTGGGTAAGGCAAATGAAGTTTCTGATGCGATACGTAAGGGGATATCGCAGGCCAAAAAAGCTATGATGGATGTGCCTATGCAGGGTACGACCATTTCACATGATGTCGTCGGTAAGTTCGGTTCAGCGCGCGTTATGTTAAAACCTGCCGTAGAAGGTACAGGTATTATTGCTTCGGGGCCGGTTCGCGCGGTCTGTGAGGCTGCCGGAATAAAGGATATTTTGACAAAGTGTATTACAAGCAACAATCCTTTGAATGTTATCAGAGCGACCATAGAAGGTTTTAAACAGCTGAATCATGAGCTGGAAGTTTTTTCATTGAGGCGTCAATCATCGCAATCTGAGGGACAAGAAGATGTTCATAACTGATATTAAGGCTCCTAAAGGAGCGCGTAAGAGAAAAAGGATTGTGGGCCGTGGTGTTGGCTCTGGTCGCGGCAAGACTTCAGGCCGTGGAAATAAAGGGCAGGGATCCCGTTCCGGACGTCATTTCAGGCTTGGTTATGAAGGCGGACAGACAATGCTCTTCAGGCGCCTTCCGAAAAGAGGTTTTACA
>CAYSCK010000080.1:0-7471 GCA_964429525.1 uncultured Planctomycetia bacterium
GGCGGCCGCCAAGTGAGCCTGAGCCCCAACGAAGGCGAACGGCGCTAACACCACCCACGTAGCCCGCCCCAGCGGGCGGTGCATTATTCAGCTAACTCAACCTGAAACGCTGTAAAAAAGAACGGTTTAGCCAACTTGTAGAGAACAAACCAAGGGTCAGCCAAAAGTTTTCAAAAAAACTTTTGGCTGGCATGTCCGTGCTGCGTGGGGTAAATGTTGCGCAGCAAGATTTACCCTGTACGCTTGGCAGCCGGGCATTTCCTCTTCGCGTAACTCCTTGCCTCCTCCAATACTCTATTGGTATCCAAAATCTTGAGATAAAACTTTTGGTTACCACTCCGAACTCAGGTAAGGAAAATGTCGCGCCGTTTTTTGGACGCAAGATTTTTCCGCAGATTAGACTTTGGAATAGATTCTTTGTTATTTTGTACCATTTATCAAAGCCTCTTTTTGTTTCCGACGTAGTGATTTTATTCTTATCTCATCCAAAAACGCCAGCTTAAAATATTTATACTGCTTACTCCATACTAATTTTACAGGCCTTCTGTCTCTCGTGTATTTAGCGCCCCGCTTCCCTTTATTATGCTCCTTTAATCTCTTCTCCAAAACATTCGTAGATCCGGCATAATACGTTCCGTCCGCGCACTCTACAATATAAACCCAGAACTTCCCCTCGCGTTTAAAACGGACTTTGCCGCGACTTTTCATACACTCTCTTCCATAGCCACGATGCGACTATAAATATTATTGAGCAAAGCTATCATTACTTGTATCTGTTGCACAAAATCAGAATAATTCGTAGATATCTTACGCAACGCTTCAACGGATTGCTTTATAGCTTTTTTGCAAACCTGAAACTGCGCTATAGCATCATAAAGCCCAAATTCATCCTCACTCACCGGCTCATGAAAACCCGCTAGAGCCCTTTGTAATTTAGCCGATAACAACGTATGGTACCAAGAAACGGTTTGAAAATCTAAATCAAGCTTTGCATACTTCTTTCCGTCTTTATAAAACGTCTCCTTCAAGAAATCATGCGCCCTCTTACGATATTGCTCTGCTGTGGCAAGTAGGTGGTTATTTTCCACAAACCTAATATGTTTTTGAATCTCTTCGGGCAAAGTTTCGACATCAATCATATGCCCCTCATCTAAATCGGCTTCATCTATATCAGGATTATCCAGATCAATTCCAAGTTTGTCAACATACTCCCTTAGCTTCTCACCAAATTCACCATATTGCGCATCCATAACCGCTTTGGTTACTTCTGGATCATCTTCGTCCCGTCCATGCGCGATACAAGTAGTTTTACGCTCTAGCTCATCTTTATAAAGGATGCAGCGGACTTGCGTTTCGTGTACACATCTTTCACACCAACGATCGCAGAAATTATATGGAGATTCTTTTTCGAACTCTACGTTATTCTCAATTATTTTTTGTAGCCTATCACTCATGCCAAATCAAACTTTCTCCCCGCTTCTATCAAATACTCGCTTCTTCATATAGGGACACTTATAGCAAAACCTATTACGCTGCAAAGATTTACCTGGAACCGGTATAGGGTATTTCAATCCATAATAGCGATTCGGTCGCTACGCTCTACCGCTTGATTCCCCTGTTTCAGTATTAACGCGTACTGTCTCTCCTGGCTCAATGTACTTGGGCACCTTCACGGACAAACCGGTTTCCAAAATCGCGGCTTTCGTCCCTCCTCCAGCGCTACCCGACTGCTGTGAGGCAAACTCGGTTTCTACAACTTTTAGATGCACAATAACCGGCAATTCCAGTGATACTGCAACATCTTTATACATCATTATTTTAACCGCCAGCTCTTCAATCAAATAACCGGCCGCATCGCCAACCACTGTTTTGGAAAGCCCAATTGTTTCGTAGGTACTTTGGTTCATGAAGTAATAAGTATTCTCATCTTTATAACTAAAAGTCGCCTCTACGATATCTACATCCGCCTCTTGAAATTTTTCGGCCGCTTTAAAATTTTTATCGCACATCGTACCGTTTACCATATGCCGCGCTTTAACCCGCGCCATTGTTGACGCCCCGCGCGCCGAAGGCACCGCGATAGTTACCTCCGTCACCTGATAAGGCTCTCCTTCAATCATGACCATTGACCTACGTTTTAAATCATTCGCGCTAACCATTTTTTCCTTTCAACGACGAAAAATTTTTGAAAAATGTTACCTGAAACCGGGCCGGATTTTTTAGTTCATCCCAATTCATTTAACCTCATCAAGATCTTCACCTGCCAACAACTGTTCACCCAAAGCCCGATGATCTCCATTTTGGGCCAATAACCCTTAAGGCGCGATCTTAGCCGCATATAGAATTATCTCTCCTCCCATTGAGTGGCCCACCGATACTGCTTTCTTCACATCAATCTTCCGCAATACTGCAGCCACGTCCTGGCCGAACGCTTCCGTGGTATAGACCTTCCTGCCGAAACCAGAATTACCGTGGCCTGCCAAATCGACGGTGATCACCCTGTATTTCGTATTAGAGAAATACGGGATTTGATTGTGCCAGTAACGGCTGTCGCAGCTCCACCCGTGCACAAGGACCACGGCCGGATCAGTCGTCGGGCCGTACACCGCGTAAGCAATCGGCACGTTGTCCGCTGAGAGAGTATTTGCAAACGAAAGCGTACGCGCGGGAGGCTCACAACCACACGCGCACAAAACGATGACAAAAATCAGAATAATACTACGTGCAAACTTAATTATGAGCGTTAACTCCTTTTTTTAAAAATCTGAGGCCGTTCTATTTACCGGCTCAAAGTTTTTTCTATCCCCGCTGTTTTTCCTTGGGTATATTTTTCAAAATAGCAAAGTCTCTTGCCAAGATAGACATCTTTGTAGCATCATAGGCAACAACCGCCGGATGAAACATCGGCATGATCTTTATCTTTCCATAGCCTGAATCGGCAATAAAAATAGAGCCGTGGATCTTGGTAATTCCCTGCACCTTGTCGGCTAATCCAAATTTATTCATCACATAACTTGAAGCAAAGTTACCCAAACAGCAAATCACTGCCGGCTTGATAAAAACGATCTGAGCATCAAGATAAGGCGTACAAGCAACGATCTCATTGCTCTGAGGGTTACGGTTTCCAAGAGGGCGGCATTTTAAAATATTTCCGATAAATACCTCTTCTCGCTTAAGAGACGCAACAGCCAATAGCTCATCCAAAACTTTTCCTGCCGCGCCGCAAAAAGGAATTCCCTGCTTGTCCTCATTGGCTCCTGGCGCCTCACCAATAAACATCACCTTGGCGTCTAAGCTGCCAACGCCGAAAACCGCATTGGTGCGTGTAGCCGCCAATAAACACTTCTTGCACCCTGAGATACTCTGTTTAAGCTCCTGCATTTCTCGTGGCGATACTATGCTCATCACAACCCCTTTTAATTTGAAAAATGTACATAGAACAACAAGGCCTGCCATAATGCGTCAATATATTTTTGTGAGATAAGAAAGCATATCATCCATAATCCTGTTAATTCCTGTTTACACAATATTATCCGCGCTCAACAGCTCTGAAGTAGTCTGGATATACTCACCCGATCGCTCTCTTTAAAACGCCGTTCAGACAGAGCATCCTGATCGCTCAAAAGATGGATCAGGTTCAAAGATAATCTGATGCGATCTTCCCCAGGCATTACCGTCAGTTTCAAGCGCGAATTTGCAGGGCGCGCCGTGATGAGCATGGCATAGAGCCTGAAAAATATCACTCGCCCGGTCAAAACCCTTGATAGATACAGACTTTAAAACACCCTCAGGATTGGCAATAAAATAGAATGGGACCTCGTACTTATCCCGGCTGTCAATTTTAATACTCCATACAAAAGCGCCATGGATATTTTTATAAATTCCTTTTTTATTGATAAGGCGCGCGGTAACAGACATAGCGGACGGACCGCTTGGTGACGGGCATGGATCGGGTGGAGTAAAACCCCAGAACCACACTTCATCCTGAGGTATGGGCTCAGGATTGAATTGAACTTCCTTAATATCCGGCGCAACATCAATTACAGCAGGCTTCAATCGGTTGTTTTCAGGAATTACCATCAGCTCATTCGAGATCACGTTGACGCCTTTTCTGGGTATCTCAATATAAGAAGCACCTTCAGGCACTAAATAAGTCTGAGGAATACCGGAATACTGCATCCAGGCGACCACCTTTGGACGATTTTCAGAATCCTGCCAGCTGATAACAAGAGCCTCGCCCTCAACGACTGAATCTTTTTTCCATCCGCCTTCAGGCTGTGAAGCATAAGCCGCAAACAGGGAAAACAATATAAAAACTATTGCCAAAATTGCAATCCCTGGAGCTATCTTCATTGCAACCATCTCTTTTATCCGCCGCCTGTCTTTATTTTCTGATCTTATCACTGTATCTCCACACACGCATCAGCATCAAACGGGTTAGTCCTCACCGCCAATGAAAAAAGATAAGGATATTCTTTCTTCAGATGTTTCATATAATTCAGCCACTGCAGAACCAATTGCTGATACACCCTTGCGATATCTCCTGCCAAATGTTTGTAATCCGCCCCAGGCAGCATCATCAGATCTTTTCTATGCGCCAACTCATCCGTCAAGTGAAATACAGCCCATAGCAGATTAGTAAAAGATTCGTGTTCAAGCAGGTTGGAATTTTCCAGAAGATTAAGCAGAAATTGCCTTCTTCCTACCAGAAAATCCTTAACTTCCTTAAGGCTGGCGCTCTTACAGCATATACTGCTTTCATGGTTCCTGACACTTTTAACCGCTTTCGCAAAGTCTTTATCAGTCCAGTCCTTATTTACAACAAGGTGCCGCCCCATAGCTTCATTCTGGTTAAACCCGTGGCACTGCCTTAAAAGCTCACTCCCCACCTCGCTGAAAAAAGTGCCTATTACCATATTTAGCTTCTTGAGCACTGACCGCCTCTCCTGGAACAAAAGAAGCCTGTGCAACACCAGTGTCACGATCAGGACATCAACAAAGAGAAACGCGATATCACCTAAAAGATATAAAAAGATATGATGAGCATCTTTAAAGATCGTATAATGGAGAAAATAAAAAAAGGCATAAAAAAAGAAAAAATACCGTAAATGCTTGTATGCTGACATTTTTCATCTTAAGCATTTCACCATTCTTATATATTATTTCTTCCCTGCTATTATCGCCAGGAGGCACAAGGCCGCCGAACAAAATAAACCTTTTGCCAGCATATACCAGGCTAAGAAACTATTGGTGAATTTACCGGCAAAAACTTCATTCCCCAGAAGAAATGAATAGACGCATATAAGTAATATCGCGCCTGAGATCAATAAAACAGCATTTTTTAAATCTTTCATGAGCCATCCTCCTGAGTAAATTATTGCCGAATATGGCGTTCATTGAAGATCGACAAGACAGGACTATTGAGGAATTACCTTATTGCTTTTTATATACCTTCTTCCAGTAGGAAGCCAAAAACACAAGCTTACTCTCAAGCCAGGATAAATTCTCTTTATTCCACTCAACTGTCCGAGCCATGCCTATTTCAAAATCAATCTTTACTCTCCAACCCAAAGACTTGATCTTTGAGCAATCAAGGGCATAACGAAGGTCATGGCCAGGTCTGTCCTTCACAAATTCAATCAAACTGTCCGGTTTCCCCAATAAGCGCAAAATAGCCTTAACTGTTTCTATATTCCTCTTCTCATGGCCGCTCCCCACATTATAGACTTCGCCTATCCTGCCTTTTTCCAAAACAACGCGTATGGCGTCGGCGCAATCCGAGACAAAGAGCCATTCACGAACATTCTCTCCTTTTGCATAAACCGGGACTCTCTGATTTTTCAGAGCCTTGAGAATGACAACAGGGATAAGCTTTTCCGGATACTGCCACATGCCATAATTGTTGCTCGCGCGCATAATAACAGCCGGAAAATTATGCGTGCGGGCATACGCCTTGACAAGCAAATCGCTTGAGGCCTTTGATGCCGCGTACGGGCTGTTGGGCGACAAAGGTGACTCCTCATTAAATCTGCCTCGGGCTATCTCACCATAAACTTCGTCTGTTGAAATATGGACAAATTTCTCAACTTTATATTTACGCGAGATATCCAGAAGCACCTGTGTGCCCAAAACATTTGCCGTAATAAAAGGAGATGCGTCATAAATGCTCCTGTCAACATGGCTCTCCGCGGCAAAATGCACCACATGGGTCGGCGATTCATTCTTAAAGACCTTATCAAGGGACGGAGCTTTTGATATATCGCATTTATAGAAACGAATTCCGCCTGCCGCCGAAACAAGCCTCGCTTTGTCTCCGGCATAAGTCAGGCAATCAGCCACGATTATCTTACTGCCGCGCGCGGCAGACTGCCTTACAAATTCACTGCCTATAAAACCTGCACCGCCTGTTACTAATATTTTATGTATGTTTTTACGCATTCTTCCAATACCTCGTTTATGGGCCTCATACGGAAACCCGACTTTTCAAGTTTCTTCGCCGACATTATAAGATTTGTCCTGACCAGACCAAGTTTCTTATAATCTATTATTTCATAATTGAAATCCGGCACATATTTTTTATAGATATCCAAAAGATCCGGATATTTCAACCCTCCGGGATTTGTAACGTTGTATATGCCGCAGGCATCGGTCTTAATAAGATGCTTTAAAGCGCCTATCATATCCGGCAGATAAGTGACGGAATTAGGGGCATCAATGACTCTTTTAAACTTTAATATCTTGTTCAGGATATTACGCGGATGAGGCCTGTCATCCAAAGGTATGCGTATGCGCGCGATCAGCGCCCCATAACTGTCGCAAAGCGCCTCAAGAGCCCCTTCTGTATAAATTTTAGAGCGGCTGTAAAACAGGCCAAAAAAATCCGGCGCCTTTTTTTCCGTAACCGGCTTATCGCGCTTATAGTCATATTTATAAATACAGCCGCTGCTTATATGGACAAATTTTATCTTGCGGCGCAAAGCTGCTTCGGCAAGCATGATCGGAACGAAGGTATTAGACACAAGCGTCTTGTCTTTATCATCCTCGCATCCATCCACATTCTCCGCCCCTGTGTATCCTATGCAATTAATTATGAAGTCCGGCTTTTTTTCAGCGATCTCAGCTTCCGCGTCCGAAAATTTCAGTATCCTTCTGACTGATACCTGGGCGCCAAGATCCTTGGCAAGCCTGTCGCCTATGAAACCTTTTCCAAAGATCAAAATCTTATTTCTCATCTTCTAAAACTCCTTTAAGATAATCACCGTATGTTGTAGGAATGGCTTTGGCGAGTTTTAAAAGCCGCCTGGCATCAATATAGCCCATGCGATAAGCTATCTCTTCAACGCAGCCGACCTTCAAACCCTGCCTCTCCTCTATTGTTTTAATGAAAATTGACGAATCTATCAATGAATCATATGTCCCTGTATCAAGCCAAGCATACCCTCTGCCCAAAAGCTTGACTTTCAGAGCGCCC
>CAYSCK010000081.1:0-7470 GCA_964429525.1 uncultured Planctomycetia bacterium
GCAACAGTTGTCGGCGTTTTGATTGAGGTGCCAGTTATGCTGATGCTGTCCAAGGTCTGCGTAAAAACACAACATTGGTTTGATCAGAAGTGATAAAATACAAATGCGGGAGATCGTTATGAGTGAAATAAAGGAAGTGACTAAAAAGATGCTGAAATTCAGGGATGAGCGCGACTGGATGCAGTTTCACGATCCCAAGAACATGGCTGTATCGATCATTCTTGAAGCCTCTGAACTCCTGGAGCATTTTCAGTGGAAGACCGCGCAGGAGGTCGATGAATACGTGAAACAGAATAAAGCTGATATCAAAGATGAGATCGCCGATATCGCGTTATACCTTTTTGAATTGGCGGATAATCTAGGGATAGACCTGATAAGCGCCATGGAAGAAAAGCTTAAGAAAAATGAGGCAAAGTACCCCGTAGAAAAAGCTAAAGGCAGGCATACAAAGTACGATAAATTGTAAAGCTCTATTATGGAAAATACGGCATCAGGTGACGGAATTTTAAAGAGAAAACGTCGTCAGCGTTATATGGGCACGCACCCCAGGCGTTTTGATGAAAAGTACAAGGAGCTTAATCCCGAAAAATACGCCGATGATGTTGAGAAGATAATTAAGAGCGGCAAGACCCCCGCCGGCATGCATCGGCCTGTCTTCGTTGAAGAAGTTATACAGGTCCTTGATCCAAAGCCTGGCCAGACAGGCTTGGATGCTACGTTAGGGTTTGGCGCTCACGCGCAGGAACTTCTAGGGCGTATCTTACCTGGCGGGCGCCTCTTTGGTATTGACGTTGATCCGATAGAGATATCGCGTACTGAGGCTCGGCTTCGGGCCCTGGGTATTAGTGACGAAGCTCTTATTGTAAAACAGATCAATTTTGCCGGTATACATAAGTTGCTTGCCCAGACCGGAGGCGGGTTTGATTTCATACTTGCGGATTTAGGCGTCTCATCAATGCAATTGGATAATCCGGCACGGGGTTTTACATTCAAATGGAAAGCTCCGCTTGATCTAAGGTTCAATCCCCGGCGCGGACAGCCGGCCTCTGCTTTGATCAAATCAGTCTCCGAAACAGCTTTGGAAAAGATACTTTTCGATAACGCGGATGAACCATATTCCCAGGAGCTTGCCAGGGTCATTTACGAAAAGCGCAATAAGATCTCCACGACAAATATGCTTACGGATACGATAAAAGAGATTTTGTCTTCTATCGCGCCTAAGACCTCCGCAGAAGAGATAAATACATCTATCCGCCGGGTTTTTCAGGCTTTGCGCATTGAGGTTAACGATGAGTTTTCCGCGCTTGAGCAGTTTTTAAGAAATCTGCCGATATGCCTTAAGCCTTGCGGCCGGGTTGCTGTCTTAACATTTCATTCAGGTGAAGATAAGAGGGTGATGAAGTCTTTTGAGGAAGGCCTGTCTGCCGGGATATATTCCGATATCTCCCTTAAGGCGATACGCCCATCGGCAAAGGAATGCTTTGATAATCCACGCGCTAAAAGCGCGGTCTTGCGTTGGGCGATCATGGGAAGTGATACAACGCATTATTAAACGGGAATTAAATTCATGATCACACAGCTTATAATTCAGAATTTCGGCCTTATTGACCGCCTTTTGATTGAATTTGTGGAAGACCTTAATGTCTTGACAGGCGAGACCGGGGCCGGGAAATCAATTCTTATCGGGGCTCTTCGGTATGCTTTAGGGGAGAGGTTCAGCTTGAATCAGATGCATGACCCCAAGATCCCGTGCGTAGTTGAGATGGTCGGAGAACTTCCAGGAGAGCTTATAAAGGAAAATGAATTGCTTAAAGAATTCTTGGACGGCGACGACAGGCAGATCATTATAAGCCGCACTACTATGCCCGACGGAAAAAATAAAATCAAGCTCAACGGTTTTTCCATAACGCTCAGCCAGCTGAAAGAGGTCGGGGATCTGTTGGTGGATTTTCACGGGCCTAATGATCATCAAATGCTACTCGCTTCAGAATCGCATATAAAGATATTAGACAGGCTTTGCGGCTCTATAGGCCCTTTGAAAAACGCGTACGCGGCGCTTTATGAGGAGTATAAAAATATTAATCATTCGCTTGATGAGATCAGGGAAGGCGTTATGACGCGTGAGCGCGATGTTGATCTATTGGGCCATCAGATAATGGAGCTTGAGCGCGTAAGCCTGGATACGAAAAGCTATGAAGAGGCGATGGAGAAAGAAACTCAGCTAAAAAATTGTGAAAAACTTTTTGAGAACGTCAGCGCCCTGATAAGCGTATTTGAAAGCGACCAGAGCGGTATCAGCGACTCGATCTCCAGGACATTTTCTTTTATGCGGCCGCTGTCTTCTATAGACAAAAAGGTCGCAGCGTTTGAGAAAAAGCTGGAAGGCCTGCAGTCGTTATCAGAGGATATCTTATCAGATCTAAGGGAGTATCAGGAAAAGCTCTCGTTTGAACCCCAGGAGGCGCGTGAACTTTCCCAGCGATGCGACGCGTACCAGGATATCCTGCGCAAATATGGGCCGACGATAGAGGATGCCGCGGCATTTTATAAGAAATCCAAAGAGCGTTATGATTTTCTTATAAATATTGAGCATAATGATAGTGTCCTTTGCGAAAGCCTTAAGAAAGCGGAGAAAGCTTTGAAGGATGCGGCAGGAAAGATTACCAAAGAGAGGCGCAAGGTTGCCGCGTCTCTTGCAAAGACGATAGAGTCAGAGCTTAAGGATCTTGGGATCGCCCATGTCCGTTTTGAGTGCCGAATAAGCCCTGTGGAGCCCAGGGCTGACGGCTCCGATCTTGTTACATTCTTTATCAGCCCTAATTTGGGGGAGGAGTTAAAACCGCTCTCAGAAATAGTTTCATCCGGCGAGGCCGCGCGTGTGATGCTGGCTTTGAAAAAAGCACTTACAAAAGTAGATCCTATACCTGTCCTGATATTTGATGAAATAGATGCCCAGATCGGCGGAAGGCTGGGCAGTGTGATCGGTAAGAAACTCTGCGATCTCGCGGCTGACCGCCAGGTGATATTGGTTACGCATCTACCGCAGATAGCGAGTTTTGCCGGGCGCCATTTTAAGGTTTTCAAAAATACCGTCGGAAGCCGCACAGTAACGACTCTGGACCTTCTGGATAAGAATGGCCGTATCAGGGAGATGGCACAGATGATGAGCGGAGAGAAGGAGAGCGATATCTCTGTTACTCATGCCAAGGAAATGCTCGATAAGGCCGGGTGCAGAAAATAACAGAAGGATGAAATTTTAAAGAGATTAGCTTTTTTCCAGGATTGAATGCGCTAAATCTCTGAGTTTGGCGAAGTCCGCAGGCTGGTAGGAAGTTGTTTCAATGGCAGGCAGTATTTTCAGCTTGGCGAATGTCTTTACTCCGAAGATCCAGTTTCCTCTGGGTATGGCGGTCCCGGTGCCTTCAAATATGACGGGCAGTATCGGCACGCGCTCTTTTATGGCAAGCTTGAAGGCACCGTTACGAAAATCACCTATCTGCGTTGTTTCGCTTCTTGTTCCTTCAGGAAAGAAGAAGACGGATATCCCTTTGCGCAGCCACTGGGCGGCCTCACGGTAAACTTTTTTTATACTGCCGAAAGAACCTCTCTCGAGTTTGATATGCCTGGTAAGCGATAGCGACCAGCCTATAAAAGGTATCTTGAACAGGACTTGCTTGGCGACCCATTTGAATTGCATCTTCATCTGATAAGCTACTACTATATCTCCGAGGCTTTGGTGATTGGCTATTATGATATATGTGCGGTTCTTATCAATATTCTCCCTTCCATTGACCTGAACTTTCCAGAAGGGGTTGAGCGCGATCACCGCGTCAGACCACCAGAAACACTGCATATGCGCAAGTTTGCGTTTTTTATCAAAGGGATAAAAAAGTATTACGCATAGTAATACCGCCAAGTAGACGAGTATGGTCAGTACGCAGATATAAAACCAGATGATAGCTGATAATATCGCTTTTTTCATTTGTGAACATAATAGACGACAGGGTAGGAATTGTCAACAAACAACAGAATGGGGCTTACGCCAAAAAGAGAAAAAGCCGGTTTTTTTGGATATGAAATGTTTTGACAAGATTGTGTTGTTTGATAGAATTAACGCTGGCCGAAAAATTTAATGTATGCATCGGGTGAGGGATTGTTTTTTAAAATTGCTAAATTATTTCACACAGGGATTGAGAGATTCCGTTCGGAAAGGAGCTTAAAATTTATAAACTAATACTTTTGAGGCATGGAGAGAGCGTCTGGAATAAGGAAAACCGGTTTACCGGATGGACGGATGTTGACCTTTCGGAGAAAGGGATGCTGGAAGCCAAAAAGGCGGGCCAGCTCCTTAAAAAAGAAGGCTTTGTCTTTGATATAGCTTTTGCTTCTATGTTAAAAAGGGCTATACGAACTTTATGGATTGCTTTGGATGAATTGGATCAGATGTGGCTGCCGGTTGAGAATTCATGGCGCTTGAATGAAAGGCATTATGGCGCTCTGCAGGGATTGAATAAAGCAGAGACCGCGGCAAAGTTCGGGGAAGATCAGGTGCTTGTCTGGAGAAGAAGTTACGACGTGCCTCCTCCGGAGCTTGAGCCCGGCGACCCGCGCTCTCCCAAGAATGACCCCCGTTATAAGGATATGAATCCTAAGGATGTCCCTTTGACTGAGTGCCTTAAGGACACGGTTGCGCGTTTTCTGCCGTATTGGCATGAAACAATAGCCCCAGCTATCAAGTCCGGAAAGAGGGTTATTGTCGCCGCTCATGGCAACAGCTTGAGGGCATTAGTTAAATACCTGGATAATGTTTCCGACGAAGAGATAGTAAAATTGAATATTCCTACAGGCATACCCCTGGTTTATGAATTAAATGCCGATTTAAAACCGGTCAAAAGTTATTATCTGGGAGATCCGGAGGAGGTTAAAAAGGCGATGGAAGCGGTTGCCAAGCAGGGTAAAGCGCAGAAGTGAGCTTTTGTTAAAAGTCCGGCTTAAGGCTCCATTGAATTGCTTGACAAAGCAGTGGACGTATGTTTAAATTAATACAAGTTTCGCAGGGAATTCGGTGAAAGCCCGAAACTGTACCCGCAACTGTATGCAGGCGCACTATGTGGCTTGCGAGTCAGAATACGAACCCCTCCGGGAATAGAGGTGCTCAAGAATAGTCTTAAAAGGAAGATTCTTTGACCCAACCTCTATAAGCGAGGTTGGGTTTTTTAGTTTTATAACACAAATATATACAGGTCCTGCTTATGCAGGATAAAAGGGAAGCTTGTAAAGACAAGCGCGGTCCCGCCGCTGTAACCGGGGACGAAAGTCACAATAAGCCACTGTCTTGATATTATGAGATGGGAAGGCGTGATGAGTAGATTGATCCGGAAGCCAGAAGACCTACCTGTGTATCGGGAGTTTGGTTATTAGGTGGTATCTAATAACCGGAATTTCCTCGCGGAAGGATTAAGTAAGCAGGGTGCAATCCTTAAGTTCTAAACAGAGCTTAAGGATTTTTTATTTTATGGCGAACAAAAATTTTATGCATGGCGGGAATATCGAAGAAGTATCTAGGGTATTCGGGTTGAGAAAAGACCGCATTACGGATTTCAGTTCTAATGTTAATCCTTTTGCCATCCCGCGCGGTATATCTAATGTTATCCGTTCCATGATTCGTGATATCTCCGGATACCCCGACAGAGAAAGCTTAACCCTCAAAAAGGCCTTAGGAAAATATTTAAACATAGGCGCTGAACACATTGTTGTAGGAAACGGTTCCGTTGATATTATATATCGCACAGTTTACGCATTGAAGCCTGGAGGCGGGGTTATCCTTTTACCTTCTTTCGGGGAGTACGAGAAAGCCTTATCGGATTCCGGAGTAAAGATTAAATACATATTATCGGAAGAAAAAAGTAACTTCAGCTTTTCTGTAGAAGAAATTGTCGAGCAGGCTGGTGAAGGCGATATCGTTTTTCTATGTAATCCCAATAATCCTACGGGAATGTTGATGCCCAAAAAGGATTTAGAGTATTTAACGGAAAAATTACGACGAAAGAAGGCTACGTTGATTTTAGATGAAGCCTTCATTGATTTAGCAGAGGAATATAGCCTTGTTGATGTTGCCGTAAAAAGCAATAACCTGCTCGTTTTACGGTCAATGACGAAATTCTTCGGACTGGCAGGATTAAGACTCGGTTACGCAGTAGGCCGTGTTGAGTTTATAAAGCGGATACAAAGTTCCGGACAACCCTGGCCGGTTAATATATTTGCGCAAGCTGTTGGTGAAGCGCTCTTGCAGGACGAGGAATTTGTGAGAGAAAGCAAGAGGAGGTTATTACAAGAACGTGATTTCTTGTATCAGCGCCTTAGTCAAATTAAAGGGTTGAAACCATTTCAATCATCGGCAAATTTTATGTTGGTAAAGATAGAAGAACGTTTGTCCTCTAACCAATTGCAGGCACGTCTGATAAAACACGGCCTGTTTATCCGCGATTGCAGCAACTTTCGCGGGCTGAATAACAAATATATCAGAATAGCTGTAAGAAGGCGCAGGGATAATCTTCGGCTTATCAATGAGTTGGAGGTTGTTTTCGGTAAGGAGAATAAGAAATGATGCTGGTTGTGGGCGGTACAAAAGAGGCCGGAGAGGCAGCCCGAATTCTACGCAGTAGAAATAAAATTCAAGCAGAATTCGCAGATCTTAAGCCCACATACGGAGAAAATGTTTCTAACGGAGTTGTTTTTCTACCGAGAAGCTTGAATTGCCCTATGACTGCGCATCTGATTAGGAAATATAAGATAAAAATCGTGATTGATGCCGCCCCAGTTTATTTCAAGGGGGCGTCTGTAAAAACAATGTCCGCATGCAAGATGACAGGAGCGCGGTATATCAGGCTCGAACCTCCCACGGCATATTTTAAGGAAGATCAGAAAGTGTATAGGGTAAAAAATATTGAAGAGGCGCGCGAGAAAGCAATGGCTTCCGGGGAAACCGCCTTCCTTAATATAGGCCATAATAATATAAATATTTTTGCCAAGAAAATGATTCCGGCAAATAAGAAGATCGTCGTCAGGGTTTCCGAGACAGGTGTCTTAACGAATTTCCTGAAATTCGGAAATGGTAGGCAAAGTAATTTCGCTGGATGAGAAAGAATTGATTGAGCTCCAAAGTATTTTACTGGATAAGGATGAGAAGTCTGCTTTAGAATTTTTAAGGAAGATCGAAGAAAAATCACGTCCCTCAAAGAGCGTATGCAGGCCTTGGGATAGAAAATAGGAGGTTAAAAAATGAAGAGTTATGCTTATGGTTTCCCTAGGCTGGGGAGTAGCAGAGAGTATAAAAAAGCTATAGAGGATTTTTGGAAAGGCCAATCCAGCGAAAAGAATGTTTTCAATGTTTTATCGGGGATCCAAAGGGGCAATATAAAAACATATAAACGGGATATTGATGTTTTTCCTTCCGGCGAGATGTCTCTT
>CAYSCK010000082.1:0-7458 GCA_964429525.1 uncultured Planctomycetia bacterium
GTACTTGGTTGGTTTTATGGGTACAGGCAAGACTGCCACAGGCAAGGCTTTGGCAAAGAGCCTCGAGCGCAATTTTATTGACATGGATGATCTGATAGTTGAAAAAGAAGATATGCCTGTTGAGGATATTTTCAAGATCAAAGGCGAAAGCTATTTCAGGTCAGTGGAAAAAAGCATTGTAGCCGGCCTTTGTAAAAAAGACGGGCTTGTAGTTGCGTGCGGAGGGGGTACTTTTGTTGATCCTGATAATATCCGCCTTATGAAATCAAGCGGTATCGTGATCTGCCTTACTTCTTCTCCTGAGATGATATTAAAACGGACACAAAATTTTACGCATCGTCCGCTTCTGAACGTGGAAGACCCGCTTAAGCGTATAAAAGAATTGCTGGACCAGCGTATGCCTTTTTATTCTCAGGCGCATCATATGATAAATTGCGATAAGCTGAGTGTGGAAGAGTCTGCCAGGGAAGCTCTGAGGTGCTTAAAATGAAGACCAGCGAGTTAGAAGCGCTCTTGACGCTGAATGCTATAGATTGTTTCGGCAGTATACGCACAAAAAAAATATTAGATTTTTTTGGAAGCGCCGAGAAGGCGCTCTCCGCCAAACCGTCTGAATTAAGCGCTTGCGGCGCTCTGACGCCGGTCATGTCGCAACGCCTGGCTGCCATAAAAAAGAGTTTTAACGCGGCAGGGGAATTGGAAGCGGCGCGTAAAAATAATATAAAGATACTTACACAAAAAGACCCTGAGTATCCGTCTCTTTTAAAAGAGATATACGACCCGCCGGTTATTCTTTATGTAAAAGGCGGTTTTGAGGCCTGTGACCTGAATTCTGTGGCGATAGTCGGTTCAAGAGGAGCGTCATTTTACGGGTTGTCCTGCGCCAAGGAATTTTCATTCACTCTTTCCCGCGCCGGCATAACTATAGTCTCGGGCATGGCAAGGGGCATAGATACAGCGGCGCACAGGGCGGCAATCGATGAAAAAGGCCGCACTATAGCTGTGTTAGGCAGCGGCCTTTTGAATATTTATCCGCCTGAGAATGAGGGGCTCTTTGAAGAGATCTGTGAGAATGGCGCTGCTGTTTCGGAATTTCCTCTTAATACCATGCCGTTGGCTCAGAATTTTCCCGTGCGTAACCGCGTTATCAGCGGTCTGTCGCGCGGAATACTGGTCGTTGAGGCAAGCCAGAAAAGCGGCGCTTTGATCACCGCGCGTTTTGCCCTGGAGCAGTCAAGGGAAGTCTTTGCTATCCCCGGCAAAGTATCAAGCGCTACATCGTGCGGAACGAATGATCTTATTAAAAGCGGTGCCAAGATGGTGACGGAGGCTCGTGAAATTCTGGCTGAGCTTCGTTTTAATTTTGTGTCAGAAGAGCAGATCCCTGAAGACGGCGTTTTTATGGCAGCTGAACTTGACCATAGGGAACTCAAGATCGCCCAGTTGCTGGATGATGAGCCT
This sequence comes from uncultured Planctomycetia bacterium, assembly GCA_964429525.1. Classification (GTDB taxonomy): domain Bacteria; phylum Omnitrophota; class Gorgyraeia; order Velamenicoccales; family Velamenicoccaceae; genus CAYSCK01. The sequence goes on from CAYSCK010000082.1 coordinate 1,462, forward strand.
AAGTGTTTAGATGATATCTCTCTTGAAGCAGGCATGAGTGTTTCAGAGGTTTTAGCGGTCTTGACACATCTTGAATTGAAGAAGGTCGTGAAAAAAATATCCGGGCAGTCATTCGTAAAAATTATGAAAGGATGATATGGCAAAGGCAAAGGCTGTAAAGAAAACAATTGAAGCCCTCGTGATCGTTGAGTCTCCGGCAAAGGCGAAGACGATCTCTAAATTCTTGGGAAAGCAATTTTCCGTAGTTTCATCGATGGGGCATATAGTTGATCTTCCTAAAAAGAAACTCGGTATTGAGATCGAAAATAACTATAAGGCTGATTTGACCGTTATCCCGGGAAAGAAGAAGCTGCTGACGGAATTGCGCAAACTCGCCAAGAGCGCTAAAGCCGTATATTTCGCGACTGACCCTGACCGCGAAGGTGAGGCTATAGGCTGGAATCTTAAAGAATGGCTGAAGCTCCTGGATCAGAAGATATTGAGAGTTGAATTTCACGAGATCACCAAGAGCGCTATAGAGGCGGCTTTTAAATCGCCCCGTCAATTTAACGAAGACAAGATCAAGGCGCAGCAGGCGCGGAGAATTTTAGACAGGCTGGTCGGTTATTTTCTGAGCCCCCTTTTGTGGCGCAAGGTAACTCGCGGCTTAAGCGCGGGCCGGGTGCAATCGGTCGCTTTACGCCTGATAGTGGACCGGGAAAAAGAGATACAGGCTTTCACGCCCCAGGAATACTGGTCGATTGATGCTATTTTTAAGAAAAAACCCGGAGATAGCAAAGAAGACAAGAAACATTTTGAAGCCATATTGGACAAGATAGATGATAAGAAGGCTGAGATCGTAAAAGAGCAGGACGCAACAGCTATATTAACTGATCTAAAAGGTAAGGATTTCGCGGTCTCTGGTGTTGAAAAGAGCCCGCGAAATAAAAATCCGCAGGCGCCGTTCATCACAAGTTCTCTACAGCAGGATGCTTTTAACAAGCTGCGCTTCAGCCCGACAAAGACAATGTTCATTGCCCAAGGGCTTTACGAAGGGATAGAGCTCGGAGAAGAAGGCCCTGTCGGTCTGATCACATATATGAGGACAGATTCCCCTAATGTCGCGCAGAGCGCCATAACCGAGGTGCGTTCCTACATAAGTTCCGAGTTCGGCAAACAATACTTGCCCGAGTCTGCAAGAATGTACAAATCAAAAAAGCTGGCGCAGGAAGCGCATGAGGCGATAAGGCCTACGCAGGTTTCGCGAAAGCCCGAAGAATTGGCTAAATACCTGACCCCTGAGCAATTGAAGCTTTATGAATTGATACACAAGAGGTTTGTCGCAAGCCAGATGAATTCCGCTCAATTGGAGATGACACAGGTTATTATAAATTGCGGTAGATATAATTTTAAAGCTACAGGAAGCCGTGTCGTTTTTGATGGTTTCATGGCTGCATATAAAACAGAGGATGAAGCGGGAGATGACGCGGCAGGAAAGAATTCTTTACCTCTTCTTGTTGCCGGAGAATTATTGGATTTAGTTGATCTGGCGAGCGCTCAGCATTTTACAAAGCCGCCGGCCAGATTTTCAGAGGCGTCCTTGATCAAGGCGCTGGAAGAAGACGGGGTCGGACGACCGAGCACTTACGCGCCTATAATATCCACCATAGTCAGCCGTGATTACGTAAGGAGGGAGAAGGGTTATCTCATGCCGACTGAGCTGGGGTCTAAAGTCAGCGAGATGCTTGTTGAGTATTTTCCCCAAATAATGGATATAACATTCACCGCTCACATGGAAGAAGAGCTTGATATGGTGGAAGAAGGTCAAATGAACTGGGTCAATATTTTGCAGGAGTTTTATAATCCGTTTAAAGAGAAACTTGAGTATGCCTCGGCTAATATTAAAAAAGAAGTCATATATTCCGATGAGATATGCGGGCTTTGCGGAAAGCAGATGGTTATCAAGTGGGGCCGCAAGGGAAAATTCTTGAGTTGTTCCGATTATCCTACCTGCAAGAACGCCAAGTCAATTTCAAGCGGTGTCAAATGCCCTCAGCCGGAATGCGGAGGAGACCTGATATTGAGGCGTTCATACAGGGGCAGGTCTTTTTACGGGTGCAGTAATTATCCTAAATGTCATTTTACTTCAAGAGAGCTGCCTTCGGCTGAAAACGCGCCTGGTCAGGAAGACAACCCTGTAAAATCGGACGATGGAACGGCACATTGAAAAATTTTTAAGATATCTGGAGATAGAGAGGAACGCTTCAGAACATACCATTTTGAATTACAGGCATGATCTGGAAGAGTTCAGGAGCTTCCTGAAAGACATTGATGTCGCAAGCATTGATTATCTTTTTGTGCGCAAGTATCTGGCGCATTTGAAGGAGAAAAACCTGACCGTTCGGAGTGTTTCCAGGAAGCTTTCATCCCTGCGCAGTCTTTTTAAGTTTCTTATCAAGGAAGGATACATAAAAATAAATCCTACGGACTCAATAGTCTCGCCTAAGCAGGAAAAGCTCCTGCCTAAATTTCTGACTGAAGAGGATATGGTAAGGCTTATCGAAGCGCCTGATACCGCGACTGTTAAGGGGTTGCGCGACAGGGCTATGTTAGAAACTTTGTATTCAACGGGCATGCGTATATCCGAGCTTGTCGCGATGAGGGAAGATGATGTGGATTTTATCGGCTCAACAGTCAAGGTGTTCGGCAAAGGAAAAAAAGAGCGGATGCTCCCTATCGGAGACCGTGCTCTTCGCGCCATACGCAGCTATATTGAAAAACGCGGGGTCCAAAACAGGATGATCTTCCTGAATAAAAATAAAAAACCGCTCGGAGCGAGGGGCATACGCAAGGTCATCAATGCCTACATTATAAAGATCAGCCTTAAAGTCCATGTCTCTCCGCATACGATGCGTCATTCGTTCGCGACTCATCTTTTGAACAGAGGGGCGGATCTTCGAAGTGTTCAGGAACTTTTGGGCCATGTCAATCTTTCCACGACACAGATATATACGCATTTAACGACCGATAAACTTAAATCTGTTTATGAGAAGGCGCATCCGAGAGCGTAGAAGACTAAAGATAAAAAAACCAAAAAACTGAAAAACTTGAAGACCCATAAACCAAAAAACTAAAAAGAAGATTAAAAATGTATGCGTTCTTCAGTTTTTATGTTTTTTCGTTTTTAAGTTGTTTTAACTTTTGACCTTTTGACTATACATATGATCTATCTACTTTACGATATCTTATTATTTCTGGCATATGTGATATATTTGCCTGTTTATGTGATACGCGGCAGATTTCATCCTGATATACTGACTAGGGCCGGATTTTATAAAAAAGAGGTCTTTAACGCCCTAAGGGCCAAGGATACTGTCTGGGTTCACGCGGTCAGCGTAGGTGAAGCAAGGGCGGCAGAATCGTTATTGCGCCTGATACGTTCAACGTGGCAGGATAAACGGATAGCGATCTCAACAGTGACACCTACCGGTTATGAGATCGTCAAAAAATTCCTTAAAAAAGATGAAGTGGTTTTTTACGCGCCGCTTGATATTACGTTTGCGGTGAATATGGCGCTGCACCTTGTCTCCCCGGGCTTACTTGTGATCATGGAGACCGAGATCTGGCCTAATCTCATCCGTCTGGCTAAAAAAAGAGGTGTTCCAGTCGTTATAGTAAATGGCCGCATATCCGACCGTTCCTTTGAAAAATATAAACGATTCAGGTTCATGTTTATTGAGACGCTTAAAGCGATAGATCTGTTCTGCATGCAGACCAAAGAGGCGGCTGACAGGATCATCTCTCTTGGCGGACAGAAGGACAGGGTCAAGGTTACCGGTAATATAAAGTTTGATATATCCGCGGATTTAAAAGAACCGGCGTTTCTGGGGCGGCTGAAAGAATCCCTGAGAGGTTCGTTGCTTTTTATCGCAGGCAGCACGCATGACGGAGAGGAAGATGGTATTGTTAATATCTATAAATCGCTGAGGAAAGATTTTCCCAATTTAAGGCTGATGATCGCTCCCAGGCATCTGGACCGCGTAGATAAAATACGCCGCATGATACGCCTCAGCGGGCTGGAGGCGATAAATCTTTCCACTATCGCAGCAAGTGAGATTGTCTCTTCGGCCCAGGTTCTGGTGGTCAATACCATAGGCGATTTAAGTGTTTTATACAGGCTTTCCGATCTGAGCTATGTCGGAGGCAGCCTTGTGCCTAAAGGCGGCCATAATCCCATTGAGCCTGCTCTTTTCGGCAAGCCTATTATTTTTGGCAGATTCATGGATAATTTCAAAGAGATAAGGGATATCTTTATACGCGAAAAGGCCGCTGTAGAGGTGGATGATTTGAAAGGCCTGGAATATGAATTAAGGAGATTGTTGGCGAATTCTTCTGAGCGCAGGATTCTGGGTGAGAACGCCAGAAAAATTCTTGATACTAACAAAGGCGCGGCAGAGCGGACATTTGCCGAAGTCTGTAAAATCAGGAGTTACGAAGTATGAAAGGCCTGAAAACATTTTATAGCCGGAACAAAGTAACCTGGACCTATATTTTTCTTTTGCCTATCCTGTTTGTCTTAAGTTTCTTTTACATCTTTTTTCTTGCGCTCGTTAAATTCCTGTATGAAAATAATATTTTAAAGTCTTACAGGCCTCGCCTTAAGACCATAAGTGTCGGGAATATCACCTTTGGCGGGAGCGGCAAGACGCCTTTTGTCGAATACCTGGTTCTTTCTCTATATCCGAAGAAGATTCACGCGGCGATCCTTCTGCGTGGATATAAAAAACCAAAGAAAAATACCGGGCTTGGCCTTGAGGATTACTATCTCTTAGGCGATGAAGCGTGTTTTTTAAGAGAGAATCTGAAAGGAACAGCCGGTGTCTTCAGTTCGTCCGACAGGATGGCGCAGGCTCAGATCCTGGATAATGATTCAACGTTCGATACTATTATTCTTGATGATGGTTTTCAGCATTGGCGCCTGAAGAGGGACTTGGATATTGTCATGATAAATTCAGTCAACCCTTTCGGGAATGGTTTGATACTGCCTCTCGGGACATTAAGGGAAGGGCTTGGTTCCTTAAAGAGGGCGGATATATTCTGCCTGACAAGAGTTGATGAATTATCTTCCTCCGGGATAAAAACCTTAAGGGAGAGATTGAATAAGATCAATCCTAAGGCCGGCATTATTGAAACTGTGCATATGCCGGAGTATTTTTACGATGCCTTGACCAAAGACAGGCTGGCGCCTGAAGTAATAAATGGTAAAAGAGTCGGTTTGTTGGCAGGCCTGGCGGATCCGTCTTCTTTCGCGAAGGCTTTGAAAAATCTCGGGGCTGTTATTGTGTCGGAATCTTATTTCGACGACCATCATGAATACAGCTCGGAAGAATTAGACGGTGTCCTGGGCTCGGCTAAAAAAAGAGGGGCTGAGTTCTTGGTCACGACTGAAAAAGATATCGTGCGTTGGCAAAAGTGGCTCAGGATATTCGGCTCCGGAACAAAGTGTATAGTCTTGAAGATAACATTAAAAATAGTGAAAGGCCAAGAGGTTTTGGGTGAGCGACTCCATTCTTTATATCGCGCTTAAATTCGTTGTTTTTTCCATGCGGTTTTTACCATTGAACGCCTGGCTTTTTTTCGCGCGCTTAAGCGGCAGGCTGTACTACTATCTTTCCCCTAAGCAAAACAGAAAGGCGTATTCAAATCTAAAGCAGGCCTTTGGCGCAAGTTCCAGGTTTAAGATAAAAAAGATCATGCGGGCGATGTATGTGAATTTTGCCCAGAATCTTATTGAGGCTATGTATTTGAAGTGGATGAGCCCTGAGTTTATGAAGAAGAATGTTTCTATTAAAGGTGTTGAAGTTATAGAAGAAGCTAAGAAGTATAAGAGTGCTGCTGAGTTTGTGAAGGCACAGGGGACACCACTATATCACGGTTCATCAAAAGCAGATTTAATTAGAAAAGATGGTTTTAAACTACCTACTTCAATAAAAGAACAAACAGATGTTCCTGTATATG
>CAYSCK010000083.1:0-3258 GCA_964429525.1 uncultured Planctomycetia bacterium
TATGTGGTAATCAGCTGGGATTATTTTAAAGCCGATCCTCTTGAGATAATAAGGCTTCAACACGGCGGGCTTGTCTGGTTCGGCGGTTTGATCGGAGCTGTTATTTCATCCGCGCTATTTTTAAAGATCAACAGATTGCCGGTTATGCAGATGATCGATCTTTTCGCGCCGTATGTGGCTTTGGGGCAGGCGATAGGGCGCATAGGTTGTTTTTTTAACGGCTGTTGCCATGGGAAAGAAGGCAGTGTGGGTATATTTTTTCCTTCGCAAGGCAGGATCCTGTTCCCGTCGCAGCTTATAGATTCCGCGTCTCTTTTGTTTATCTTTGTCATTCTGAAATACTTGAGGCCGCGCCTCAGGGCGGGCATGGTATTTGTTTCATACCTTATCCTTGCTTCCATGCAAAGGTTTTTCATGGAGTTCTTCAGGGGGGATGAGCGCCCATTTTACTGGGGCTTGAGCATCTACCAGTGGATAAGTATTCTTATATTTGCGGCTGGTGTCATTACCTATATTATACTCTCATGGAAGAAAAAGAGTTCCTGATCACTCCTGAATTCGCAAATTTCCGTCTAGACCTTTTCGTGAAGTCTCAAGAGTCTAATTTTTCCCGAATGGCCGTGCGGGATATGGTTATTTCTAAAAAGGTGACTGTTAACGGCGCCGCTGTAAAGCCGCATTATAAACTGAAACTTAATGATAATGTGCGCTGGGAGGCTTTTGTTCCAAGAGAGATGAAGCCTCAAAAGGAAGAGATACCTTTAAAGATACTTTATGAAGACAGTGAGCTTCTGTTTATAGATAAGCCCAGCGGTATGGTGGTACATCCCGGTGCCGGTAATATGGAACATACTCTTGTAAACGCGCTGTTATTCCATACCCAGGACCTTTCTACCCTGAGCCCTGAGAGGCCTGGTATTGTCCACAGGCTGGATAAAGACACTTCAGGTGTCATGGTTGTCGCGAAGAATAACGCGGCTCATTTAAACCTGTCAAAACAATTTAAAAAACATAGCATTGAACGGCGCTATATCGCTTTAGTTGAGGGTAAGATAGAATTTGATGAGGGGGTAGTGGATGTGCCTATTAAGAGGCATGCGATAGACCGAAAAAAGATGTCGGTAAGTTTTTCTGATGAGGCGAAAGAAGCGTACACATCTTACAAGGTCCTAAAAAGATTTTCAGGTTATACCGCGCTTGAGCTTTTTCCTCAGACGGGCCGCACGCACCAGTTGCGCGTGCATCTGAGTTACCTAGGGCATCCTGTCCTTGGTGATATGTCTTACGGCAGGAAAAAGAATTTTTCGCGTCTGGCGCTCCATGCCAAAGATCTGGGCGTTACTCATCCTTCAACGGGAAAGTTCCTGAAGTTTTCTTCGCCTCTTCCGAGGGAGATGAAAGATGCTATGCCGGGGGTCAAATTATGAGGCCGCTTAAAATAAAACCTGTTCAAAATTTAAAAGGCGTTGTCCGTGTACCGGGTGATAAATCTGTTTCTCACCGAGCGCTCATGCTTTCGGCAATATCAAAAGGCAGGACCGTAATAAACAATTTTTTATTTTCCGATGATTGCCTTGTGACCTTAAGGGCGCTGTCTGCCTGCGGAATTAAGATCAGCGCAGATAAGAGATCCGCAAAAGTGCGTGTTTTTTCATCCGGCGTTCTGATCAGCCCTAAGAAGCCTTTGTTTATGAATGAATCCGGCACCAGTACTCGGGTTCTCGCGGGTTTATTCGCCGGACAGAAGGTAACGGCTGTTTTGACAGGAGCTCGATCATTGAACAAAAGGCCGATGGAGAGGATTATCAAACCTTTGGAATTAATGGGAGCTTCTATAAAGTGCGGCGTGAAAGAAGGATTTTTGCCGTTTGAAATTTTTCCTGCAGAACTTCATGGTATAACATGGAAGCAAAAAATTGCCAGCGCTCAGGTTAAGTCCGCGATACTTTTGGCTGGTATTACCGCTGAAGGAGAGTCTGTCGTGATCGAACCGCATGCGACACGGGACCATACTGAGAGGATGCTTAAGCTCTTTGGCGCCCGGATCAAGGTTGCAGGCAACATGGTCCGGCTGCGTAGCTGCGATCTTTTTTCTCCTGGAAAAATTTCTATCCCAGGAGACATATCAAGCGCCGCATTCTTTATTGTGGCGGGCTTGATCGTGCCAGGTTCAAAATTGATCATTAAGGATGTGGGTATTAATCCTACCAGGGCCGGGTTATTAAATGTTCTCAGGAGGATGGGCGCAAAAATTAATCTTCTTAAAAAGAAGAATACTTTTGAACCGATTGCTGATATAGAGGTTGTATCAAGCCGGCTTAAGGGCGTGATCGTGGAGAGCTCAGAGATCCCATCTTTGATAGATGAGTTACCGATACTGATGGTAGCGGCAAGCTTTGCTGGAGGGAAGACGTTGATTAAGGGGGTAGGCGAGCTGAGGGTCAAGGAGGCCGACAGGGTAGAGTCGATGAGATACAATTTGACGAAACTCGGTGTTAATATTCAAGTTAAACGCCATAATAATAATGAAAATGTATAGATTCATGGGTCAGGTGTTGATGGAGGGGTTCATCTTAAAAGCTTCTCTGACCATAGGACAGCAATGAGCATGGTAGTGGCAGCTCTATCAAGCCGTAAAGGCGCTACGCTGGATGACATCTCCTGTGTAAAAAAATCATTTCCCGCCTTTATGCCGGTTTTGAACCATCTAATTGGGAAGCAACAGGTTTCGCGTCAAATTTAAGAATATTTTGTTGACATAAATATGAGTGTTTGATATAGTTATCCCACTATGTTGAATTTCATGAAGTTCCCTCGCAAAGTTCTTGGTTATCTTACCGGTCTTTTTTCCAATGACATGGGTATTGATCTGGGCACTGCCACAACCCTTGTTTATGTTAAAGGGGAAGGTATTGTGCTGTGTGAACCTTCCGTTGTTGCTTTGAAAAAAGGAGCTACGGCTAACAGGGTTTTGGCTGTGGGTGATGAGGCTAAAAAAATGTTAGGGCGGACTCCGGGCAATATTCTGGCCATCAGGCCGATGAAGGATGGAGTTATCGCTGATTTTGATATTACCGAAGCAATGCTTCGTTATTTTATTAAAAAGGTCCATCAGAGAAAAGTTTTAGTGAGCCCGCGCATGGTTATCGCCATACCTTCAGGTATTACTGAAGTTGAACGCAGGGCGGTTAAAGATTCCGCGATGCGCGCCGGCGCAAGAGAAGTTTATCTTGTTGAAGAGCCGCTGGCCGCGGCTAT
>CAYSCK010000083.1:3358-7407 GCA_964429525.1 uncultured Planctomycetia bacterium
CTTGTTGCCGGTTTGCCGAAAATGGTTACTATAACATCTGAAGAGGTGCGTGATTCCATAGCCGAGCCTGTGCGGGCCATTGTTGATCTGGCAAAGATCGCTTTGGAAAGAACTCCTCCGGAACTCGCAGCTGATCTGATCGACCGAGGTATCGTATTGGCCGGAGGCGGTTCGCAGCTCAAAGGTCTGGATCGCATGATATCCGAAGAAACCGGACTGCCTGTCCATATAGCTGATGATCCGGTTACAGCGGTTGCGCTAGGAACCGGCAAAATACTTGAACTTGACAGCCGTTTTTTACGTGATGTTACGGTTACTACAAAGAACGAAGAAATTTAAGCCCATTTTCGTAATTTCAACGGCATAGCCTGCGAGTGACTAACGGATTTGGACGTCGCCCCGTAAGGAGCGAATAAAAAGGTTCCTGGTCCTTAAGGGAGCTTGGTTACAAAACCTCCACGATGTGTTTCTCCCTAAACGAAAGATCATAGCGGTTCTTTTAATATTCTGTTTCCTCTTATTTATTTTTTTCCTGTCTTCGCGTCAAGCCACTTATTCGTTCCGCACAATAAGCTCTGATATTTCAAAGATACCATTTTACATAGTGACTGCCGTATCTGGCGAAGTCCGTGCCATTCTATTTTTCCATCGTGATTATTGGGATAATTTAAGGCTCCTCAGGGATAATGAAAGATTGAAACAGGAACTTCTGCGCCTTAATGATGTTACGCTTGAAAATGAACGCCTGAAGGTGCTTCTGGAATTGCGCCAGGGGCTGGCTTATGAGACTGTTGCCGCGGTTGTACTGGGTAAGGATTTTGATAGTTTCCGTCCTTATCTATTACTTGATAAAGGTAAGGCGAATGGTGCAAAGAAATTCGCTCCCGTTATCACTTCATCCGGGTTGATCGGAAAGATCCTGGAACTTGGACGTTTTTCATCTAAAGTTATATTGATAAATGATCCGGATCTTTCTGTACCGGCGGTTGTAAGCCGAACCCAGGAGCATGGGCTTGTTTCAGGCACGCTGGACGGAAGATGCAAGCTGAGATTTCTAGATTTAGACAGTGAGGTTGAGCAGGGAGACCTTGTGGTAACGAGCGGTCTTAACATGACTTATCCTAAAGGTATATTGATCGGAAAAATCAAGATAATAGGGGTTGAGTCCTCGGGTTTGGGTAAGTTCGCTATAATAGAACCGGCTGTCAAGATATCCTCAGTGTCAGAAGCCCTCATAATTAAAAATTAATTACTTACTATAGTTCACCAACGAAGTTGGTTGTTGTTCTTTGAAAAAATTGCTTCAAGCTCCGCTCCGAGCCGAAGTAGTGCTTCGCAACGTAGAAAATCCAACTAAAAATGCACTCTCTCGCCCTAATATTTAGATTTTGGTAACGGCTCAAACAGTACATTTTTGCGTCTTTAGACGCCGCTGGATTTCCTGCTCTCCTTCGGCAGTCGCTACGTCTTGAACAATTTTTCCAAAGAAGTTTAATGTAGATTCATGATAAGAATAATTTGAATTAGTTCTGCCCTTCGGATAATCAAACCAAGACAGACTACAACTTCGGTTAGCGCCTGCCTACCGTCAGGCAGGTTAACCGTTGCCAAAAAACGCTAAACTAAATTTTGTATGAATAAATTCACCCTGGTGATCCTTTTGGTATTCGCGAAATTCGCGTTTGTCCAGGTATTGAGTTTTCCTCTGCCTTTTTTTGAACCATTGCTTGCTATGGCTGTCGTCTATACCTTTTTTCACAGCCTGGACATAAAGTCCTGGGCTTTTTATTGTATTTTTTGCGCTGTCCTGCGTGAGATCTTCAGCCTGGATGCGTTCGGTATTTATATAGTTTCTTTTTTAATAACATGTGTCGCGGTATCTATATTGGCCCGTTTATTGTACAGGGATAACTGGGTTTTTGTTTTTCCGGTTGTCTTCGCCGGGGTGTTTTTATGCGATCATGTGGTATTATTTTTGAAATCCTTCTTCATGGAGGAGACTGTCTGGATTTTAAACTATGGCTGGGTTTTCGTAAGGGTGCTTTTGAAAAGTATCGCTACGGCCATAATTGTCTATCCTGTATTTTATTTTTCTAAAAAATGCGCACCGGAACTTATCGCTTAATCTTATTGTTTTTGTTTTTTGTTTTGATAGCAGGCCTGTTCTTCGTGCAGGTTCTCAAGGGTAATTATTATTATGCCTTGAGCCAGAAAAATTCGATCCGCCTCATCCCCCAGGATGCCGGAAGGGGCAAGATCTTGGACAGGAACGGGCAGGTTCTGGCTGATAATTCGCTTTCTTTTGATGCTGTCATAATACCGCAGGAGTTAAAAGATAAAGCCAGGGTTTTTCACAAGTTGGCCGAGATACTATCCGTAAGTCAGGAGAGCCTGGCTTCTTCCTACAAAAGGTTGTACCTCAATCCATTCACTCCCGTGCGTATCGCTTGCGGTATTTCAAAGAATACGGCGATAATACTTGAAGAGGAGAGTCTTGATCTGAATGGTCTTCATGTTGAATTGAATTCCCGCAGGTTTTATCCTTTCGGCAGTTGTGCCGCTCATGTTTTGGGTTATATGGGTGAAATAGACAGAAGCCGTATCACGCGGCTTAAGGATTATGGATACAATATTAAGGATAAGATGGGTTACAGCGGCATTGAAGGCGATCTGGATATTTTTTTAAGAGGTGAAAAGGGAGGCCAGCAGGTTGAAGTCGACAGCCGCGGCAGACAGGTAAGGCTGCTTGGCTATAAACCCCCGGATAGCGGAAAAGATGTGCGTCTGACTATTGATCTTGAAATGCAGCAGCTGGCGGATCAGCTTTTAAGCGGTAAAAAGGGGGCTGTTGTTGTTATGGATGCTAAAACCGGAGCGGTTTTGGTGTTGAGCAGCTCACCGGCGTTTGATCCGAATGTTTTTGTGGACAGGAAGGACAAGTTGGCTTTGAATTATTTTTTGACTTCCGAAGACGCGCCGCTTTTTAACCGGGCTGTGTCGGGGCAATTTCCTCCCGGGTCTGTGTTCAAGCCTATCACCGCGATGGCAGCGCTGCGTGTCAAAAGATTTGATCCTTCCATGACATTTGATTGCCAGGGATCGCTGCGTGTGGGTAATCGTGATTTTAAGTGCTGGTCTGAGCATGGCAAAGAGGATTTTTATCAGGCCATGGGTCATTCTTGCGACGTGTATTTTTATAAGCTGGGCTTGATGGCAGGCGTAGATATGCTTTCCCAGACAGCTCATGATTTTGGTTTTGGCGAAAAGACCGGCATTGACCTGCTTCAGGAGGCCTCGGGATTTATTCCCAGCCGGATATGGAAGCGGGTGAAATTCATGGACGGATGGTATGATGGGGACACGGCAAATTTTTCTATTGGCCAGGGTTTTGTCTTAACAACGCCTTTGCAGTTGGCACGTATGATGGCGGCCATAGGTAACGGTGGATACCTTGTTACGCCGTATCTGGCTGATGCTATAGATGGCATGCCGGTAGAAAAGAGAGAGGCAAAGAAGATCAGAGTGTCTGAAGAGATCATTGATCTGGTGCGTGAATCTTTGTCGCGCCCGGTGGAACTTGGTGACGGTACAGCTGTTGATCTGAATATTAAAGCTTTGGATATATGCGCCAAGACCGGAACAGCCCAGGTTACCGGCAGCCAGTCTCATGGATGGGTAGCTGGATTTTTTCCGAAGAAGAATGCGCGATTTGCTTTTTGCATACTGCTTGAAAATACAGGCTCAAGCCATTATGCCTGCGCGTTGGGAAAGCAGTTGTTAGAGGAAGCAGAGAAGAGGGGTAAGTTCTTATGATCTTGCGGCCTTCAAAAAGCATTGTCATATTTGTTCTATGCCTGCTATTTATCGGGCTGGTATGCCTTTACAGCAGTTGTCATCAAAAAGGTGATTTCATAAAGAAAGATATATTCAATAAGCAGCTTATGTGGGCAGGCATAGGATTATGTTTTATGTTTTTGGCGTCAAGATTTGATTACCACAGGTGGTCAATAGCTGTGATCCCGCTCTATCTTTTTTCTTTTGCTTCTCTG
>CAYSCK010000084.1:0-7380 GCA_964429525.1 uncultured Planctomycetia bacterium
CGATACCATTCAGATGATGATATTGACACCTTTTCCAGGCACAAAGGTTTACGATGATCTTGAGGCTGAAAAACGTATATTTACCAGAGATTGGAGCCTCTATGACGGTCAGCATGTAGTTTTTAAACCGAATTTATTATCAGCCCGTGACCTTCAGCTGAACGTTGTCAGGGCTTATGCTAAATTTTATTCTTTATACAGGTCGTTCTTTTTGCTTTTTAGACTACGCCTGAGAAACGCGTTGTTCCGTTTTATCGGTTATCTTATTGTGAGGGAGTGGAGACGGCGCAATCGTGATATGGCGTGGTTGTTAAAGCCTACATCATTGGGAAGGATTTGACATGAAGAAGATCAAGATATCACGCAGGGGCAGGGTGTGCAAATTTCCGCATTGCAGGATCGTTTTGAGTATTTATAATCACGAGTGTTTTTGCAATCTCCATCAGGATAGGATGGATGAGCTGGTTATTTCAAAAACAGTTAAGGTTTAAATGCTGCCGCAGGTAAATATATTGAAAGTGGTGCTATTAGTTTGTTTGGCGGCAGGGGTCTGCCTGTTGTCTTTAAGGTATATTGAATCGCGCACGCTTTTTTATCCCACCCATGACATAGCTTTTAACCCAAGATCGGCCAACCTTGAATTTCAGGACGTATTTTTTACGACTGATGACAACGTGGAATTAAACGGCTGGTTTATCTCTCGCGAGGGCGCGGTATACACCATTCTTTTCTGCCATGGCAATGCCGGTAACTTAAGCCATCGTATAGAGAAACTGAAATTTTTTCATGAACTGGGATGTAACGTTTTTATTTTTGATTATCGCGGTTATGGCAAAAGCAAAGGCCGTCCTTCGGAAAAAGGCTTTTACAGGGATGCCAAAGCAGCTTATAAATTTTTACTGTCTTCTGGTGTTTCAAGCGGTCAGATCATCGGCTATGGAGAATCAATAGGCGGTGCGGTTATCGTTGATCTGGCCTCTAAGGAAACGATGAGGGCCATGATCTTAGACAGCACTCTGACAAGCATCAAAGATATGATAGCGCGCGCTTATCCCTTTGTCCCTTATTTGGTATTTTCCAGCCGTTTTGCTTCAGATGATAAAATAAAGCTGATCAGTATCCCCAAGCTCATAGTTCATAGCCGCAATGATGAGATCATTCCTTATGCGATAGGGAAAAAATTGTACGAAGTTGCAGGCCTACCGAAAGAGTTTGTTGAGATCCGGGGCGGGCATAATAGTTGTTTTTATGAGTCGCAGGATCTTTTGAAGAAGCAGATCGGCGACTTTATTTTAGGCCTGAAAAAGAAGCAGGGTGCGGATACGCAGTGAAATAGGTCTTTTCGGTGGTGTTCGGTTGGATCTTCGGCCATGATTGTTTCATGGCTTTTTTGTTTTTTAAGGGGGCAACAGACAAATGGGTCTTATTAAAATTTCCAGTATTGACAATTTATCGGTTTATGATAACCTAATTATGAACATATGTTCATAACTGGAGTTGATCTTGAGGCCTAAAAAGACCAGATGGGTAAAATGTTTTCCAAAAGAGCGGTGTTTTAAGCCGCTATGCAAACCCCTGAGTAAATTGGGCTGGGTCTGTTTATCTATTGATGAGTTTGAGGCGTTGCGCCTTGCCTGTTTTGAGGGTTTAAAGCAGGTAAATGCCTCAAGGCTTATGAAAGTTTCAAGGCCTACATTTTCAAGGATATTAACCTCGGCACATAAAAAAATAGCCGATGGCCTGGTCAATATTAAGGCTATCCGCATTGAAGGCGGCTGTTGTAAAATAAAGAAAGGAGCACGCAGTGGAAAAGGATCCTAAAAAGAAGAAGGTTAGCGCTATAAAGAGGTTTTTTTCGCAATTTGTAGAGAAGGTTGATAAGAGGCTGGAAGAGAAAGCCAGGGGCGGCGGTTGCTGCTGTGGAGGCTCTAAATCCGGAAATAAATCATGCTGCAGTTAGCCATTGATCGGTTGACGTATTCGGTCTTTAAGCTTGATCCCGGCTCGAGGGTGGGAGAGACGGTCAATTTTTTTCTTTACGATTCCGTAAAGATAATGGCTCTCTTATTTGTAATGATCTCAACGATAGGTTTTTTGCGTAGTTTTGTTTCTGAGAATAAAGTTAAAGCTTGGATAATAGCCTCAGGGTCCTGGGGTAATTTTTTTGCGTCGTTATTCGGAGCGATAACTCCTTTTTGTTCGTGTTCATCCATACCGCTTTTTATAAGTTTTATAAAGGCCGGGGTGCCTTTAGGTGCCACTTTTTCTTTCCTGATCACTTCTCCTCTTATCAATGAATATCTTGTTGTCTTGATGCTGGGATTTTTCGGGTGGAAGATAACTTTGGCATATGTTATAAGCGGTATGATCTTGGGTATTGTCTCCGGTATCGTCCTGGGGCGGATGAACCTTGAAGGGTATCTTGAGAATGATATTGCTGATTTAAGCGACAAAGGTGCTTGTGAAATTAATCGTAATGGGATAAGGCAAAGGATCGGTTTTGGGTTGAATGAAGCAAGGTGTATGATAAAAAAACTCTGGTTTTGGGTATTGATAGGTGTGGGGTTGGGGGCTTTGATACATAATTATGTCCCCCAGGAGGCTATTCAGGCGATAGTAAGCAAGACCGGCCCATTTTCAGTTATTATAGCGGTCCTTGCCGGGGTGCCTATGTATGGTAGTTGCGCGGCGATCGTGCCGATAGCTGTCGTATTATTTCAAAGGGGGTTTCCGTTAGGCACAGCTTTGGCTTTTATGATGGCCGTTGCCGCGCTCAGCCTGCCTGAAGCGGTGATGTTGCGGCGCGCGATGAGGTTGAAGCTGATAGCTATTTTTTTCGCCATAACTTCCCTAGGGATAATATTCACGGGTTATCTGTTCAATGTATTGGTTAGGATATTAGTTTAACCTTATACAGGCGTAGGTTTTCAAGGAGGAGACAGATATGAAGCGGTCTTTGTGGATTTTGGTGTTCCTGGCTTTATTTATTGCAGCTCTTGGTAATTTTCTCTTCTTTGACCATATCTTGAATAAGGGTTTAAATGATGCCCGTGAAAAATTGATACTTATCGCTTCAAGCGCTTCGCACCTTGTTGACGCGGATACGCTCTTTAAGATCCCGTTGCGGCAGGACGCGGACAAGACGCCTGAATATAAAATTATTTTTGATGTGCTGGAAAGAATAAAAAACGCCAATCCTTTGGTAAAATACATATACATCATGGCGCCAACGGAAAAAGCCGGTGTTTTTCGCTACATTGTAGATGCCGATCTGCTGCCTGAGATCATTACAGCAAAGAGCCCGACTTCTTTTTCCGGGGATGAATTTGACGCAAGCGCTGTGCCCGGTATGCTGAAAGCGTATGATGGGCCATTTGCTGATAAGAATTTTATAATAGATGCCTGGGGTGTAACGCTAACCGGATATGCTCCAATTTATGATTATTCCAGAAAAGTTGTGGCGATTCTGTGCGTTGATATGGATGCGAAACCTATGCGCGGGGACCGCGGTAATGAACGGGTAAGGGCGGCTTTTGCCATTCTAACTGGCGCTATAGCCCTCTTTGTTTTAGGGAGAGGTTTTTTAATCAAAGCTTGACAGGGCAAGGTGTTATGTTATAATTTTTTTGTAGTAAATATAAGTTTAGGAGTCTTAGACCGCTAAGGATGGGATGACTGACTTTAGCGGTTTTTTGTTGCAGAAGGCAACATACCGGGCGGACAAGTTGGGCCGGGTGAAAAATGTCATTGTTTGCCCCGTTAGAAAGGTAATTATCTAGCAGGTAAAAGTGATAAGGCTTCTAACGGGGTTTACTATAATTTTGCGAAAAGGAGGTAACAAGCAATGGCAAAAGGTGTTGTTAAGTGGTTCAGTAATCAGAAAGGTTATGGATTCATCACTCCTGAGAACGGTAAGGATGTATTTGTGCATCATAGCGCGATTCAGGGGGAAGGTTACAAATCTTTAGATGAAGGCCAGCAGGTTGAGTTCGATATCGAACAAGGCCCTAAGGGTGAGCAGGCTACAAACGTCGTAAAGTTATAACCCGGGAATAGCGGCTTTTTTCAAGAGCTTTAAAAAGAAGAGGGCTGCTGTGAAAATGGGTCTGACTTAAATAGCAAAATTGGACCCGGCAGTAAATGTCGGGCCCAATTTATAATATGAGGGATTGATATGGCGCATTCGCTTAAAGGCACGAAGACAGAGAAGAACTTATTGGCGGCTTTTGCCGGAGAGTCTCAGGCAAGGAACAGGTATACTTATTTTGCTTCTGCCGCAAGAAAAGAAGGGTATGAGCAGATAGCGAACTTTTTTATTGAGACCGCTGAGAATGAGAAAGAACACGCAAAGGTTTTTTTAAAATATCTTGAGGGTGGGGTTGTGGAGATAACGGCATCTTATCCTGCAGGAATGATCAAGGATACATTGGCGAATCTTGAAGAAGCTGCTGATGGCGAGCGCCTTGAGTGGACTTCTCTTTATTCGGATTTTGCAAAAATAGCCAAAGATGAGGGCTTCCCTGAGGTGGCTCGTTCTTTTGAGCAGATAGCAAAGGTCGAGAAATTCCATGAATCAAGATACAGAAAATTGATGAGCAATATAACAAATAATGAAGTATTCAAGAAAAAGGCTGTTGTGAAATGGCATTGTATAAATTGCGGTTATGTGTTTGAGGGGACGGAAGCATTTAAAGAATGCCCCGCCTGCAGGCATCCTCAGAGTTTTCAGGAGGTCCTTGCTGAGAATTATTGATCTGTATCCGATAAAATTTAACTAGTGGTTGTTCTTTGGGAAAATTGATTCAAGCTCTGCTCCGAGCCGAAGTAGTGCTTTGCAACGCAGAAAATCCAGCTAAAAATGCACAACTCGCCCTAAAAAATTTAGATTATGGTAATGGCTCAAACAGTGCATTTTTGCGCTTTTGTGCGCCGCTGGATTTACTGCTCTACTTCGGCAGTCGCTACGCTTCGAATCAATTTTCCCCTTTAAGAAGCTACCGAAAAAGTCGGTAGTGATTCACTGAGGTTTTTTAGTTTAATACCCGTTAGAGCGCTGTGTCCTTTAACGGGTATTATTATTTTCTCTCCTTTTAGACTCTATTAAGCCTCAAGAGACTGACGGATCCTGTCTTTAGGATATTACCCGTTTTCCGCTGCCAGTATGGGATGAATTTTAGCTTGACATTTTTTGCCTGTAGTATAATATAATAATAGCTTTACAATACTATCTATATAAACATAGAATAATAAAAGTATCATTATAATAGTAGTAATATAAAGGTATAACATGATCAGTGCCAATATCAGAAAGTTGCGCAGGAAGAACGGTGTTTCCCAGGACAAGCTCTCCAAGCTTTCTAACCTTTCCCTTAATACTATCGTTAAGATAGAAGCAGGCAGGAATCCGAATCCAACTATAAAGACCTTGTCAAGAATAGCAAGCTCCCTTAATGTTAAAATAGACGATCTTCTGATCGTGATCGTTCTGGCTTTATTTTCTCTCGGCTCTCTGTCCGGTTTTGCTTATGCCCAGGGAGAGGGGCAGGCTGCTCAAGCTGTTTTGTCTCTGCAGGATGCCGTAAACATAGCGTATAGAAATAATAAAGATATACTTATCCAGCAACAGGAGGTTGTAGCTGCAGGAGCTTATATTACAGGGGCGCGCAGCGAGTTCTTGCCACATTTGAATGTTGGTGCCGGATATACGCATAATGGCGCGGTAACGCCTGTGCAAGTTCAGGGAAAGAAAGACCTAAGGGAGTATTTATCGGTTATGAGAATGACAATACATTAGGTGCCCAGGTGAGCCAGATAGTATATAACGGTGGAGCCAATGTGGCTAATTACAATTCATCAAAGCTCAGCCTCAGGGTGCAGCAGGAGACCCTTAGGGCAAAAAACTTGATATTGACTTTGAGACAAAGCGGCTTTATTACGGCTTGTTGCTTATGAGACTGAACGCATAGCGCAAGAACTGGTAGATAATTCTAAAGATCATTATGAGGATGTTTTGAGCAGGTTTGAGCAGGGGACTTCTTCTAAATTTGACCTTCTTCAGTCAAAAGTGCAGGTGGCTTTGCTTATTCCGCAGCTTATAAAATCCAGGAACGCTATAGACCTTATAGCTGCAGAACTTAAAAAACTCTTAGGTTTCAAGCAGGAGGACCCAATAAAATTGAAGGGCGCTGAATTGCAGTATTTTTTGATAGATATCAGGGAGGATGAATTTTTGCAGACAGCTTACCTTTAAGAGGCAATTTGCTTTTATTGTTTTTATCTACCTGTATTTATTTCACAGTACTTTGTTACCTCTCTTGGCGCCGGTTTGTTTATTTCCACCATCGCCTCAACTCAGCAAGAGGCGAAGGTGTCTGTCCTTCTTTTTTATATGCCTACGTTTCTTTTATCGGGTTTTGCCTATCCGATAGCAAATATGCCGGAGATTATACGGTGGTTTACGCTTGTTAATCCAATGAGATATTTTTTAGTGATCATCCGCGGGATCTTTTTAAAAGGCGTGAGTATCGGTATACTTTGGCCGGAACTTTTGATACTTCTGGTCATGGGTATGGTTGTTATCAGTTTTAGTATTTTGAGATTCAGGAAACGGATGGCATGAAGCTATGAAGTCATCAGGCATTCGCAATATCAGGATCGCGGTCGGGGTAATACTTTTTTTCATTTTTATGTTCGCTAATCTATTTACTGTCAGGCAGATGGCTCGTTATGGCATGGAATTGTATTTTTACGATAAAATAAATGTCGCTTATCAGACAGGAGGCATGCCTGGGTTGAGAAATGAATTGGACAGAGTGCTTTTTGAAGACAATATGCCCCGCGAGGCAAAGTTGGCGATAGAGTTTAAAAGGGATCTGGATGAGATTGATGATCTTGGTATTTACCTTAACCGCCTGACTGAAGATTTAAAGCATAAAGTCAATAGATTCAGAAACCTGCGTAATCTGGCGTTTGTATTGATCGCGATAGTCCTTGTATTGCGTCTCATCTTGGAGGTAGTATTGCGCAGGATTAAAATCAGCCGGATGCATTGATAAATAAATGAAATATTCCTATAATGATGGAGCATGTTATAAGTAAAAGTTGAAAGGGATTATTTTATGCAGAGAAAAATTCTATGTCACTTTTTAATTCTATCATTCTGCCTGGTATTGTTTTCAGCCCGCAGCGTTTGGGCTGAAGAAGAGGCGATCACGTTTTCTTCAGGTGACAGAGTGCTTATCCTGGCGCCTCACCCTGATGATGAGGCAATAGGTTCGGGAGGTATTATACAAAAGGCGCTTAAGGCTAAGGCTCACGTAAAAGTAGTCTGTTTGACCAACGGGGATAATAATGAACTCGCTTTCATTGTGTATGAAAAAC
>CAYSCK010000085.1:0-7366 GCA_964429525.1 uncultured Planctomycetia bacterium
ATTATATCGTCGGTGTTTACATCATTTCCGAACTTGTATACTCTGCCTTTAATGATCATATTTTAGGTTTTCGGTTACCGGTTTTCGGTTAGCGCAAACCGCACTCCGCTAACCGCAAACCAAATCAGTTGCTAAATCTTTTTTAGTACCTCATCCGGATGCGTAATAAATCCAGTAATCGCCGAAGCTGCCGCAACCGCCGGATTAGACAAGAAAACAAAACTATTCTTATCTCCCATGCGGCCCATAAAATTCCTGTTTGTTGTAGCAAGACAGGCTTCGCCGTCAGCCAATATGCCCATATGCCCCCCTAAGCAGGGGCCGCAGGTAGGAGTTGATACAACCCCGCCGGCTTTAACAAATATTTCAAGCAGGCCTTCCTTCATCGCCTGCAGATAGATCTCCTGAGTAGCTGGTATAACAACAAGCCTTACCCTGGGGTCAACTTTCCTGCCTTTCAATATCTTTGCAGATATCCTTAAATCGGATATGCGGCCATTAGTGCATGAACCTATGACTACCTGGTCAACCTTAACCTTGCCCACCTTACTGACAGGCCTTACGTTGCTTGGAAGATGAGGCAAAGCTACAGCCGGCTCCCATTTTGATACGTCGTATTCTTTTATTTGAGCATAAACAGCGTCTTTATCAGATTTAAGCCAGTCATACTTGTTCTTACTTGTGACTTTATGGCCTTGTGACCTTGTGACTTGCCTGATATAGTCAAAAGTTGTCTCGTCCGGCTCAATAATACCTGATTTGCCACCGGCCTCTATCGCCATATTACACATAGAAAGCCTGTCGTCCATGGAAAGCTTTCGGATAGCATCGCCAGTAAATTCCATGGCACGATAACGGGCGCCTTCAACCCCAATATCGCCGATCGTGTAAAGGATAAAATCTTTTCCGCCTACCCACTTTGGCAGCTTTCCCTTAAAAACAAATTTGATAGTTTCAGGAACTCTCAGCCACACGTGGCCTGTCATCCAGCTGACAGCAAGGTCTGTAGAGCCTACACCTGTAGAAAAAGCGCCTAACGCGCCATACGTACAAGTATGGGAATCAGCGCCTATGACAAGATCGCCCGGAGCCACAAGGCCTAATTGAGGCAAGAGCGCGTGCTCTATGCCCATACGGCCCACCTCATAATAATGCCTGATTTTATGCTTAGAGGCAAATTCCCTCAGGCACTTAGCCTGTTCGGCGCTTTTAATATCTTTTGCCGGAGTAAAATGATCGGGTATAAGCGCGATCTTTTCCGGATCAAAAACTTTTTTAAAACCGCTTTTTTCGAATTCGTCAATAGCTATAGGGGCGGTAATATCATTTCCGAGAGTAAAATTCACACGGGCCCAGATAAACTCACCAGAGGTAACAGTTTTCTTGCCGCTGTGTTTGGCTAATATTTTCTGTGTGATTGTTTGGCTCATATTCAGCTTTCAGTCTTCAGCTTTCAGTCTTCAGACAAAACAATTTAGCTGATGTCTGACGACTGATGACTGACGACTTATCTTATTCTTTAAATTCTTTCACAGCTATAGTCGCGTTGTGTCCGCCAAAACCTAAAGCATTAGAAATGGCTGCTCTTATCTTCAAACCGCGGGCTTTGTGCGGGGTATAATCCAAATCGCAATCAGGATCTTTATTATCAAGATTGATAGTCGGTGTAACGACCTCATGTTTCATGCTCATGCAACATACAATAAATTCAGCTCCGCCAGCAGCGCCAAGCAAATGGCCAGTCATTGACTTTGTTGAGCTTATCGCGACCTTATAAGCATAATCTCCGAACGCTTTTTTAATAGCTAAAGTCTCTATCTTATCATTCAGGAACGTTGACGTGCCGTGCGCGTTGATATAATCAATATCTTCAGGTTCCAGCCCACCGTCTTTCAATGCGGCTCTCATCGCGCGCACGCATCCATCTCCGGAAGGGTCCGGCGCTGTTATGTGGTACGCGTCCCCGGACATGCCATAACCGGCAAATTCACAATATATCTTCGCGCCTCTCTTTTTGGCATGTTCAAGTTCTTCCAAAACCACAATACCGGCTCCTTCGCCCATGACAAAACCGTCACGCTTTAAATCGAAAGGCCTTGAAGCCCGCTGAGGCTCATCATTACAGCAAGAAAGGCTCTTCAAAGCACAAAACCCGCCAATACCCATCGGCGTCACAGCGCCTTCCGTACCTCCGGCAACCATCATATCAGCGTCGCCATAGCTGATGATGCGAGCCGCGTCACCTATAGCATGGTTTCCTGTCGCACACGCGGTAGCAACACAGGAATTTGGGCCTTTAAAACCAAATTGCATTGATACATGGCCGGAAGCTTCATTGACAATAAGCATCGGGATAAGGAACGGACTGAGTTTCGATGGCCCTCTCTCAAGAAGCACCTTATGCTGTTCTTCAGTAATGCGAAGGCTTCCTATGCCAGAACCAATAAGCACGCCACAGCGGAGAAGATCCAGCTTTTCAAGATCAACCGCTGAATCTTTAACAGCCTCGGTTGCTGCAGCCACGGCGTAATGGACAAATTTCTCCGTATGCTTGACTTCTTTTTTAGAGAGATATTCTTCTGGATTAAAATTCTTGACCTGGCCGGCGATTCTCGAATCATACGCGCTTGCGTCAAAATGAGTGATTTTATCTACACCACTCTTTCCATCCGTTAAAGACTTCCAGAAATCGCCTACATTGTTTCCAACGGGTGAGATTATACCCAAACCAGTAACAACGACTCTACGTTTCATTAATTTGCCCTCAAAATTACACAGTCTGCGAATTAAATTGATCTGTTTTGCAGAAAAAACCGTCAGCCATACTGATCGTTCCTCAAGCTTACGCAGAAAATTTTCAAACTTATATCGAAGGAAATTTTCAAATACCCAAGAGAGGAATATTGCCTGCCTACAATAAATACCCCGACTAACTTCGCGTCGGGGTATCGTTAAACTGATTGGTTTCGCGTAATAAGCAAACCACTTTACTTTTTCGCAATCTTTTCTTCTATATACTTGACAGCATCTCCGACAGTTGTCATCTTTTCTGCGTCTTCATCTGGGATCTCGATGCCAAACTCCTCTTCAAGAGCCATAACCAACTCAACGGTATCTAAAGAATCAGCGCCTAAGTCTTCAACAAAAGAAGCCTCAGGTGTAACTTCCTCAGGTTTTACGCCAAGCTGTTCGGCTATAATGGCTTTCACTCTGTTTACAGCGTCTGACATTATATTCCTCCTCTTTTTGCTTTTTTTAAAAAACTTTTTTACATGCTCATACCACCATCGACCACAATCGTCTGGCCGGTGATGTAATCTGAATCCGCGCTTGACAAGAACAAGCACGCGTTTGCCACATCAAGCGGAACTCCTAATCTATTCAAAGGGATATTGGCCAACATAGCGCTTTTCTGGTCTTCAGTAAGCTTATCTGTCATTGCTGTCTGAATAAAACCAGGCGCAACCGAATTGGCGCAAACATTACGGCTGGCGAGTTCTTTTGCTATGGATTTCGTAAAACTGATGATACCGCCTTTTGAAGCCGCGTAATTCGCCTGCCCTGCATTCCCCATAATGCCAATGATCGAAGCGATGTTTACTATCTTGCCTGCCCTCTGTTTGATCATAATCTTTGAGGCAGCCTTTGTACAGCTAAACACGCCTTTCAAATTCACTGCCAGCACCTTGTCCCAATCTTCCTCGCTCATTCTCAGCAACAAATTGTCGCGAGTTATGCCAGCATTGTTAACTAATATATCAAGATGTTTAAAATTGTCAAGAATTATATTCATCATTTCTTCAACTTGTTTAAAGGCAGTAACATCCGTCTCGAAACTCAGTGCCCGACGGCCAAGCGCCTCAATCTCCTTCTGCGTACCAAGCGCCACTTCCTTATTTATATCACAGATAACAACGTCTGCCCCCTCCTTGGCAAAGAGAAGCGCTATCTCGCGCCCAATACCTCTTGCTCCACCCGTGATCAAAGCCACTTTGCCCTGTAGTTTCATTTCAAACCCCTAATTTAACTTCGGTTGGCGGTTAGCGGTTTTAGGTTAGCGTTCCTTCTGAGCAGGCAGGCCTGAACTGCTCACTGCCAACTGTAAACCAAGAAATTAGCTTGCAATTTGTTGCATTTCTTCCCATTTGCCTATGTTTACAACCCGGGCTCCAGGCTCTATCTTCTTCATAAGCCCTTTCAGTACGCTACCCGGCCCGATCTCATAATAAGTATTGATACCTTTACCAAGCAGATACCTCACAGAAGCTTCCCAATATGTTGCAGAATCAACCTGCTTGATCAGGTTTCGCTTGATAACTGCAGAATCAACCTGTTCCTTGGCATCAACATTCGAGATCAAAGGATACTTAGCTTTATTGAAACAAACCTTATCTATTTCAGCCTTCAATTTTAGCGCCGCGTCATTCATCAACGAACAATGAAAAGCTCCGCTTACATCTAAAGAAATAACCCTTTTAGCGCCTTCAGCCATAGCAGCAGAAGACAAAGCCTCAAGCTGAGATAGCCTGCCGGAGACAACAACCTGTCCAGAGCAGTTCAGGTTTGCCACTTCACAGCCAGTTTCATTGCAGATACTACGAACCACCTCAGGCTCAAGGCCTAATACACAGCTCATCTTCCCTGGGTTTTTTGCGCTAGCTTCTTCCATGAATTCACCGCGTTTTCTTACCAAGCGCAGAGCATCCTGAAAATTAACAATGCCTGATGCAACTAACGCTGAATACTCACCCAGGCTCAAGCCAGCTACATAAAGAGGTGTTAAGGCCGGGCATTTCTGATTCAGGATATGCAAAGCCGCAACACTTACGGTTAAAACAGCAGGCTGGCAATTTTTTGTCTGAGTTAATTCTTCGAAAGGACCGTCAAAGCACATCCTGCTTAATGGCAGGTCTAAAACGGCATCTGCTTCCTTAAAAATACGCTGGGCTTCGGGCGAATTATCATAAAGATCCTTACCCATACCTACATACTGAGCGCCTTGACCGGGAAAAAGAAAAGCTATCTTATTCATTTAAGGTTTATGACCGCTCACTTTGTTCGCTAAGACGATGGACGAACACTCGCTTCGCTCATTTGGACGAAATTTCGTCTCTCGTCCCTGCGTCCTTCGTCCCTCAAATTACTTCGGCCATTGGATAACACAGGAGCCCCACACAAGGCCGGCTCCAAAAGCATCAAGCACTACTATATTGCCAGGCTTAATGCGTCCGGCCTGAAAAGCCTCGCAGAGAGCAACTGCCGTAGACGCAGAAGACATGTTTCCATAACTGGCCACGTTAAAATAGATCTTTTCCAGAGGCAAGCGCATCTTTCTTGCTACCGCGTCAAGGATCCTCAGATTTGCCTGGTGTGGAATGAAGCAATCTATATCATCAACTGTCAATTCGCATTCTTTCAAAGCTTTACATGCCGCGTCGGACATGATCCTTACAGCAAGCTTAAAAACCTCATTACCCCTCATTTTAATAAAATGCTCCCTATTTTCTACCGTCTCTTTTGAAGCCGGGTTTCTACTGCCTCCCGCGGGCATCATCAAAAGTTCACTTAACGAACCGTCGCTTCCAAGATAACTCGACAAGATACCGCCATTCTCAACAGGAGCCAATACAGCAGCGCCCGCGCCATCGCCGAAAAGAACGCAGGTGTTCCTGTCTTTCCAATCAGTAACACACGAAAGTTTCTCAGCTCCGATCACTAAAGCGTTTTTATAAATACCCGCGGAAATAAACTGCTGCGCGACAACAAGACCATAAACAAAGCCGGCGCACGCTGCGCTTATATCAAAACACGCGGCGTTCTTCGCCTTCAAAAGATCCTGCACAAAACAAGCTGTAGCGGGAAAAGGCATCTCCGGAGTGATCGTCGCGACAATGATCAGCTCTAACTCTTCAGGTTTGATCTTCGCGTTTTTTAAAGCTTCCTGCGCGGCGTTTGTTGCGAGGATACTGGTTGATTCATGAGCGGCCGCTATGCGGCGCTCTTTAATGCCTGTACGCGTTGTTATCCACTCGTCACTGGTATCGACAATACCTTCAAGGTCTTTATTCGTCAGAACCTTTTTGGGAAGATAACAACCTAAACCAACTATGCCTACATTTTTAAATTTGCTTTTCATCAACAAACAACCTTAACAGGTATCTTTTTAACCTGTTCCATTATATTCTGATTGATGTTGCGTTCCACTTCATCTTTAGCGAAACAAATTGCATTCATTACGGCTTTGGCGCTTGAACGACCGTGACCGATTATAACGACACCATCAACACCCAACAGCGGCGCTCCGCCGTACTCTGAATAATCTATTTTCTTCTTAAAATTTTTAAAAGACTTTCGCGCTAAGAGATATGCCAGGCGTCCAAGAATGTTCGAACCAAGCTCCTGCCTTAAAGACATAAACATCGTCTCAGCGAGAGACTCGGCAACTTTTAAAGTTACATTGCCGACAAATCCATCACAAACAATAACGTCACACTGATTGGAAAAAATATCCTTACCTTCAACATTACCTATGAAATTTATCGGGCTTTGCTCAAGAAGCTGGTAAGTCTCTTTTACAAAATCCGTGCCTTTGGACTCCTCTTCTCCCACATTCAAAAGCCCGACACTTGGATTTTTTTTCCCTAATATACTTTCAAAATAAGCGCTTCCCATTATGCCGTATTGCACAAGATGCAATGGCTTTGGATCAATATTCGCGCCGGCGTCTATAATAAGCGATACACCTTTGTAGTTAGGCATGACAATAGCGATACCCGGCCTCTCGATGCCTTCCAAGAGCCCAAGCTTCAGCGTAGCCGCGCAAACAACTCCGCCGGTATTGCCGGCACTGAAAAAAGCGTCAGCCTTGCCCTCTTTCAGAAGGTTAATGCCTATATTCATTGAAGAATTTCTTTTCTTTCGGATGGCGTTGGCAGGAGACTCGTGCATCTCTACAATTTCATCAGCGTGCACTATCTCGACTCGGGAAGGATCAAACTTATATTTAAGCAGTTCTTTCTTGATCTCAGCTTCACGGCCCACAAGATAAACAAAACAATCGCACTTCTTTATCCCTTCAACCGCGCCGCCGACAACCGCTGCCGGGGCATAATCCCCGCCCATAGCGTCAACTACAACTTTTACCATATTATCTATCCCTGAGCTTTCTTCTTTTTATTTTTAGTTTCCCTCTTCGCCTTTTTTGCTGCGAGGTCCAAAACTATCTTGCCATCATAGAACCCGCAAGAGACGCATATTCTGTGTGGCATTTTTGGTTCCTTGCATTGAGGGCATTCAGCTAAACGCGGCGCGCTTACTTTCCAGTGCGAACGCCTGCGTTTTCCACGACCCCTTGAATGTCTTCTTC
>CAYSCK010000086.1:0-7230 GCA_964429525.1 uncultured Planctomycetia bacterium
TCAATAACCCCTATTTTTTTCAAAACAGCTTGGAATTTCTGAAAGAAAAAAGCATTTTTGACAACTGCTCACACCGACAATAAAAATAATCAAATTTTTCTTTATTAATATACTTCTGTTCTAAACTTATATACAGGATAGTTACAGCTTCATTAATAGAACCGATGGCAATTTGTAAAAATCTGGAAAATTCCGCATCGGAATTTCTTCCACTGCCTTCTGCAATATTCAGACTAACAGATACTGCTGCCCTATTGAGCTGGCTAATTAAGCCAAATTGCTCAGCCTTGGGAAATATCTTCGTTAAAGAATATATTTCACTGGCGAATTTAACTGCTTCTTCCCAAATTTTTAACTTCTCGAATTTAAATGACATGTTTTAACTATCGACTATAGACTATTGACTATAGACTTTTTTAAAGGTAACGATAAATATACTCCGGAATATGATATTCGATATTCGTAACGCAGCAACCCAGGACTTTCACATGCGCGGCGCGCAAAAGATCCTGCGCGTGGGAGATAACTCCCCTCTGCGTGCTGCCTGCCTGCACTACCATCAAGGCCCCATCGGTCTCAGCTCCCAGGACAACGGCATCCGTTATAGGCACGACAGGCGGACAGTCAAAAAATACATAGTCATAATTTCTTTTAAGTTCACCTATAAGGTTTTTCATCTTTGCCGAACCTAAGAGCTCAGCCGGATTATGCTGCCTGTTGCCTGCCGGCAAAACATGAAGATTGTCTATGCCTATGCCGAGTAGCGAATCTTCCACGTTGGCTCCATCAATCAGGATATCGGCAAGCCCTTTTTCAGCCTTTAACCCCAGGTCCTTGGTCAATGTGCCGCGCCTTAAGTCAGCGTCAACCAAAAGAATTGATTTCTTGTTCAGGTCGTGCGCGAATGTTATAGCGAGATTAACAGAAGTAACAGTCTTTCCCTCGCCGTGTATAGAGCTGGTTATGGCTATCACACGCGGAGGATTCTGCTTGTCCAATGCCTGCAGGTTAGTGCGCATTATCCTGTACTGCTCGGAGATAGGCGATATAGGGTCAAAATACGCGATGATATGGGGATCAACCTTGGAATCCGCTGCCGTGCGGATGACATAAGGCTTGATCTCTTCTTTTTTCTCAACCCGCTCTATTCTTTTTTCGGCGGCTTTTCTTATCGCTTCCGTGAATTTTCCCATTGTAATAGCTCCTAGCTCTTAGGTCCTAAGCTCTTGGCATTGAATTCTTGATTGAATTTATCAAACCCGATATCATTTTCCCGATCTCTTCCGCGGCATTTTCTATTTCGTTCAACTGGACATCAGTAAACCAGTTTTTTTTATGAAATATATTAGCCAAAGTTACAGTTTCATAAAGTGAACCTCTTGCTATATAAAGAAATTGTATAAATTCTTTCTTAGAAAATCTCCCTTTGCCCTCCGCAATATTTAAAGCAATCGAAGTAGCCGCGGATTCAAATTGTTCAATCAATCTAAAGTGTTTTCTGTCTGTATTTATATTTTCAGTAAAATCTATAACTTTGATTGAAAAATCAACAGCCTTTTTCCAAACATCTAATTCTTCAAAAATAAATTTTGCTTTTATCATATATCTTTACTATCAGCTGCGAGCTTTAAGCTATCAGCTATTATGACATGCCGCGTACTTCGCGCATGCTTCGCAGCAAAATTGTTCTTCGCCTTTCTGGGCGCGAGTCCATTTTGTAATGCAATTATGATGATACTGGCACTGAACGCAGCAATGCGTCGGCTCCGCGACAGGCTCTTCTTTTAATTTAAGATGCGACTCATCTATAACTTCTTTCATGAGCACCTTATCTATATTGCTTCTTTCATATACGAACCCGCTCAGGAGGGCGTTATCGCAGGCATAATTGACAAGCCGCGGTATGCCGCCTGAAAATTTATAAACCAGCTCCAGCGCCTGGGCGTCAAAAATCTTGTGGTCAGACCCGTTTGAAGAAGCGGTCTTCAGGCGATGGTCCACATAGCCGAAAACTTCTTCTTTGGTCAACGGATAGAGATGATAATGCACGGCAACGCGCTGTTTTAACTGTTCCAGCTCTTTTAATTTAAGCTTGTCCCTCAATTGCGGCTGGCCCATGAGTATTATCTGGATAAGCTTCTCGGTGTCTGTTTCAAGGTTTGAAAGCATGCGCAGTTCTTCCAGTACCGAGGGGGTGAGGTTCTGCGCCTCATCAATTATCAGGACCACATCTTCCCCGTTCTCCATCTTCTTGATAAGGTAATCATTGAGCTGGGATAGAAGTTTTATCTTTGTGCCGGATTTATACGGAACTTTCAGGTCCTCCAATATTGACATCAGGAGTTCTTTGGCGTTCAGATGCGTGTTGGTGATAAGGGCGATCTCTTTCTTGCCGCCCAGTTTATTCAATAAAGTACGACAGACAGTAGTCTTGCCTGAACCTATCTCTCCGGTGATAATAACAAAACCCTTATGCTCGTTTATGGCGTATATCAGCCTATCAAGCGCCTCCTGATGCTTTGGGCTAGGATAGAAATACTTGGGGTCAGGATTATTGTTGAATGGTTTTTCTTTTAAATTATAAAATTGCTCGTACATGTGCCGCTGTGCTCCAATTTGAAATTATTAAATCTTTCATTTTCGCAACAAAGAATACAGGCTCGATAAAAGCACCAGCAAAACACTGCCCGCGACAAAAACCGTAGTGCGGAATTTATTCTTTTCGCGAGAGACGGCGATATCGCCTTCCGTCAGTATCTTTGAAATACCGCCCAAGACGGGCAGGTTCAAAAATTCCTTAACCTCATCAATACCTAAGAACGACTGATCCGCGAACTCAGCCAATAACACAAGCCCTATCCCCGCTGAAACACCCAAAAACAGGCCTATGAACATGACAAGGAACTTATTGGGTTTGATCGGCTTTAGCGGGAGGCGCGGAGGGTCGAGCACCGTGTAGCGCGTGCCCTGCTTTGACGCTTCAAGGCGCTGGGTTATCTTGGCGGTCTCCAGGCGCTGAAGAAGCATATTGTATATGCTCTCGTTGACTTTTTCGTCGCGCGCCATGGCGGCATCCATCTTGTCTAAAAGCAGGATATTATAGAGCGCCTCATTGGAACCGGTCTGCGCCGGGTTCACTTTGTCCAAAGACGCCATCTTCTGTGAATCCTGTGTGCCGCTCACATTCTGCACGGCAGCATCTATCTGCTGTTTGATCAGGTTCTCATAAGCCGGGTTTGAAGCCAAAGGTATGGGCTTGGCTCTTTCAACGTCAAATTTCTCGGCCTCAAGCTGTTTTTCAGTCTGCGCGATCTTTAAGCGCAAGTCCTTTACCAAAGGATGTTCTTCAGTGGAATCAACGAGCAGGTCTCTGAGCTGGTCCTTCATCTCCGCGATCTTTGATTCTTCTATCTTGCGGCGATAGACCTTAATCTGGTCTTTTAAAAATTCAATGGCAACGGATGACTCTTTTTCCTGCGCCCTCAAATTCTCCTCAACAAAAATATCGTTTACCGTCTGGACAACTTTTTTCGCTTCCTGGGGATCAGAGCTCTGGTAACCGATCTTGATCAGGCTTGGGCCTTTCATACGGACTTCAATCTTATCACGCAGACCGAGGATGAGCCTTTCGTACTGGAGCTGGCTCTTGGCATTCTTGGCAAGGTTGAGCCTGTCAACAAGCTGTACCAGGCTGTTCCATCCCAGTATCTGCTCGCGTATGGTGCGCATGCGGCTGTTGATATCAACGGAGACCGCCAGGCCGCTTATCAAAGGATTCAGCGTCTTTTCCTCCTCAACCATTACAACGCTTGAAGATTCATAAACCTTCGGCAGGATAGCGCCGAAGATTATACCGCCTACCAGGCCGATAACGGCAGGTACCGCCAAAAGCCACTTGCGGCGAAACAAAATTTTTATATACCGCAGAGGCAACTGTGCTGAATTAAGAAATGATTCGTTCATACATACTCCCTTTTGATTTTAATAAGGTGTCACGGAACGCGCGTTGCTGACCGTGGTCGTTACCGGACTGATCACTCTGAAAATCTTTGCCCAAACCGTTGCCGGCACAACAAGCACATCACCCGGCAGCATATCCATATCCAAATTTAGCTTGCCTTCATAAAGAAGCGCGTAGAGATCAACGATCTTGGTCTTAGGTTTTCCGTTGGTGTCCGGCCTCACCAATTGGGTGCGGCGCATAGCGGCAGAGAGCGCAGGCAAACCCGCCTGAACAACAGCCTCGCGAAGCGAAATTTTGTCCGCCTTCATGAAATACTTGCCCGGAGAGCCGACCTCGCCGATAACATAGATAACCTTACTGCGGTATTCAACTATAGCGACATCAATATCAGGGCTGATGATAAACTTACCTAATATAGAAGCGAGCTTCTCTTTGACTTCGGTCTTTGAAAGCCCCTTGACCTCAACATCCCCAACAAATTTATACTGAATTTTTCCTTCGCCGTTTATAGGATACTGGCCGCTGAACTCGGAATGACGCCTGACATTGATCTCAATCACATCATCCGGCCCCAGAGTGTAACGCGTAGGTTCGCCTATTGAAGACCCGATAGCAGGAGGCATCGGCATTGTCTTTTTTGTGCTCTTCGGCGTTATATCGTCCTTTGCCTTTACCATAGTCGGTTCAGCTTCTGCCTTGGCAGGAGCCTTAACCTCAGGCGCAATGCCGGCAATTGTCTCGCTCGCCATAGGCGGCGCCATTGGTTCAACGCTACCGGCGATAACTGAAGGTTCCACGGCGTCGAAAACAACCGGCTCAGACGCTGGCACAGACACACTCTCCGGAGCAGTTTCAACAACTTCAAGCTCTGACGCCCATGATACCGCGCATACCATAATAATAAGTAACCCAAAAATAAATACAATACGCTTCATCTGATTCCCCCTATTAATAGAATATTGTCTCTCTGAAAGCCTTAAGCTTTTTAAGGTCCTTACCATCAAATACTCTCCAACCGCGGAAATCGCGCTTGGACCTCCTCACCTTGCCTGACTTCTCCCAGCGCACTATCGTCTTTGCCGAGACGCCAATAAGGCGGGCTGCTTCCGTGATGGTTAATAACTGACCGTTTTCTTCAGCCATCGCGTTCTCCTTGTTATAACCTATAAAACCGTTTTTAGCCATAAATATGTTTGTCCGAGTATGTCCTATTGTGTCTTAGTATGTCCATTTATGTATAAGACAGACCAGTACCTACTTATATATGCATATACCGTGCCAGTTCCGAGGTTTTGGACAGTTATTTTTTAATAGAGATGTAAGTGCTTACGTAACAGGGTATTAAAAGAGAGGATATTTTGAAGGTCTGTTAATCCCGACGAATTCAGTGGCAAGCCGCTTTTAGGGCTTGAGCACGAGCGTGTCGCCAAAAAGCAACACGTGTACACTATAAATGCAATAGCACCCCTATGTGCGAGACCGAATCCCGCAACTTAGGATTATTCCAATGATAACAATGAGAAACCTTCCAATCTTGATGGATCACTATCAAATATGAATGAATTGAAACTTACCATATCATTAAATTGCTTTAAAATTATATCTTTGCTTAATTTAATAATGCATCTTTTTGTCTCATCTAAATAGAAAGGCAGGCTTGACCACTTATAAAGGCTGAGTCTACTTTTCAAATCAGCATCAGATCCACCAAACAACTCTGCCGGATTTTGATGTATATACCTCAACAAATGAAGCAGATAGGCGTTCTCAATTGTTGGCTTTGCTTTGAATGCCCCCTGAAACAACACTCCGGTCCGCGCATACTTCAGGTTAAAAAACTGAGTATAGCCTATTGCGACCTTCTGCATAAATTTTGAAATACCGCCATCTACCACCTGACGCAAAATAAGATGAAAATGGTTTGGCATCAAACAATACGCGACTATATCAACCAATTTTTCATCCTCTTTCCTAAAATTGCGGGATTCGGTCTCGCAACTATGCTCTTTTTTGTAAATATTAGTGACCGAATTTAAACTATTCATAAAGCGCATTTCTTTTAGAAAACGGAAATAATCGCGATCATCCAAATAGATGATCCGCTTATCTACCCCTCTGTTATAGACATGATAATATTCGCCTGAAATAAAAGGAATTTTTCTCATAGGCCGCTCCTTTGAAGTTGTGTTTTTCGAAGGAGGGAAATGAGCGAAGGACTGCTCATGAAGGGAAAACTTCGAATTTGTTAATAATCTTAGCGCAATTTATCTAAAAATGCAAGATGTGCGAGACCGAATCCCGCATTTTTAATTATTAATTGTATTTCATGAGAGCTCGACCATCTTGTTGATGGCGCGAAGGGACTTTTTGCGGATCTCATCGGATACCCGCACTTCGGTCTTTAACTCTTCCAGAGACCAGAGCACTTTCTCCAATGTAGTCCGCTTCATGTTGGGGCATATGGCGTTATCTGACGCGGGATAGAACTTCTTATCTGGGTTATCTTTCTGCAGTCTGTGTATCATGCCGTTTTCAGTTCCGACTATAAACTCTTTATCGTGCGATTTTTTAACATGCGCGCACATCCTGCCGGTCGAAAGCACTTCATCTGCCAGGGCAATGATCTCGGCCCTGCATTCAGGATGGACCATGACTTTGGCGCCCGGATGCAGGCGTATCTTCTTGATTATATCCTCCGGCAATATCTTTACGTGGGTGGGGCAATATCCTTCCCACGATATCAGGCGCTTACCTGTCTTCTTTGAAACATAGTCTGTAAGATGCTGGTCAGGCACAAAGATGATCTCTTCAGATTTAACTTTAGAGATTATATCGGCAGCGTTGGTGGACGTGCAGCATATATCAAGCTCGGCCTTTACCTCGGCGGGCGTATTCACATAGCCTACAACTGTAGCCTTTGGGTGCTTCTTTTTCAACACCCTCACATCTTCGGCAGTTATCATATTCGCCATCGGACAGCCTGCCAGAGGATCGGGTATAAGTATTGTCTTATCAGGACATAAAATGGAAGCGGTCTCCGCCATAAAATAAACGCCGCAGAAGACGATGAGCTTCTTATCCGACTTCGCCGCGATACGGCTGAGCTCCAGCGAATCCCCCGAATAATCGGCAATATCCTGGACTTCGGCAAGCTGATAATTATGCGCGAGAATTACGGCGTTATGCTTTTTCTTTAATTGATCTATCTTCTTTATGAGCTCTTTTGGCATGCTTTAATAATCCCAAAGTCAAATACCCAATTCCCA
>CAYSCK010000087.1:0-7126 GCA_964429525.1 uncultured Planctomycetia bacterium
CACCTTGTATGACAAAATACTTGCTGTCTCGCAGGATTGAGATCTGCCATATTCTGAATAATGATCCACTCGGACAGCGCACGCCGCTGATCGTGCTATCTGCTTTATTCAAGGAAGTTGATAAATTGAAGGCTTATAAACTTGACATCCTGGATTATGTGGTAAAACCTGTTGATGCTGCTACTCTGATCTCAAAGATAGATAAAGCCCTGGGCCTGTATTGATCTATAGATGAAAAAACGGATATTGTTTTATGTTTTGCTTTTCTCTCTTTTCCTCGCGAATTCTGCGGCGTGTGAAGAGCTTCTTGAGCGGTATCTCTTTGTAAGCCTTATCCAGGACACTCATGTATTTTCCAGCCGTAATGAAATAACCAGGCTCATAGATTTCGCTAAAAAAGCGCGCGTTAAGGTTCTTTTTGTGCAGATATACCGCGCGAATGTGGCGATGTTTAAGTCGGAAGTCGGAGATTCAAGCCTTTATGAAACGTATAGGGCGAATTTGTCCGAGGACCCTTTTAAATTGCTTATTAAAAAAGCCCATAAAGCAGGGATTGAAGTCCACGCGTGGCTTAATCTCTTAAGCCTCAGCAATAATAAAGACGCTAAACTACTTAAAAAATACGGCCTAGGCATTCTCACCAGAAATAAAAAAGAGAAGAAAACCATTGAGGATTATAAGATCGATAGCCAGTATTTTCTTGAGCCTGGGGATCTGCGGGTGCGAGCGGAGCTTTCCGGTATGGTCAGGGAGATATTACTCGCCTATCCTGATCTGGATGGTATCCAGTTTGACTATATCCGTTATCCTGACAGCCAGCCGGATTACGGTTATACAGAAATGAATATGGAACGTTTCATGGACGCGACAGGCCATGAAAGTGTGGATGGGAAGAGCCCTGAGTGGCTTGATTGGAAGCGCAAACAGGTGAATGAATTTTTAGAAACTCTCGTCAGTCAGGCGCGCTCTGTGCGGCCATATATCAAGGTTTCGGCGACAGCGTGCGCGCCGTATTGCAGGGCATATCTGGAGGCTTTCCAGGATTGGCCGCTTTGGCTTAATAGCGGACTTGTGGATTTTGTAACTCTTATGAGCTACTCGTCTGACCCGAAAGATTTCAAAAAGGAGGTCTCTGAGGCGAAACAGAGGGCTGAAGATTTTGATAAGGTAAAGATCGGCATCGGGGCGTATAAATTTATTAATTCGCCCGGCGTCTTTGCCCGGGAACTCGAATTATGCAGGGAGTCGGGCGCGCGTTCCTGCGCTATTTTTCACTACGGCAGCCTGCTTGAGGACCGCAGGTTGATGGATTTGTTGATAGAAGAGAACAAATTTTAGAAGTAGATTAATTAGTTTTGTTTTTAAGTAGAGGAGAGTTCAGTTGGTGAAAAAAGTTATAATTATAGGTGGAGGAATGGCAGGCCTTTCGGCAGGCTGTTATCTGCAGATGAATGGCTATGACACCGAGATCTTTGAGATGGATTCAAAACCAGGCGGGTTATGTTCTTTCTGGGAGCGCAAGGGTTACACGATAGACGGTTGTATTAATTGGTTTATAGGCTGTAGTCCTGGAAGTGATATCTATTCAATATGGGATGATCTTATAGATATCAAAAATTTTCCATTCGTAATTTACGATGAATTTGTTTCTTTTGAAAGCAATGGAAGGATAATTCATTGTTATGGGGATATCGATAAATTCGCAGATGAGTTAAAAAAAGCCGCTCCTGAAGATATGAAGGCGATATCTGATCTGGTCTCTTCAATAAGATGGTTCGCATCACTAAATAGTAAAAAGAATCAAAATGGCGTTAAGCCTGTGTTTTTCAGATTTATTTCAGATTTTATTCGCAAGGTAATTTTAGCATATCTGGTATTCGTAAAATGGCCCATGCCTGTCAGGAGTTATGTTGAAACGTTGAACAGCGGTTTTTTAAAAAAATTCTTTAACACTTTTTTTGAAGGTGAAGCTCCTATGTGGCTCTTATTGTCAACCCAGTCTTTTTTCTGTTTAAAAGACGCGGGCTATCCGATAGGCGGTTCCAGGGAAGTCGTTAAAAGAACTGTTAAAAGATATTGCTCATTAGGCGGAAAGATAAATTGTGATTCAAAAGTGAGCAGGATCGCCATTGAAGACGATGTCGCAAAAGGCATTGTCCTTGAAAATGGCGCGGTATACGGGTCGGATATTGTTATATCCGCGGCAGACGGCTATGATACTATTTTTAATATGTTGGAAGGCAGGTATCGGGACAGGACTATAAGGAATTTTTATAATGATCCGGCCAAGTCACCGAAAAGTTCCGGGTTTTATTTCATTTTTGGCTTATCAAGAGAATTTGACGATAGACTGAAAGTCTGCGAATTTTTTGAGTTAAGGAATCCAATATCTGTTGATGGAGAGAAGATCGGGCATATTGGGGTGACGGTGCACAATTTTAACCCGTTATCTGCTCCGGCAGGAAAGACGCTCCTTACCATGCATATTATCAGCAGGAACCCTGGGTACTGGATTAATTTGAGAAGAAATAATAAGGCTGAGTATGATATTCAGAAATCTATCCTTGCAGAATCGGTGTTGAAGGAGTTGGAGTGGCATTTCGGCAACATTAAGGATCATGTGGAGATGTCTGATGTTGTTACCCCTGCTACCTTTTTTCGGTATACGAATAACTGGAATGGTTCAATAAGGGGATGGACTGATTTTAATCTCTGGATATCCGGCCGTAAAAAAGAGATAAGCGGCCTGAAAGATTTTTATATGTGCGGCCAATGGGTTGACGCGGGTTATCTGAGCTCAGTGGTCAAGAGCGGGATGGATTTAGCCCGCAAGATATGTAAAAGAGATAAAAAGGCTTTTGTCAGGAGCTCGTCTTATTCGTAAAAATAAGATAATTTTCTCGAATTTTTAACCCAAAAAAGATATAATGACGCTAAGCACAACAGGAGAGTGAATTGAACTTAAGGCACAGGGCATCCATAGTTATAACTATAATATTTCTATTGGGTTGGATTTTTTCCTTCTCGGCCAATTTTGCTGATGATTCTGTCTATGCTGATCAGGCAGATCCCCCAATTGGATTATGTCTTTTCTCTGTCTCTGCAGTTTGCTCATATGGATAACAGGGTATATCTCTTTGTCGCGGCATATGTCTGGCCGATGCTTCATGCCGTCTATAATGACCGAAGGACTATTTTTCCGGTAAATTTGGAAAGATTATTTTTGGTTTTGGCTCTTCTGTTCTATTCGCTCTCTTTTTTCCATCCTCAGTATTTTCTGATGATCGTGCCATTGATGGCTCTTCAGATCTCAAAAGACCGTAGGCTGGTATCTCTTTTTTCAATTTTGGTATTTTGTTTTATGGTTTATACGTGGCAATGGGGAAAAGACATGGCAGGGAATTTATTTTTGCCGCTGAACCTTACTTTGTTTTTATCGCTGAAATCTCCGATTGAGGTTATAGATAATTATTTTCCCGTGGCAAAATTCTTTAATATTTTTCGCACTGTTTTTATCTCTGTTTCTTTCTGGATTATCTATCAAATTATCAGGCGCGCGAATAAATATAAAGAGCAGGCGTGATGGGGCGAGGATGACTTTGATCTCTCTGATCATTCCGGTCTTTAACAATGAATTTACTCTTGATGAGCTTTATAAAAGGGTTGTTCTGTCTTTTAATAAATTGAAGCTTGGTTATGAGATAGTCTTTGTTGACGACGCAAGCGTTGACGGAAGTTTCGCCAGGTTGAAAGAATTGGGCGAAACCGATCCGCGCGTGAAAATTATACGGCTGAAACAGAACATCGGGCAGTCTTTGGCTGTGTTTAGAGCGCTGGATAGTTGTTGCGGGGATATTATAGCTGTGATCGATGCCGACTTACAATATTCACCCGAAGAGATAGGCAGGCTTTTAGATAAAATAGGCTTGGGTTTTGATGTTGTCGCGGGCTGGAGGAAAGATAGAAAAGACGCCTATTTTTTTCGTATTCTTCCGTCAGCGTTTGTTAACGCTATGGCAAGGTTTAAATTAAATAAAGAATTTAATGATATTGGTTGTTTTTTTGTCGCTTTTAAAAAGGATATCGCGGCACAGCTTAAAAGGCGCGGCAGGCAGGCGCGCTTTTTAAAACCTTTGTTGATCAATATAGCTCCTTCTTTTTGCGAAGTTGAGGTGAGCCACCATGTCCGAAAGCGGGGTCGTTCCCAGTTTTCTTTTGTGAGGATGGTCGGCATGTGTTTTGATTTTATGTTCAATTTTTCTGCTGACCTACAAAACTGACGATAATGGATAAGAGATCAAAGGATGGCAGGTTTATAGTCTTTGGCGAGCCTAAGATAGGCGCGGATGAGCGCCGCGAGGTACTCAAAGTCCTTGATTCCGGCTGGTTGTCAACCGGCCCGAGAGTGGCAAAGCTTGAAGGACTCCTTAAGAATTATATCGGTTCGAGGTTTGCCTGCGCCTTGAATTCATGTTCAGCCGCTCTGCATCTGTCGCTTTTGGCCGCAGGTATCGGGGAAGGGGATGAGGTGATAACCGTTCCTTTTACGTATGCCGCGACTGTCAATGCTATCCTGAATGTCAGGGCAAGGCCTGTATTTGTCGATATCCGGCTTGACACTTTTAATATTGACGCTGATCTGATAGAGAATAGGATAACTAAAAGAACGAAGGCGATAATGCCGGTCCATTTTGCGGGAAGGCCATGCGATATGGACAAGATCATGGCTATCGCGCGCAGGCACGGTTTGCTGGTGATTGAAGACGCGGCGCACGCTGTTGGGGCAAAATACCGCGGAAAAATGATCGGAGATGTCGGCGATATAACCTGTTTCAGTTTCTACGCTAATAAAAATCTGACGACAGGGGAGGGCGGTATGGTTACTACGAATGATCCCAGTATCGCGGAAAAGATACGCATCCTGTCTTTTAACGGTATTACCAATACCCCCTGGTCCAGGTATCTTGAGAAAGATCTAAACAGCCATAATATTGTTTCCACGGGTTATAAGTACAATATGACCGATCTGCACGGTGCTCTGGGCATACATCAGCTAAAGCGAGCGGTGAGTTTTTTAAAGCGCAGGAACAATATCTGGGCGGTATATGATAAGTCTTTTAAAGATATGCTTGTGGGCGTGCCTTTGCCGCAAGAGCGCGGCACGATCCACGCGCGCCACCTGTATACGCTGTTGTTAAATATTGAAGAATTGGGGATGGATAGGGATAGATTCCGCCTGCTAATGCGTGATAAGAATATAGGCACAGGGGTGCATTTTATTCCGTTGCATCTTAACGCGTTTTATCAGCGTATCTTGAAATACAAGCGCGGAGATTATCCAAATTCTGAATTTATATCGGAAAGGATCGTCTCTCTGCCTTTGTCTTGCGCGTTATCTGATAAAGATGTTTTGCGGGTCGCGAATTCTACTCGAGATGTGCTGTCAAAAAGGGGACGTATAGGATGATTGAATTGCCTTCCATCAAGGATTCCATGGATAGTTTATTTTATTACTTGGCTCATTTTTATGACGAGAAATGTTTTCCGGATTTTAAAGGGATCTATCAGTTTGTTTTAAAAGACGGTGACGCGTCCTATTGTTATTATATTGAGATAGGCGGCGCTAAGGCGGAATCTCATAAGGGGAGACACGGTGCTCCTGATGTTGAGGTTATGGCTTGTGTTAATGATTTTTTTAATATATTGAACGGAAAGCTGAATCCGTTTTTGGGTTATGTTCTTGGAAAATATAAAGTCAAAGGCCATTGGTCGTATCTATTGCCTATGGGGCGTTTATTCGGTAAACAATTCGATGAGAAGATCATAAAGGAGATGGAGCCGACCGATAATTTTGATAAATTGCATAGAAGACAATGGCGCAAGCCGGATAATGTTTTAGTGATAAATGGCAGCCCTCGCCGTAAAGACGGTTTTACTTATTTTTATTTAAAACATTTATTGAAAGGGATAGAACGCGCTGGGGCTGACGTTGAATTAATCGATATTTGCGACCCTGCTATAAAGGTTAATTCTTGTTTGGGGTGTTATGCCTGCTTGAAAATAACTCCCGGTAAATGCGTCATTAAGGATGATGCTAATCGGCTGGTTGATAAGCTGGATAAAGCGGAGTTTATAGTTTTTGCGTTTCCTGTTTATTTCGGCGCTTTTCCGGATAAACTTAAAGCGCTTCTTGATCGTTGCCTTGTTCTTTTTCTGCCTTATTTTGTGCCGAATAAAGATTTAACCAAGCATGTGAGGTATAACAGAAAAAAACAAAATATGGTAATTTTTTCAAACGCGTTTTTTCCTGAAATTAAACAGTTTAAAGGATGCGTTGAAGCTTTTGAGTTAGTGGGTGCGCATAGCTATATAAAACCGTTAGCATATATTCTGCGTCCTTCTGCCGAGAGCTTGGCCTTTTCAATTACTCATAGAGGCCGGCTTGATGATGTTTTGAATTCATTGGAATCTGCCGGAAAGCAGATGATAGAGGAGGGAAGGGTCTCACCGGCATTGTTGAGGAATATTTCCAAAACCGATATTTCAAAAAAAAGGCTATGCAATCTGATGAACCAATTTGTGTATCTGAATTACAGAAAAAATGATTAGCGCGGGAATTTGTAAACATAGTGAATTATTTAGTGCCAAGTGGCTGGTTCTGCCTGGCACGTCCGCTGGCTTCGGGTTATTCAGTAAAGAGATAAATAAAAGATACCGTTCAGGTAAAATTTCTGAATTACTCGGTAAAAATAGCAATGTTTTTTCTTTGCGCGGTAATTCACGTCTGGCAGGATTACTTTCCCTTACCAGGCTGTCCTGGGATTCCAAGTACTTCGGTATCGGTATGGCTGAGATCAGGGCTTTGAGCTGCAGCGGGCTTGATGTCGTCGCAACAGAGCAAAAAAACATCTTGCTGACTCTCGCGGCCGACTTCTGCAGGCAAAAAAACATAAAACATATTTCCGTAAAAATTGATCCGGATGATTTTTCGGGCATTAGTTCGCTTGAGAATAATGGTTTCAGGCTTATGGGTTCGCGCTTGACATATGTTTTAAATTTTAAGCGGGTGAGTCTGCCTGAGTTTACGGATCTATGCCGTATCAGGGAGTTTAAAAAGAGCGATGTT
>CAYSCK010000088.1:0-7064 GCA_964429525.1 uncultured Planctomycetia bacterium
TCCGGCAGGGGGATAATATTTTTGGCTTCTCACGCCGGGAGCTGGGAACTTTCAAATGCCATAACAGCGAGCCTGTTCCTAGGAAAATACGCGATGCTCGCTCAGCCGCAGAGCCGCCATAAGAAACTTGATGCGTACCTAAATGCTTTGAGGAGCCAGAAGGGGATCAATGTCATCCGCGTGAATGAGCTTAAAAAGCTGATGGAGCATCTTGCGGCAGGCCGTGTCATAGGCACCATAGCCGATCACGGCGGAAAAGCCGGGGTAGCTGTTGAATTTTTTGGCAAGCTTGCCATGACTCCGGTAGGCAGTATGCGCCTGGCAAAAAAGATGAATGCTGTGGTAATACTCGCTTTTATGAGGCGTATTCGCGGGGCCAGGCACGAAATGATATTAAGATCGTATGAGCTGGTATCCGGAGCGGACGCGCAAAAAGATATAGAGACGAATTTTTCCAATATAAATAAAGTTTTTGAGGGTTGGATAAGGCAGTATCCTGAGGAGTATCTCTGGTTTTATAAGAGATGGAAATATTCGCCGCAGAAGAACGTGCTTATATTAAGCGACGGTAAGACAGGCCACCTGAATCAGTCTTTGGCCTGCGCGGAATTTGTCGGAAAAGCCGGCTATAAGGTGGATGAGAGGATAGTTGAAGTTGTTTATAAGGGCGGCTTCTGGCGCTCCCTGTTTGAGATCCTGAGCCTGGTCTTTGGCGCGCGCATAAGCGCTTTCTTTCTGCCGTTTTTTATTCAGGCTGAAACGTATAAAAATCTTTCTTATGGCGCTAATGATCTGGTTATTTCCTGCGGTTCTTCTGTGGCGGCGGTAAATCAAGCCGTATCTTATGAGAATAACGCGCGTAGCGTATCAATAATGAAGCCGGGGGTATTGCCTGTTTCCCGTTTTGATCTTGTGATCGCGCACAAGCATGATGGGTTTGTGACGGGCGCAAATGTAGTCTCAATTACAGGCTCTCTGAATACGATCTCTCCTGAATCCATTGAAGCGGATTTCCGCAGGCTTCTGAGCGTTCATATGGAGCTTGCGGAGATTGAAAGAACCAAAAGTATAAAGATCGGCCTTCTTCTCGGCGGGGACTCAAAAAATTATAAATTCACGGCTGAGGCGGCGGGTTCTGTCTGCAGGCAGTTAAAAAAAATTTTGGATGAGAAACAGGGCATTCTATTGCTGACTACTTCACGCCGTACGCCTGAAGCGGTTACGGATATATTCAGATCTTTTTTTTCTAAGGACCCGGCGTGCGGGCTTTTTGTTGTGGCGTCTGAAGATAACCC
This sequence comes from uncultured Planctomycetia bacterium, assembly GCA_964429525.1. Lineage (GTDB taxonomy): Bacteria > Omnitrophota > Gorgyraeia > Velamenicoccales > Velamenicoccaceae > CAYSCK01. The sequence continues at coordinate 1,296 of CAYSCK010000088.1, forward strand.
TCGCGGCACTGTGGGGGGTATTCTTTTTGCCGGCGACGTGGTAATTGTCAGCGGAGAGAGCATATCCATGGTCTCTGAGGCTGCCGCGTGCGGCAAGCAGGTCTTGGTTTTTGAGCCTGAGTGCAGTAAGGTTCATAACAAGGTTGAAAGATTCTTAAACAGCATGTCGGGAGCGGGGCATATCTGCTTAGTCGGATCTGGCGGCATTTATGATATGTTATTGCGTATTTTTTCAGGGGAGATAAAACATTCCAGGCTGGATTCCGGCAGTCAACTCTCAGATAAGTTAAAAAGGATATTAGACAGATGAATATACTGCAGATATTGCCCCAGTTGCGCGTGGGCGGAGTTGAGACAGGCACAATAGATCTGGCCAAGTATCTGATAAGCCATGGCCATGGCTGCGTTGTCGTTTCGGCAGGCGGAGAGCTTGTGCGCGAGCTTGAGGCTAACGGCGTAAAACATTACACCTTGCCGGTTGATAATAAGGCGTTCTGGGTCATGATCAAAGCCTCTCGCAGGCTGCGCCAGATAATAAAGGATGAAAAAATAGACATAATACACGCTCGTTCCCGCGTGCCTGCGTGGGTTGGTTTTATGGCTGCCATGTGTTCAAATACCTGTTTAATTACTACAGCCCACGGTTCTTATAGCAAGCATATCTTTAGTTATATGATGGGGTGGGGTAAATATACTATTGTGCCAAGTTCTGTTATAGGGCGCCGCATGCATGAGGATTTTGGCGTGCCTTTTGAGAATATCAAGCTTATCCCGCGCAGTGTCGATCTCGAGAGATACGTGTTCAGGCCGTTGCCGGTAAAGCCGAAGAAAGATTTTTTAATAGTTGTCGTAGGGCGTATTACCCCTATAAAAGGGCAGATTTATTTTTTAAAGGCCCTTTCTAAAGTTTTAAGGTCATATCCGGCGGCAAAGGCCTGGATCATCGGAGGCATATCTCCCGGGAAAGATAATTACATGGAAGAGCTGGAAGTCTGGACAAGAAGGCTCGGGCTGTCTGATACAGTGAAATTCCTCGGTAACCGGCGAGATATCCCCGAGCTTCTGTCGCAGGCCGATTGTCTTGTGATGCCTTCAATAGCGGAAGAATCTTTTGGCCGCGTGATAGTTGAGGCGCAGGCTATAGGAGTGCCTGTTGTGGCAACCAAGGTTGGCGGCGTTGTTGAGATCATTGATGACGGAGTTGACGGGCTTTTGGTCTATCCGAAAGACCCTGATGCGTTGGCTGAAGGTATGCAGAAGGTCTTAAAAGATAATTCATTCGCTTCTCGCCTGGCACAAAATGGCCGCAGGAAGGTTGAGGATAAGTTTACCCTGGATAAGATGGCCGAAAATACGCTCAAGGTTTATCATGAAGCTGCGGAAGAAAAGCGCATACTTGTCATCAAAATGAGCGCTATAGGAGACTGTATCTTAAGCATACCGTCATTTGAAGCTCTAAAAAAGCATTTTCCTCATTCTAAGATTACATGCCTTGTGGATCGCGCTGCTAAAGATGTTTTTCAAAGATGTCCTTATGTAGACGATCTTATGGTCTCTGATATCCGTGGTAAAGACAGGGGCTTGCGTGGTCTCTGGTCCTTAAGCAAAAAACTCGCTCGCCGCAGATTTGATATGGTAATAGATTTTCAGAATAATAAAAAAAGCCATATTCTCGGTTTTGCGTCTTGTGCTTTCAATCGGTACGGATACGATAACGGCAAATTCAGTTTTCTTTTAAATAAAAGGATTAAAGATAACTCTGAACCTGTCGGCCCTGTCGCGCATCAATTCAGGGTTTTAAAAATGCTGGGCATAGATTATAACGGAGAGAAACTTGGTCTTTGGCCTTCGCGAGAGGACCTGGAGTTCGGCGAGGCATTTTTTTTAAATGAGGGCTTAGGCACCGCTAAAGTTATAGGTATCAATGTCGGGTCGTCATTAAGGTGGCAGACAAAGCGCTGGCCTGCCGGAAAGATCTCAGAGCTTTGCGATCTACTGAGCTCAAGAGGATTCCGTGTAGTATTGACAGGCAGCGCGCAAGACGCTCCGTACGCTAAAAGGATATTGAAAAAAGTTATTTCCAGGCCGGCATGCAGCGTTGCCCGCACGACACTTATGCAGCTTGCGGCCTTGATCGGTAGATGTGATTGTTTTATCACAAGCGATTCGGCGCCTCTGCACGTGGCAGCTGCGATGGGGACGCCTTATGTAGCATTGTTCGGGCCTACGGATCCTGCGAGGCATATGCCTCCGGGTGAGAAGTGTGTTGTGTTACAGGCAAAAGGCTGCCTGCCATGCTATAAGGATGTATGTAAAAAAGGCGATAATAATTGCATGGAACGCATCCAGGTAGAGGATGCTATGGCTGGGATAGAGTCGTTGTTGAATGAAATAAAAGCTTAAAGACCAAAAAACCGAAAGACGAAAAAACTGAAAAACAAAAGGACTGGAAAACCAAAAGACTGAAGAACCAAAAGAAATAGAAACCAAAAAACTAAAAAGAAGATCAAAAATGTATGTGTTCTTAAGTTTTTATGTTTTTTCGTTTTTAAGTTATCTTGACTTTGTGGCCTTGTGTCTTCATGTCTCTTAAACTTTATAAAATATGAAAGTACTTTTACTTGCTAATCACGTAAATTACGGCGGTATAACCGCATATTTACTCAACCTTGCCCGCGCTCTTAATAGGCGGGATGGTTTTGAGTATGTTGTTGCGTCGCGCGGCGGCGAGCTTGAAGATGAATTCAGGGTTTTGGGTATTGAGCATCTGAGCGCTCCGCTTTCCACGAAATGCGAGGTTTCTCTCAAGGTCTTTTTGTCATTTTTAAAATTAAGAAGACTGATAGGTAGCCGTAAAATAGACGTTATCCACGCGAATACGCGGGTTACGCAGGTCCTGGCGTCTTTGTTGTCGTCCGCGACAGGCGTGCCGTTCATATCAACCTGCCACGGGTATTTCAAGCCTAAGCTGATTCGCAGGCTATTGCCTTGCTGGGGGAAGAAAGTTATCGCTATCAGCGATCCGGTGCGCGATCATCTGATAAATGATTTTGGCGTTAAGGGCTCGGATATTGAATTGGTATATAACGGCATAGACTTGGAAAAGTTTAAGGTTTTTGACAGGCAGGATATTGAAGAAGAGAAAAAACGGCTCGGGTTGGACTTGTCTAAAAAAGTCATAGGCCATATAGGGCGCTTGTCTTCAGTGAAGGGGCAGAAGTTTTTGGTACTCGCGGCTTCTGTGCTTGCGCAAAAGAGGAATGATCTTCAGTTTTTGATCATTGGCGACGGAGAGGAGTCCGCGGCTCTTAAAGAACTTGTGCGCCAAAGAGGGCTTGGATCTGTTGTATTTCTGCGTCCGTCTGTAGCTGATACCGCAAGAGTACTGGCTGTAATGGATATTTTTGCAATGCCGTCTTTGCAGGAAGGTCTTGGATTGTCCGCGCTTGAAGCTCAGGCCGCGCGCGTTCCTGTCGTGGCGAGCCGTGTGGGTGGATTAGTAAGTGTCGTTGAGCATGAAAAGACCGGCCTCTTGTTTGATTCTGGAGACTATAATGGGTTGGCCGGTGCTGTTGAGCGGCTTCTGAATGATGGAGCTTTGGCAAAAAATTTAATCTCTAACGCAAGGCGCGGGCTTCAGGAAAAATTCACTATTTCGCTTATGGCGCAAAAGACGCTTAAAGTTTATAAAGAGGCAGCTTGTCTAAGACCGTAAAAAAACTACTATTTTATTTTTCTGTATTTGTGTTTACAGGCCTCCTTACCTGGGTATGGGCTATTTTGGCAGGTGGCAGGGACGCCGCTATCCTTATGTATCATAGCGTTGGAGAACCCGTTGCCGCTTCTGAAAATCTTAATATGGATATGTTTATCTTTGAGAAGCAGATGAAGTTTTTGCACGATCGTGGTTATAACGTTATCTCTCTTTCTGATCTTGCTGATATTTTAAAAGGCCGTAAACGTCTGCCGCCAAAGACGGTCGTTCTGACGTTTGATGACGGGTATGAAAATAATTATACGCTCGTCTTTCCTGTCCTGAAAAAATACAATTTTCCCGCGACGATCTTTGTTATTACTGATCTCGCAGGCAGAGAGAAGGAATTCTACGGCCATGTTTATAAATTTTTGGATAGGCGCATGATAAAAGATATGTCTGATTCGGGGCTTGTTTCAATAGGTTCGCATACGTTGAACCATGTCCTTTTGACTAATATAAAAGATGAGTCCGCGCTCAGAGCTGAAATTTTCAGGTCAAAGGCTATCCTGGAGAATATGACAAAAAGGCCGGTTGAATTATTTAGCTATCCTTCCGGAGTATACGATAGGCATATTGAATGTCTTGTCCATGAGGCAGGCTATAAGGCCGCTGTCACGACGTTTCCGAAGAAGAAAGGTTATGCCCATCGTGATATTTGCGCGCTCAAGCGGACAAAGGCTACAAAGTCGCATGGGAATATGTTCATATTTTTTGTTCAGACGAGCGGTTATTATCTGCGCATGAGGGAGACAGCGAGCTGATGATGCTTAATAATGCAAAGAGTGAATTTGCCGCCAAAACACGCATACTTGTGATTGAAGTGAACTGGCTTGGCGATGTGCTTTTCTCAACGCCTGCTATAAGGGCGATACGCAATAAATATCCCGGAGCCTATATCGCTGCTTTGGTTGTTCCGCGTTGCAAGCAGGCGTTTTTGGGCAACAATTACCTTGATGAGATCATTGTCCTGGATGAGGATGGCCGTCATAAAGGGTTCTGGGGCCAGTTGCGCCTTTTGCGTGAATTAAGAAGCCGGAATTTTTCTGTGGTGTATTTATTTAAGAGCTCTGCGACAAGGGCCTTTTGGGCTTTTCTGTCAGGGATACCAAGGCGGGTTGGTTTTGGAAAAGGTTTAAAAGGCCTGTTTTTGACTGAAAGAGTTGAGCTTCCAAAAGAGCGTTTTCATCGCGCGGATATCTTTTATTATCTGGTTTCGCGCACAAGGATACAGGAAGGCCAGAGGCATTATGATTTTTTTGTGTCCCCTGAAGACAGGAGCTTTGTAGAGGAGTTATTTAGAAAGCACGGCATTGAGCGCGATAAAAGGATAGTCGCTTTGCATGTGGGAGGGAATTGGGAGCTCAAGAGGTGGCCAAAAGAAAATTTTGCCAAACTTATAGATGTGATCTCGGAGCGTTTTGGCGCGCAGGCGGTTGTTACGGGTTCTTTTCTTGACCATCCTTTGGCAAAGGATATAGCGGGGCTGTGCCTTCATAAGCCATTTGTGGCTTGCGGCATGACAACTTTAAAACAGCTTGGCGCGCTTTTTCAGATGAGCGATCTTATTGTGTCCGCGGATTCAGGGCCTCTGCATATAGCCTTGGCTTTAGAGGCAAAGACGATAGCTATTTTTGGGCCCACAGACCCTGAGATCACCGGCCCGCTGGGCCGCGGAGAATTCTCAGTTTTAAAGAAAAAAGGCCTTGCTTGCGTGATTCCCTGTTATAATTTGGCTTGCAAGGATAATATATGTATGAAGGCGCTTAGCGTCGAAGATGTGGCAGGGGAGATAGAGAAAAAAGCATGGTTGAAAGTAAGCCCGTAAATAAAATACTTTTTATAACGCTGAGTAATCTCGGCGATGCCGTAATGAGCCTGCCGGCTTTTGATTTTTTGAGGCGTGAGTGCCCGGAGAGCCGCATCACAGTAATCGCTTCTGAGCGCACCCGCCCTATATTTGAAAACCGTCCGGAAGTCAATGAGCTTATTATCTTTAATAAAAAAGCGTCTAT
>CAYSCK010000089.1:0-7037 GCA_964429525.1 uncultured Planctomycetia bacterium
CAAGATTAGACCCATACACTTACACGCTTGAAGGATTGCGCGCTACTCTTGTTCGCATGATAAGAATCAGCATATCTGGTTAAAAAAATGGCTAAGTTAGAAGAATATATCCCTATTGTCGGGCAATCAATTGTTGATGATTTGAGGCTTTTAGCCGAAAAGCTGAAAGGTAAAGTCATTCAAAATATTAATTCGACGCCTGTTGGAGGCGGGGTTGCAGAAATATTGAATCGCATGGTACCGCTTTTAAAAGAACTTGGCGTTGATGCGCGGTGGGATGTGATAAAGGGAGGTATGCAGTTTTTTGAAGTGACAAAAAAATTCCATAATGCTTTGCATGGCAGGCAGGAGGATTTGACGCAACATGATTTTGATATTTTTATGGAAACTAGCGAAAAAAATATACAAGAGGTGGATACATATGGCGATGTTGTCTTTATTCATGATCCTCAGCCTATTGCTTTGATAAAAAAGAAAGCTGGTAATAAATGGATCTGGCGTTGCCATGTGGATGTGTCTAATCCGGATAAGAATGTTTGGGAATTTCTTATGAGATTTATTGTGAAATATGATGCAGCTGTTTTTTCAGCGCCTAGTTTTTCACCGCAATTGTCTATTAAGCAATTTTTGATCGCTCCTTCCATCGATCCTTTAAGCGACAAAAATAAAGAATTGCCACAGGAAACTATTGATGCCGTTTTAAACAAATATGGTATTCAAAAGAATAAACCTATTGTGACACAGATTTCCCGCTTTGACCGGCTCAAAGATCCTGTAGGAGTTATAGAAGCATACAGCTTAGTTAAAAAATATATTGATTGTCAGTTGATTTTGGCCGGAGGCACGGCAGCCGATGATCCTGAGGGTATTGCTGTTCTTGAAGAAGTAAAAGAAAAGGCAAAGCAAGATGAAGATATTCATATTCTGTTGTTGCCGCAAAATGATATTGAAGTGAATGCATTGCAAAGGGCATCAGCAGTTATTTTGCAGAAGTCGCTTAAAGAGGGGTTTGGTTTGACCGTGGCTGAGGCGCTTTGGAAGGGCAAGCCCGTAGTCGCTTCTCATGTAGGCGGGATTCCGTTGCAGATAAAACATAAATATTCAGGTCTTTTGTGTCATTCTGTCGAAGGTGCTGCATTCGCTATCAAGCAGTTTTTAAATAGCTCGGAGTATGCTAAAAAATTGGGAGAAAATGGTCGCGATCATGTTAAGAATAATTTTTTGCTTACGCGACATTTAAAAGATTATATGCTTTTATTTCTTTCGTTGTATTACAAAGAAGATGTTGTTTATCTGTAGGGGGAGGCATGAGATTGAGTGGGTGGATTTTTATGGCTGTTGCTTGGTTATCGATATTAAGTTTGGCCGCGTTTTGCTTTAGTCAGATATTCAAGAAGGGCCTTGATGTGGGGAAAGAGAGAGAAGACTGATTTTTTGAAGGGTTCAGAAACGCTAATGTTTTTGGAGAAATTGAATGGTCGGGCCGCCATTCTATCAGGAGGATAGAGATGACAAGTTGGGAGAGCGGTTGGCCCGGATACATTATTATCATAATAGCTTTTTCTTTTTTTGCCTGGGTATATTACATGGGGAATCGTCCGGATAAACCGGATAAGAAATAATTCAAAAAACCGGGTATTCGCGATGATAGATTGGATTTGGCAAAGTTTTTTGTTTGTGGTTGGGTTTTTTATTCTAGTCAAAGGTGCTCATTGGCTGGTAGATGGCGGGTCATCACTTGCGAAAGCTCTTGGGGTTTCTGATCTTTTGATTGGATTGACTGTTATCGCAGTCGGGACATCATTGCCAGAAATGTTTATAGATGTCACCGCTGCTATTAAGGGTAATACAGGCCTTGTTATAGGAGATATTATCGGGAGTAATGTCACTAATATCTTGCTCATTCTTGGAATATCTGCAGTTATTTTTCCTTTAAAGATTCATCATGGAGTTACTTGGAGGGAGATCCCATTTACTTTTATTGCCGCTGGTTTAGTACTGTTATTAGGCAACGATCGCTTAGTCGAAGGAGGTAGTGTTTCAAAGCTTGGCAGGATAGATGGATTGGTCATGCTGACTTCTATGGCAATCTTTTTGTATTATCTTGTCAGTATCAATAAGGGGGCGTCATCTTTGCAGGAACCCGGTGGCAAAAGACCGGAGTTTGCAAAGTCGATTGCGATGGTTGTTGTGGGATTGATTGGATTGTTTTTTGGAGCTCGCTTGATTGTTGGTGCCGCGGTATTTATTGCGGACAAAATGCGCATTTCAGAAACAATGATAGGATTAACAGTAGTCGCTTTAGGTAGTTCGCTTCCAGAGTTGACTGCTTCTATTGTGGCCGCGCTGAAAAAACGTCCGGATCTAGCCTTAGGTAATATAGTCGGTTCCAATATTGTGAATATTTTTATGATATTAGGAATATGCTCCGTTATCAGGCCATTGCCTTTGCGTCCTCAAGATAACTTTGCTGTAATTGTTGCAATTGTCGCCAGTATTTTATTGTTCACCAGTGCATTTGTAGGCAGGCGAGGTGTTATTGATAAATGGATTGGCGTTACTTTTATTGGCATCTATTTATTCTACGTGGTAATGGTTGTTCTTCTTGGTTGATAATTAGTAGTATTGCGTCATTTTAAATCACTACAAAATAAGGTGGGCAAGATTCGGCGTGTCATTTATTTTATTAATGTTGTCAAAGGTTGCAACGTATAGCTCGCGGTTAAGCTTTTCCCGTAACTATCGCAAATTAACAATGAAAAGAGTCGTCATAGGATTAATTATCTTAGGGAGTTTTGTTGTTTTGGCAAATGCTCAAAATCAGCAAATCTCTGTAACAGAAAAAGAAGCAGAATGGATAGGGAATAAGATATTTTATAATGAATGCAGCGGAAAAAACGAGAATCTTGTTTTGTGGAACAAGGGCGAAAATTTTATATCGTTAGGGATAGGGCATTTTATTTGGTATCCAAAAGATGCGCAAGGGCCCTTTGATGAAAGTTTCCCAAAATTATTAAAATTCTTTAAACAAAATCGTAAAAGTTTGCCTTATTGGTTAGGAGAGCCTAAGACACCATACTGCCTCTGGGGGAGCCGAGAAGAGTTCCTGCGGGATTTGCATAGTTCGAGAGTGGATGATTTGAGAAAATTATTAATAGAAACCAAGGCATTGCAATTGAAATTTATTGTAAAACGCTTAAAAGATGCGCTGCCTAAGATCTTAAAAGCTGCTTCGTATGATTCAAGGCGTAGAATTGAACATCAGTTTTATCGTTTAGCGGTCACTCCTTCCGGTATGTATGTTTTAATAGATTATGTGAATTTTAATGGCGAGGGGATATTGTTGACTGAGCGATATAAAGGGCAGGGATGGGGTTTGCTTCAGGTTTTAGAGAGAATGAAAGGAAGTGAAGACGGAGTGTTGGCAGTCAATGAATTTGTCCAAGTAGCTGAAACACTATTGACAGAGCGTGTTCACAACGCTCCTTTAGAGCGGCATGAAGAACAGTGGCTGCCAGGTTGGAAAAATAGGCTCCATACGTATACTGATACTTGATTAGTTTTGGCAGTGAATATGAATTGGTACAATGTCCACCTCTTACAGGCTGGGTCATATCTCTATTCTTTTAATAGCAGTAAGTTAGAGATAATCGAGCTTCAAAACAGCGGACAAAACGGACATAAAATCTATCTCTGATAGCGCCAAATTGCCGAGTATTTGGCATAATTTCTATATTATAAGGGTGTTGATAATATGAGATAGCATTAATAGCGCGACTGTCCCCCATAGTATTGATTACGACTTTTACGAAGTAAAGGGAGGAATCATATGGGGGCAATCATTTAGGAGAAATCAGGCGGAGGCATTCTTTAGTATCTATGACCTCTCCCCTTTATTAAACCACTTGCAAAGAGAGTTTTTGTGACCATTGTATTTGTATGCTTTGTATGCTATATTTTAATTGAGGCTAGGGAAGAAGAGAGACAAGAGAAGATAGTGGAAAGGCCTCGTAAGGTTTCGCCCATCTACCAAGCGAAGTGAAGGGAAAGGGTAGATGGGTTTTTCATTGTATTTTAGGCTCCTTAGGGGAGGATGGTATGCTCAGCAACAATCAGATCTTGTGGAAGATAAGGATAGCCTTAAAACTCAAGGATTCGGATATTATTGATATCCTGAAGCTTGCCGATTTTGATATCACAAAGCCGGAATTGTCAGCGCTTTTCAGGAAAGAAGGCCATGAAAATTATAAGGATTGCGGTGACCAGATCTTAAGAAGATTTTTGGATGGTTTGATAATCCGTAATAGAGGCAAACTGGAAGAGAAGCAGGAATAGGAGAATACCCCGGGCTTGCACGTTGGGTTTCCATATATGGCATTGATCAGTCTACAGGAAGTAAGCCTTAAATTCAGCGGGCCTTTAATATTTGACCATTTGAGCTTGCAGTTAGAGCCTGGCGAACGGGTGGCGATACTTGGCCGCAATGGCGCGGGTAAGACCACGCTTATGAAGGTTATGGCTGGCCAGCTCGCTGTTGATGAAGGAAGGGTTATACGTCAAAATGGTATTGAGATCACTCACCTGCCCCAGGAAGTCCCTGTTGATATTGAAGGCAACGTATTTGATATCGTTCTTTCAGGCTTAGGCGAGCGCGCCAAACTTTTAAGTAAATATCATGCCCTGACTCACCGCCTTCACACAGAGCATACCCCGGAATTGTTAAGACAACTCGATATTTTACAGTCTGAGCTTGACCGTACAGGTTCATGGGATGTGAATAATCAGGTTGAAAATGTTATCGCCAGGATGAAGCTTGATTCTGAGAGCAATTTTCTGAATCTATCCGGTGGCCAGAAACGCCGCGTGCTCCTGGCGCGCGCTCTTGTGTTAAAGCCCGAAGTGCTCCTGCTCGATGAGCCCACAAATCATCTGGATATCGATTCTATTGACTGGTTGGAAGGTTTTCTTGGAAGTTATTCCGGCACTGTTTTTTTTGTAACGCATGACAGGATGTTCATGCAGCATTTGGCAACACGCATAGTTGAGTTGGACCGCGGAAAGATTTATAGCTGGTCATGCGATTATAAGACTTTCCTTGAGCGCAAGCAGGCGGCTCTTGATATAGAGGATGCGGCATGGGGGCATTTTGATAAAAAACTTAACGAGGAAGAGGCATGGATCAGGCAAGGTATCAAAGCGCGCAGGTGCCGCAGTGAGGGAAGGGTCAGAGCTTTGCTGGAGCTCAGGGAAGAAAAAAAGGCGCAACGCGTGCAGGAAGGCCAGGTGCGCATGCGGCTTCAAAAATCCGTTCTTTCAGGCCACCGGGTCATTAAAGCGGCTCATTTGGGTTTTAGCTATGGCGATAAATGCCTGATAAAGGATTTTTCCGCTAATATTACGCGTGCCGATAAGATCGGCGTTATCGGTCCGAACGGCAGCGGCAAGACGACGCTTTTGCGCATTTTATTGGGCAAGCTTACGCCGGGCAAAGGAAAGATCGCGCTCGGCACGAACCTAGAGATCGCTTATTACGATCAGCTGCGCGAGCAATTGGATGAAGACAGGACTGTCGCTGAGAACGTAAATGGCGCAAGCGAGAATATAATTATTAATGGCAAGCCTAAACATATTTTGGGATATTTGGAGGATTTTCTTTTTCCGCCTGAGCGCAGCCGCACGCCTGTAAAAGTCTTATCCGGCGGAGAGCGTAATCGCCTGCTCTTGGCGCGGTTATTTTCCAAACCTTCCAATATGCTCGTCATGGATGAGCCGACCAATGATCTCGATATTGAGACCATGGAACTTTTAGAAGAGCTGCTTCTGCAATATACCGGCACGCTCCTTTTAGTCAGTCACGACAGGGCATTTTTGAATAATGTGGTTACATCTACTATCGTGCTTGAAGGCAACGGTATTATTAATGAATATCCCGGAGGCTATGACGATTGGCTGAGCCAGAAGCCGCAGGCGCTTTCAATTGAAGCGACTAAGGCCAAGCCCGTGAAAGCGCATAGGCAGGAAAGGCCTGTTGTCGCGCGTAAGCTGACATTTAAGGAGCAGAAGGAGCTTGATAGCCTGCCTTTAAAGATCGAAAAATTGGAAGAAGAGCAGAAAGAGCTTTTTAGGTTATTCGCGGATCTTGCTTTTTATCAGCGTGATCCCAAGGAGATAAATCAGGTAAAGGAAAGGTCTGAGGAATTGACTCTTGAGCTTGAAGAGGCCAATAAGCGTTGGGAATATCTTGAAGAGATGAGATTGCCAAATTAAGAGGTAGAGTTTATGTCTAGATTTAAATTGGATCTGAATGATGTTACTGTTGAGGGACGGGCGGTTGAGAATGAGCTGGAGCGCGCGATTGACGAGGCGATGAGCCGCAGGGTTACATATTTGGAGGTTGTATTTGGCGAGGATAAGGGCGAAATAAAAAAACGCGTGCTTCGCTTTTTAGCACAGCCTAAGCTGCAGGGGCTTTATCACAGGGTTGAAAAGGATGAAAAGATCTTCGGCCGCGTATTTGTGCATTTCCGCCTGCGTTCCAACAGGAAGAATATAGGGTTGTTGGGGTTTGAAAAGGGCAATAAGATAGTATAGGCCATCGCCAATTGATGCTAAATTATCCTCGCCATTGTATTTACCTCTGCGGTATGTTATAGTTACACACCCCAGAGGAAGAGTTTGAACGCGAAATCGAGCATCTTGCGATTTTGCCCATCTACCTAACAAATGTATTCAGAAAGGGTAGGTGGGTTTTTTTATTTTTTAAGAACAAATGTAAAGAAAGGTTTAAAAACTAATGCATAATCAAAGAAGAAAAGACGTGAGGAATCTCGCTATAGTCGCGCACGTTGACCATGGAAAAACAACGTTAGTAGATTCGTTATTAAAATTTACAGGCGCCTATAAGTTTGAAGAAGGCGAAGTGACTATTATGGATTCCAACCCTCTGGAAAAAGAGAGAGGGATAACGATATTTTCAAAGAATGCTTCTTTTAATTACAAAGGCGTGCAGTGTAATATCGTTGATACTCCCGGGCATG
>CAYSCK010000090.1:0-6912 GCA_964429525.1 uncultured Planctomycetia bacterium
CTGTTGGGGAACCCTCCCGTGGTTCCCCCGTCTTCGCATTTAAAGCGAAGACGGTTCCCCTTCCGCTACGGGGTTATCGGGTGATCATCGATAGCGAATAGCGATCCCAGTAACGATTTAGATGCGACATAACTGCTGAAGCAAACAATCGGCAAAACAAACCCAAGTCATCTTTGATAAAATGAAACACTTTGTGTCTGGCTCAAAATGTGTCATTTGAATGATCTCGTTCAGGCTGGTTTGTGTTTGTTTTACCGCAGGGCCTGTTTTGCCCGAAAGCGGGCAAGGATCCCAGCGATTTGCTTCGCGCAGCGAAGCTGCTGGGGGAGCGAAGGGCAAAACGCGGAGCGCAGTTTGCCTCGCAGGGGCAAACAAGTGTCCCTGACGGAAAATAAACACAAACCAGCCCTGAGCTGAAAGGTCAGCAAGTTCGCCGCCTTCTGCGACAGGATTTTTGTTTACAAAGTATTCATATCTGATATAATTATTTCACAATTCGGTAATTCAACTTCTGGCAACATGGAATTAACCATGGTGAAGTCTGAATAAAGAAAATCGTGAGCCTGGGTTTTCATAACTCAGGCATTTTAATTTTATGGACACGATAACCACTTTTAAGAACACCCCCCTTTACGAAGACCACATTGCCCGCGGTGCCAAGATGGCGCCTTTTGCCGGCTGGAATATGCCCATACAATACGAGGGCATAATAGCCGAGGCCCTCTACACGCGCTCAACCGTGACATGTTTTGATATCTGCCATATGGGCGAGTTCCTGATACGCGGCGACCACGAAAGATCCGGTTTAGACAAGATCTTATCCGGCCGCATTGATAATCTCCCTGTAAACGGCTGCCGCTATACCTCTATATTAAATGAGAACGGCGGCGTAATAGACGACCTTATCGTATACAGAAAAGCTAAAGACTTCTGGATGATCGTAGTAAATGCCGCGACAATAGAAAAAGACAGAGAACATTTCCTGAAACACTTAAAGAACGGCACCGACTTCAAAGATCTATCTGACTCCACAGGCAAAATAGACTTACAGGGGCCCTTATCGCGCGAAATAATCAAAAAAATCGCGCCCGATGCATCAAAGCTCGATTACTACACATTTGTTGAAACAGACATCCTGGGTGAAAAAAATATCGTCAGCCGCACAGGCTATACAGGCGAACTTGGTTACGAACTCTATGCCTCATGCAGCAAAATTAAAGAAGTTTGGGAAAAACTGCTTTCTGAAAAAGAAGTCAAACCTGCCGGCTTAGGCGCCAGAGATGTATTGCGGTTAGAGATGGGTTACAGCCTCTACGGCCAGGATATCGATGAAGATACGACACCTCTTGAAGCCGGGCTTGAAAAATTCACGAATCTTGAAAAAGACTTTATCGGCAGAAACGCTCTTTTGGAACAAAAGAAATCCGGCCTCAAGTTAAACAGGATATTCTTCAAAACCCTGACCCGCCGTTCACCGAGGCATAATCATAAGATCTTTATTGATGCAGAGGAAACAGGGACTGTCACAAGCGGCACCTTTTCTCCGCATATAAACTGCGGCATAGGCATAGGTTTTACAGCGCAACCGCTTAAAATAGGACAGAGGATTCTCGTAGGAGATGCAAACCTTAAAATCGAGGCTGTAGTCTGCGACAAGCCTTTTATAAAGAATACGTCTTTGAAAAAATAACAAAAAAACCGACAGGAGAAACAATGAATATTCCGGACAATCTTTACTACACGAAAGAACATGAATGGGTTAAAATTGAAGGGGATACCTGCACTATCGGCATCTCAGATTATGCCCAGCATGCTTTAGGTGACGTGACATTCGTAGAACTGCCGAAGGTCGGAGCTGAAGTAAAACAATTTCAGGGAATTGCCACAGTGGAATCAGTAAAAGCCGCAAGCGACATCTTCTCCCCTGTCTCAGGCAAAGTAACTGAAGTGAACTTAAAACTTGAAGAAGAACCCGCGCTGATAAATCAGTCCTGTTATCAAAATGCCTGGATAGCCAAGATCAAAATTAAAGACGCGTCAGATAAAAATAATCTCATGGATACCAAGGCGTACAAAACTTACGTGGAAGGATTAGATCATTGAGCGATTATATTGCCAATACAGAAAATGATGTCAAAGAGATGCTTGGCGCGATAGGCGTCAAAGCGATAGACGAGTTATTTTCCGATATCAAACCCGGCCAAAGACCGGTGTCCTTTAACATCCCTGAAGGCAGATCAGAATTCGAAGTAACGAAATTATTAAAAAACCTGGCTGATCAGAATGCCACTGACCTCATATGTTTTGTAGGAGCCGGCTTTTACGACCATTACATTCCTTCAGTAGTGGACCATCTTGCATCACGAAGCGAGTTTTATACCGCCTATACCCCCTATCAGCCCGAATGCTCACAAGGAACGCTCCAAGCGATATATGAATATCAGAGCTCTATATGCCGGCTGACAGGCATGGAGATCGCCAACGCGTCTTTATACGACGGAGGCACGGCCTTGTACGAAGCAATGATGATGGCAAGGCGCTCAACAGGACGAAACCGCGTATTGATCGATAGCGCAGTAAGCCCAATCTACCGCACTATCCTCTACAGCTATACCAAGAACATGAATATTGAATTTATCGAAATACCTGTAACTCACGGCCAGACAGACCGAGGAGCGATAAAAAAGCACCTGGATGATAAGACTGCCTGCATAATCCTCCAAAACCCTAACTTTTTCGGCGCCATTGACGATCACTCGGATATAATAAATGAGGCCCATCGCGTCGGAGCGCTCGCTGTCTCCTCTTCTTACCCGATAGCCCTGGGGCTTTTAAAAACACCGGGCGAATGCGGAGTTGATATTGCCACAGGCGAAGGCCAAAGCCTCGGCCTTCCTCTTGCTTTCGGCGGGCCGTACCTCGGTTTTATGGCAGCTAAAAAAGACCTGGCGAGAAAGATGCCCGGCCGTATAGTAGGCCAGACTCTAGACTCAGAAGGCAGGCGCGGCTTTGTGCTGACACTTCAGGCGCGCGAACAGCATATAAGGCGTGAAAAGGCCACCTCCAACATCTGTTCCAATGAAGCGCTCTGCGCGCTCCGCGCGTTGATATATTTGACAACTCTAGGAAAAGAAGGCCTGAAAGAAGTAGCGCGGCTTAATTACGAAAAAGCTGAATTCGCAAAAGGATTATTGTCAAAGATCAAAGGTGTTTCAGTCAAGCAAAGCTCCCCCACATTTAATGAATTCACTGTAGTCCTGCCAAAGAACCCTGCCGAAGTGATAGAGGCGATGATAGGAAAAGGCTTTGCCGCAGGATTTCCAATAGGCCGCTATTATAAAGATATGGCAGATTATATGATCGTCGCGGTAACAGAGAAACGCACCAAAGAAGAGATCACGCGCTACGCTAAAGCATTGGAGTCGGTTTTATGGCAAAGCTGATATTTGAAAAAAGTAAAACCGGCAGGCGATCGACCCGCTTTGAAAAAAGCGATTGCCCGCGCCCCAAAGAACTGCCGGCAAAATATCTGCGCAAAGAAGCGTGTGAACTGCCGGAGACGGATGAATTAACAATTGTTCGGCACTTCACGAATCTTTCGCGCCTCAACTTCTCCGTTGATACCAATTTCTATCCGTTAGGCTCCTGCACAATGAAATACAACCCTAAATTCACCGAAGATATAGCCAGGCTCGAAGGATTTACCAGCCTCCATCCTCTCCTTCCGCAGCTGAGATCAGGGGGCAGCCTCGCGCAGGGAGCGCTTAAAGTCCTTTATGATATGGAAAAACTTTTATGCGAAATAACGGGCATGGATGCCTTCACCCTTCAGCCGGCTGCCGGGGCGCATGGCGAACTCACCGGCGTCATGCTCATTGCCGCTTATCACCGGGCAAAAAATAACACAAAAAAATATATCCTTGTGCCTGATTCGGCGCATGGCACAAACCCGGCAAGCGCGGCTATAGCCGGCTATGAAATAATAAGCATCCCTTCCAATAAATCCGGGATGATGGATATAGCGCATCTTAAAGAAAAATTGACGGAAGAAGTGGCAGCCATAATGATGACATGCCCCAACACTTTAGGCTTATTTGAAACAGAAATATCTGAGATCACAGAACTCGCGCATAGCAAAGACGCGTTACTTTATTATGACGGAGCCAACCTCAACGCCATTTTAGGTAAATGCCGTCCGGGAGATCTCGGATTTGACGTCATGCACCTGAACCTGCACAAGACATTCGCCACCCCTCATGGCGGAGGAGGCCCGGGCTCAGGCCCTGTCGGCGTTAAAAAAGAATTGCTCAGATTCCTTCCTATATCACGCGTTACAAAGAGAGACGATTCAACGCTATATCTCGACTACAAACCGCATGAGACAATAGGCTATATCGCGCCTCTCTATGGAAATTTCCTCGTCATATTAAAAGCCTATGCCTATATACTTCTCTTGGGCAAAGAAGGCCTGATCAGGACCGCTGAACACGCTGTCTTAAACGCGAATTATATCCTTGCGAAACTCAAAAATTACTACGAAACAGCGGTTGATCGGAATTGTATGCATGAATGCGTATTTTCAGCTTCAAAGCAGGTTAAAATGAACAATGTGCACGCGCTGGACATCTCAAAATTCCTGATAGACAAAGGGATACATCCGCCTACGATATATTTTCCTCTCATAGTAAAAGAGGCCATCATGATAGAACCGACTGAGAGCGAATCCAAAGAGACAATGGATTATTTCATTGAGTGTATGATAGAAGCAGACCGCCTTGCAAAAGAAGACCCTGAAACCCTTAAGAAATCGCCAAAGACAATGCCGATCACGCGGCTGGATGAGACCAAGGCCGCGCGGGAAGCGAATTGCGCGCTTTTATAATGATTGAGGCTTCGCCTCAATCCCGATTACCGAGGCGAAGCCTCATTCAACCCCTATAAAAATGTTGTCAGCAAGATTGATCCAGTCAGGCTCCTGCGACGCGCCGACAAATATGGCGATAGATGAAGCCATATTCCTGTCTTACAAAGAAAATATATCAAAACCAACCCTGCGTATTTATGGCTGGAAGGCTCCATGTTTCTCCGCCGGCTATTCACAGAACCCTGAAAGCCTCATAGATATCGAAGCCTGTAAAAATGCCGGCATCTCAATAGTGCGCAGGCCCACGGGCGGGGGACTTATCTTCCATGATAAAGAATTAACTTATAGCGTAATTTTATGCCAGCAGGATATCGGCCTGACGTACAGGATAAAAGAATCTTTTGAGTTCATAACCTCCTTTCTCTTTAACTGTTATTCAAGCTTGGGCGCCCAGGCGTGCTTCGCGAAAGACAAACACCGCGCCTGCCCGCCTGACAAGGCTATCGCCCCATTCTGCTTTTCAAGGAATGAAGAATACGATATCCTTGTAAATGGAAAAAAACTCGGTGGAAACGCGCAAAAAAGAAACCGTTCAATAATATTACAGCACGGTTCTATTCCACTTTCACTGGATAAGGAAAAAATATCAATATTCCTCAAAAAACCCGAAATATTATCTGACCTTGAGGTAAGCTGTATCGATGAAATATCAAAAGAAAGGATCAGCTTTGACAGGCTCTCGACAACGGTAGCAAACGCCTTCTCTTTCCATTTTAAAACAACCTTAAAAACCGAAGGCCTGTCGCAAAAAGAGACAGAACTGTCTGAAAAATTAAAATTAACTAAATATTCAACCCCTGAATGGAATCTGAATGCTGCCCCTTCGAAAACCTGCGTGGCTTAAGAAAAAAATAGAATTCAATTCAAGCCGCGAAACAAGCGTCTTATTGAAAACGATCGGGGTCAACACAGTATGCAAAGAAGCAAAGTGCCCCAATCTAAGCGAATGCTTTAAAAATTCGCACGCCTCTTTTCTTATTCTCGGCAGATCCTGCACGCGCGCCTGCGCCTTCTGTAATGTTGATAAAGGTAAACCTGAAAAACCAGACCCGCAAGAGCCGAAAAGAATAGCCGAAGCGGTCGCAAAACTCAGGCTCCGCCATGTCGTAATTACAAGCGTCACCCGGGATGATCTTCCAGACGGCGGCGCTAAAGCATTCTCAGATACCACGCGCTCGATTGAAAGAACCACCTCAGTAGAACTTCTGATACCTGATCTAAAAGGAGATGAAAAAGCCCTTGCCTGCGTAATAGACAGCTCTCCTGCTATTTTAGGCCATAACATTGAAACTGTGCCGAGGCTCTACCACTTAAGGCCCGGAGCCAGTTACGCGCGGTCGCTCTTCATTCTGAAAATGGCAAAAAAAATAAACAAAAATATATTCACAAAATCAGCGCTCATGTTGGGATTAAGCGAAAATGAAGGCGAAGTATTGAACATTATGGAAGACCTGCGGAGTGTGAACTGCGATTTTCTCGCCTTAGGTCAATACCTGAGGCCGAGCCTTAAAGCCTGCGAAGTAGCAGAATACATATTGCCTGAAACATTCGACCGCTACAAAAAAACCGGCCTCGATATGGGTTTCAAGCACATCGAAGCCGGGCCATTTGTCAGAAGTTCCTATCACGCTATAGACTATTTTTCAACCGGGATCTGACCAAGATCAACATTGCCCGTAACCGACTCTTCCCGGGGCTTCTCAGACGCAACGACAGCTACTTCAGCCGAAACAGGAACTGAGACGCCTTTTTTTAGCATCTCAACAGATTGCATCAGATCATTGATCTTTGTTTTAATATCCATTCTGTCGGCTTCAACAACGTTTATCTTTTCTTCAAGCCTCCTGACCGCATCCACACCATCCTGCCCTTTTAGCTGGAACTCCTTTAGCTGGGAATCAACCTGTTTTAAGGCAGCGCTCAAATTATCCACATCAAGTTTTACCGCGTCTATCTTCTTCCCGCTCATAGAATCCTGCTGCAGAAAA
>CAYSCK010000091.1:0-6765 GCA_964429525.1 uncultured Planctomycetia bacterium
AAATCCGGGAGTAAAGATTGAGGAAGTTTTTCCAGACACATGGGAAGCTTATATTGGATATTCTAAAATGCTTATTAAGAATAATATGAAGCCGGATGATAAAATATGTATAGTTGCGGACTTTTTGGGTAAACCCAAAACAAGCACTAAGTACTATGAGCCAGAGATTAGATCATTGCCTACTGTTTATAATGCCACTGTGTTGGAGTCGCACGCCTCTCTTTTTATCCAGTTGGTAGATGTTATAATAGGGTGTATCGTATTAGATTTTAAGCGGGCCCGACAGCCAGAGAGAAAAGCGGATGTGTTTAAAGGCAAGGTTTGTGATTTTCTGAAAGGAAAATTAGGGTTACAGACGTTAGCGGGGAATTTTACTAAACATCAACCGAATTACTTTAGCGTATGGGAGTTCAACCCGAAGCAGAAATAAAAATGCGAGCCATCGACCCAGTCAACGCCCGCAATTCAAATATATCTTATAATGCGTTATTTGTCAAGGAATCTGTTAATTTTTTGATGTTAATTTTTACGAGCAAATTCAATTTTGGTTTAGCAGGGGCCCTATATAACGTAGTCGTAGTACGGTTCTGAATTTGTCGGTTCTTTGGGTTTTGTAGGTTTATTGAAGATGGGTTCTCCTAAGGCGATAAGCCATCCCAAGCTTCGCTTGCGGTAGATTTTTATAAGTAATTGTATTTCAGGTAGTTGTAGGGTTCGCCTATCGTCCACGACTACCCGCCATTTTTGCCTGAGTTAAGCAGAGGCAGAAATGACAGAGCAATTGAGAAATATATGGTTGAACATAAATAAGCCTGTTAGAATATGAACAACGCGTATTAATGAGATTTTAAGCAGAATATAGTTTTTTACTATAATTATTGCCATGGATATTAAAGACCTGCTGAAATTTGTTGTAGCCAAGAATGCTTCAGATCTTCATCTGGCCGTCGGAGTGCCTCCTACAATCCGGCTTCACGGAATTCTGGAAAAGATCGGAGAAAAGTCGTTAACTAATGATGAAATTTTTGCGATGTTGAAGAACATATTGCCTCTCGAAAAACATATCGTTGTTGGTGAAGAAATGGATCTGTGCGTAGAAATGGGGAGTATCGGTCGTTTCAGGCTCAATGTTTATTTTGACCGACGGGGGGTATGCGCAGCGTTTCGCCTTGTTCCGGCCACAATACATTCTTTAAAAGAGCTTGGCCTTCCGGAGATTGTATCGCGTGTTGCTGATATGAAACGAGGGCTTGTTCTAGTGACAGGTACGACAGGCAGTGGAAAATCTTCAACACTGGCAGCCATCATTGATATTATTAATTCTAAAATGAATCAGCATGTGATTACGATAGAAGACCCCATTGAATTTATTCATGAACATAAGGACAGTGTTGTTAATCAGAGAGAGGTTGGCCGTGAGACCCGCTCTTTTCAGCAGGCGCTTCGAGCGGCTTTGCGCCAGGACCCGGATGTGATCCTTGTGGGAGAATTGAGGGACCTTGAAACCATTGCTATCGCTATAACCGCGGCAGAGACCGGGCATCTGGTACTGGGGACCCTTCATACCCGCAGTGCCGCTCAGACAATCAACAGGATCATTGATATTTTTCCTTCTGATCAACAGGACCAGATCAGGGTTGAATTGGCGGATGCTTTGGAGATGGTCATATCCCAAGTTCTTATTCCATCCCAAGACGGAAAGCGCAGGTATCTCGGCTGTGAAGTGTTAGTCATGACAACAGCCATACGTCAGCATATCTTACACAAAAAAACGCATCAGATCACGACTGAGATTGAGACTGGAGCGCAATTAGGTATGCAGACAATGGAGAGATCTTTGAAAGTGCTTGTAGAGGCCGGCAAGATCTCGCGTGATCTGGCTTTATCGTGGGCTACAGATAAAAAATTTCTCGAAAAGGACATTTCTTCTTAGTCAGCTTATGAAGTGTATGTTTTTAGTGTCAAACCTGCCTCAATTCTACAATTAATATCCGAAGTCCGAATCAAGCCAATAAGTATTTTGATTTTATTCTTTTGGATTATTTTTTTGCCTGTGGGATTGCGTAGAAGAGAAGGGCTGCGATATAAAACAAAGCACCGCAGAAGAGGGTCAGCAAGAAACCGAAATATATCATCAGCATAGCTGCAATGCCGGAAGCGAAGACAGAGGCGAATCCGTTAACAGCCCAGTAAAAAACAAGCTCGTCCTCAGGGACCGCAATTTTGCGCGCACCTAAAGGGAAAGGCATGCCCATAAATATTCCCACCCCAGCCATAATTATGACAGAGAGCATGATCTTTAAGGGTATTGACCATGGGGAGGCTAATTTTATGATCATTGGGATGCAGAAGATACTCAAAAGAAGCAGAGAGATCAATACCTGGAAGATCCTTATCGCTTGCTTATTTTTGTGGATGTATTTTGTAAGATAACTGCCGATGCCTGAAGCCAACAAAAGGGCGAATAATGAAACCGTCAGGCCCAGGATCGGATGGCCTAAAAATATTCCAAGCCGCTGTATCAGGGCTATTTCAACCAGCATGAAGCCTGAGCCTATTGAAAAGAAGTACCCCGACCACTTGCCGTGAATTTTGCTTTTTGAATGGCGGCGAAAATGTATGAACGCGGGCAGGATAATGAGTGTAGCCCCGAGCAGGCAGATTATCATCAGCAGATTTTTTAATATCTCAGGCCCTTTGTCAGCGTTGTCTTTCGAAAAAAAGTTCTCAAGTTTTGAAAAAGCAAAAAAGAACGGCCTGTTGTCTATAGGCGCTCTCGCGTCAAAAGAGAAGGCTTGCAAGATCGCTTTGTTGCCTGATGCTGCTAAAATCTTTAAGAAATCGTTGTTCTTGCTGTCTTCGGGAGACAGGATTATCTCAAATTCAAGATCCTTGCATATTTTTGCCAATACTGATATCTCTTCATGAGAGAATGGTTTTTTGCTTATGATAAGAGTCGCAACCGGCAAGATGCTCTGATAGCGTTCTTTTTGAGCGATTATGATTATATTCTGCCTGGCGTCTTTAATTCCGAGAGTGCCGAGTGATTCTTTGGCAAGGCTTATCAAACGCATTATAATAAACGGATTTTCCCGGTCATACCAATGGGAATATGTGAGGATCCCTTCGTTTTTAAGATGTTCTAAAAATGTGGCCCACGCCTCTTGGGTGTAGAGGTTGTTTTCCGTGAGAGAGAATGCTCCGTTGAAAGTCGCGGCGAATGAATCTATCAGCGAAGCCTGTATCAGGTCAAATTTATCTTTTGAGCGTGCCACAAAACTTCTTCCGTCGTCAACCACATAGCGTATTTGGGGAAAGCTCTGCAGGATCTCTGAAAATTTGCCCGATTCATATAGCGCGATATCGCGGATCTCTCCATTAATTTCCACCCCCCATACTGTTTTTGCTCCGAATAATATGGCTGTCAGAAGATCTCTTCCTCCTCCGGCACCAAGGATAACTACGTCTTTTGGAGAGCGAATGTGATAAGCGATAGACGTCACATCGTATTTTAAGAAATCAAGGTCTTTAAAATTTTTAAAATAAGTCAGCGGGGTTCCGGCATCATAGTCTATTGTCAGCGCGATCTGCTCAATATTGCGTGTATCAAGCTCATTTACTTTAGGGCTGAATCCCCAGCCAAAAGGTGCGCGGGTTGGAGCGACTGTGACCGTTGAGAAACAGTTCCATCGTTCGTATGTCAATGCCTGGCATTCTTTTCCACGTAGCTGTTCTTTTGCCCAGGTGGGCTTCATCTTTATAGCTGTTTCGTTGTAATGGAATAGAAACAGCATTGCAAAGATCATTGTAATTAAAATGAGGAGATTGCGCCTCTTCTTTTTAGCGTAGAAGGCAAAGCACAGGCAGGCTGCCATGCCTAAGAAAGCGATAATGAAGGCGGCTGACATTCCGCTCGATAATCTGTTCATGATCAAAGGGATGCCGATGCATCCTAATGCGGAGCCGGAGAGATTGGCGCAATATACTCTTGCGATATCTTTGCTATGACGGCTGAAGATCAATGAAAATACTATTCCCCAGGAGATAAAAGGGACTGTAATAAGCAAGAGAAGCGCTGGCATAACGAAGCTTTTTATCTGCTTTGAAAGCAGATAGGCGGGCAGCCAGTAAAGCCCTAAGACGCTGAATATGATGAAGCATGTTCCTAATAACGAAAACAGGTATATCTGATTGTGGGTTTCTCCGGCTGGGAACGATTTTTTGGCTATATGAACTATGAGCGCTCCGAAGGTCAGCCCTAGGAGAGCCATGGAAATTATAAAAAAAGCGAAGTGATAATAAAAGATCGCGCTTAAGATACGGGTTAAGAGAATTTCGAACGATAGGAGGCAGGCACTGATGATCGTAAGGCCTGCGAGGAATGAGATATTTCTTGATTGAGTCTGTTGATTCACGGTATGTTTATACTTTTATAATTTATATATTATTTCTACTGATGATGGATTTTATCATACTTTAAAGTAAAACTGAACTGATATTTATCAAAAAACGCGCGTTTATTTAAAAATTGTGAAAGCTGTCATTGCGCTATCTTGTAAAATGCCGTGAAAAATGTATAATGTAAACATACTATATGATTTAAAATTTGATATAAGCTTCGGCGATGATCACGGGGAGAGATTCACAGCATCACAAGGAAGAGATGCAAAGCGCATAGATTTGACCGGGAAGATTAAAGATATTGTATTAAAGCATCCTGATCTCAGGGGTGAAATTGATGCAGATAAAGGAACGTTAAGATTAGTTCTTCATGATACTTTCAAGCTGATGAGCGCCTCCGGCAGATTTCCTCATAGGGCTTTTTTAAAAGATAGGCACGATAAGGCGTTCAGCGGTTTTGAAGAGATGATCAGGATCGTCTGTTCCTGACGGCAGAGATTCGCCCTTAAATTTAGTAAGAATAATCCTGTATTACGTAAGAAAAAAGTTGTATAATTCTTGACAAAGTAAACTTTTAAAACAAATTTAATAACTAATTTTATATGTCTTATCTTGTTTTTGCAAGGAAGTGGCGGCCTAGGGATTTTGACGAAGTCGTAGGCCAGGATCACGTAACTAAAACCTTAAAAAGCGCGATAGCCGCTAATAAGCTTGCTCACGCGTATTTGTTTGCCGGTTCGCAGGGGGTCGGCAAGACTTCCTGCGCGCGTATTCTGGCGAAGTCGCTGAATTGCGTGAAAGGGCCCACTGTTGAGCCTTGCGGAACCTGTTCTCCTTGTATGGAGATAGCCGAAGGCAGAAGCCTTGACGTTATTGAAATAGACGGCGCGTCCAACCGCGGTATTGATGAAATACGCACATTGCGTGAGAACGTAAAATTCTCTCCTATAAATGGCCGTTACAAAGTCTATATAATTGATGAAGTACACATGCTTACGCCGGAGGCGTTTAACGCGCTCTTAAAGACACTTGAAGAGCCTCCTCCATATGTAAAGTTTATCTTCGCGACCACTCATCCGCAAAAAGTCCTGCCCACGATTTTATCGCGTTGCCAGCGGTTTGATTTTGTGCGCATATCTAATTTAAAGATAGTTGAGAAATTAAAAGAGATCGCCAAAGAAGAGAAGCTTGAGATAGGGGATGATGTTTTTTTTGCCATAGCGCGCGCGTGCGAGGGAAGCCTGCGCGACGGCGAATCTATTCTGGATCAATTGATATCCTTTTCGCAGAAAGAGATCAAGATATCGGATGTTGTATCGGTCTTGGGGATAATAGAAGAAGATGCTTTTGTGAATTTTGTGAATGCTGTGTCATCGCAGGATGCGGAGTGCGCGCTGAATCTGATCTCAGAGATATCAGGCCGCGGTAAAGACACCAATTATTTTCTTGAAGGGCTGCTTGAGTATTATCGCAATCTTATGGTTCTAAAGATAGCAAAGACAGCGCCGGGTGAGCTGGTTGATCTGCCTCAGGAATCATTGAAAAAACTTTCTCAGCAGGCAGCTGTTTTAAGCCTTTCTGATATTATGGTTTCCATAAACCAGATCTTTGCCGCGCAGGACATGGCGCGCAAGCTGGGCAACACGCGCATACCTTTGGAGATCCTTGGCGTCAAGCTTTCCATGCTGGGGGTAAAGAAGACCGATACAGTCGCTCAGCCTCAGCCTCCGGCTCCTGCTAAGGGTGGGTTCTCCATTTTGAAAGATGAAAAGGGTTTTGTTGATAGTTCAGTCACTTCTTTTACTTTTAAACCGGAAGCTCAGGCCCTGATAGAGCCGGCTCAGCTCGCGCAACCGGTCCAAGAGACTGCTCTTTCCTGCTGTAGCCTGGAAGACATTATTAATAAATGGGACACTCTTATTTCACGAATTTCTACGACAAAGATGTCTGTGGCAAGTTATCTTAAAGAATCGCGTCCTGTGAGACTTGTGAACGGCGCGCTTGTTGTCGGCTTTCCTAAAAACGCCGTCTTCTTTAAGGAAGCGATGGCGCATAAAGATAATCTAAAGATATTTGAGAATACGTTATGCTCGGTTATGGAATCGTCTTTGAGGGTGTCTTTGGAGATCGTTGAGAATATGCCTGACAGGCAAAAAGAAGAGCAGGTTGAAGAAAGCCCTCTTTTAAAATCAACTCTGGACCTTTTCAAAGGTAAGATAATCAAAAAGAATTAAACTATGGCAGGATACAGTTTAGCCACAATAGAAAAACTTATCGAACAGCTCATGAAACTGCCTGGAATAGGCAGGCGCAGTGCTCAACGCATAGTCTTTCATATTCTGGAGGCTTCAAAGGAGGATGCTG
>CAYSCK010000092.1:0-6561 GCA_964429525.1 uncultured Planctomycetia bacterium
AATGAGAAACCGAAGGACTGAAAGACCAAAAAACTAAAAAACAAAAAAACCAAAAGACTGAAAAACCAAAAAACTAAAAAGAAGATTAAAAATGTATGCGTTCTTAAGTTTTTATGTTTTTTCGTTTTTAAGTTATCTTGACTTTGTGACCTTTTTGAGGTTTTTAAAATATGATCCCGCTTATTAAACTCAGGGAAAATTTAAGGTTCGCGCGCGAACTCCAGGATATGATCGAGGTTTTAAAGAGCGCGACAGCCAGTCAGTTCAGGTCTCTTCAGCAGCGTCGCAAGGGGTTTGAGGATTATAAGCTCAGCCTGGATGATTTTATGGGCGCCCTTGACGTCAGGGGCTTAAGGCATCCATTTTTGAGGGAGCGTTCTTCATTGCCCAAGGCCGTGCTCATGGTTACCTCAGACGACGGTTTTGTAGGCGGCCTTAATTCCAGTGTTATCAGCTCCGGGCTGGAACAGGCCTCTGATATCGACGAGCTTATAATAGTGGGAGAGCGCGGCGCGCGCTATTTAAGCGAGATGCAGGCAAGAGAATTTACAGTACTCCCTGGGATAGGCGACGATATAACATATACCAGAGCTGTCGCGGTCAGGGATCTCCTGATAGGCAGGTTTATGTCGAAGAAGATAGGCAGTGTCCTTGTCTCTTATCCGCGTTTTCTGTCTCTGACTGTGCAAAGGGTGGATGTGGCGCGTGTATTGCCTTGCGCTGATATCTTTGGAAAGACAGACGACCCGAAAAAGAAACGCGTGACAGGAGATGAAATGATCATAGAGCCGTCTCCGGCAAAAGTTATAGACTATCTGGCGCGGGCGTGGCTTATGCAGAGGTTATATGATATTTTCTGGGAGAGCAAGCTTTCTGAATGCGCGGCCCGTATAATCCACTTAGAGGGCAGTCATGAAGAAATAATGCAATCCAACAGAAGGCTTATGCACGATTATTTTAAACATATACACGAGAAGAGCGATAAGAATATACGCGAGATCTTTGCCAGCCGCCTGAAGTGGCGCATGGAAGGTTCTAATGGCTAATGAAGATAATTTCAGATCAGGCAGGGTGCAGGCCGTGCACGGTCCTGTTGTTGATGTGGTATATGAGAGCGAGGATTCTCTGCCGGCTATCTATGAGATCCTGAACGCCTTGACCTACGACGGCCAGGAGGTCGTTCTTGAGGTTGTTGAGCACAGGTCAGGGAACATCGCCCGTACAATTTCATTGACCCCGACTTATGGCCTGGCAAGGACCGGCGAGGTGAAGAGAACAGGCAATTCTCTGTCAATACCAAGGGGAGAGGCCGTCCTGGGCCGCGTGATCAATGTCTTGGGTGAGCCTATAGACAAGAAAGGGCCTATTGAGGGCGCGGGCAGGTTTGCTGTGCGAAGATCCAACCATAAGGAAAAAATAACCTTGGGCGCGAAGAATGGCGCGGGGCTTGAGATAATTGAGACCGGCATAAAGATGATAGATCTGTTGTTTCCGTTGGTCAAAAATACAAAGACCGGCATATTGGGAGGCGCTGCTTTGGGCAAGAGCCTTCTGACTCTGGAGATCATACATAATATTATAAAAAAGCAGCAATGGCTCTGTGTCTTCACCGGCGCCGGAGAACGTATACGTGAAGGTAATGAATTATATTTTGAGTTTGTGCGCAGTAATATCCTGCCCAAGAGCGCACTTATCTTCGGCCAGATGGATGAATCGCCCGGAGCGCGTTTTGAAGTAGTATCCGCTGGAGTCGCCCTTGCCGAATCCCTCCAGGCTGAAGGCCACAGCATACTGTTTTTATTGGATAATGTCTTTCGTTTCGCGCAGGCAGGCAGTGAACTTTCGGCTCTTCTGGGAAGAATTCCGTCGGAAACCGGGTATCAGCCGACCCTGACCAGCGAGATAGGCGAATTTCATGAACGCATACGTTCGCGTGAAGGCGCCTCCATTACGGCTATTGAAGCGGTATACGTTCCGGCGGATGACTTGACCGATCCTGCCGTTGTGTGTATCTTTTCGCACCTTGATTCAATACTCGTTCTTTCAAGAAGCCGTGTTCAGAAAGGCCTGTATCCTGCTATAGACCCCTTGATGTCGTCTTCGGCATACATGAGCCCTATAGTCATCGGCAAACGCCATTTTGATATCGCCCAGGATGTCATAAAACTTTTTAATAAATATGAAGAATTGCAGCGTATGGTAACGATCATCGGCATAGAGGAGCTTTCAAGGAATGACAGGACAATTTTTCACCGGGCCAGAAAGCTTGATAATTTCCTGACCCAGCCGTTTTTTACCGCTGAAGTATATACAAACAGAAAGGGCCAGTATGTGAGCCTGGAGGAGACGCTTGTGGGTTGCGAGCGAATAATAGCCGGCCGCATGGATTCAACCGGCGACGATGAATTTTATATGAAGGGAAATATAGACACTATCAGTACCGCGGGTAGATAGGGGAAAACATGCTAAAATTAGGCGAACTCTTAATTAAAAAAGCTGTAATAAGCCAGGGGCAGCTGGATATTGCCGTCCGCGAACACGAACGCACCGGAGAGCTCTTGGGCAGGGCACTTGTGCGCCTCGGATTTATTACTGAAGAACAGCTACTTGTTACTTTAGCCGAGCAGCTCTCAATACAGTTTATTCCCAATCTCAAGGATAAGGTTATCCCCGAAGACGTCATCAAGGCCGTTCCCGCGCGGTTTGTATGGCATTATAAATTTATGCCGTTGAGCCTTAAGGGTCACGTTCTGACGATCGCTATATCAAATCCTTTGGATGTCTGGCCTACGGAAGATATAAAATTCCATTTAGGTTTTGAGGTGGAAGTGGTTTTGGCGTCGGAGGCCGATATTATGACGTCAATAAAGACTTATTACGGCATGGGCGCGGCCATTGTTGAAGGCATACTGGACAAGAAGGAAGAGGCCCAGAAGAGGCCCGATGACGGCGTTACGGTCCTTGAGTCTCCCGAGAGGATGGCGCAGGACGCTTCAGTGATCAAGCTTGTCAATCAGCTTCTTGCGGAAGCGATCCAGTCGCGCGCGACCGATATTCACATAGAGCCTTACCGCGATCGCGTAAAAGTGCGTTATCGTATAGACGGCATTCTTTATGATGTGCCGATGCCTGATACCATAAAGCAACTGCATGCCGCGATCATCTCGCGTATCAAGATCATCTCCAGTATGGATATAGTTGAACGCAGGCTTCCGCAGGACGGGCGCGCCAAGGTCAAATTGGGGGAAATAGACGTTGACTTGAGAATATCAGTTATTCCGACGCTGTATGGCGAAAATGTGGTTATACGTATACTCCCGACCCAGATGATATTTAACGTCAGCGACCTGGGTCTGCCTGACAGCGATCTGGCGATAGTGGAAGAGCTTCTTGAGAAACCTCACGGGATAGTTTTTCTTACCGGCCCGACAGGTTCAGGAAAGACCACGACGCTTTATTCATTTCTTACCAAACTAAATACTTCGGATGTAAAGATAATCACAATAGAAGACCCTGTTGAATACGACCTGACAGGCATAACGCAGGTCCAGGTCAACGCGAAGATAGGGCTCACATTCGCGAGCGCTCTGCGCAATCTCCTGAGGCACGATCCGGATATTATGATGGTCGGTGAGGTCAGAGATCTGGAGACCGGAGAGCTGGCTATCCGTACGGCGCTCACAGGCCATTTGGTGTTCTCAACCCTGCATACGAATGACGCGTCTTCAGGCGTGACGAGGCTTGTTGATATGGGCATAGAGCCGTATCTTGTCGCCTCCAGCGTGCAGGCGTTTATCGCCCAGAGGCTGGTCAGGACGATATGCCCGAATTGTAAAGAAAGCGTGCCGCTTGAGCAGGTTTATAAAGAGAAGCAATTGACAAAAGACTCGTTTGAGATCGTTGAAAAACCAAAGAATGTTTTTCGCGGCAAAGGGTGCGAGGCTTGCAAGTTTACCGGATACAAGGGCCGCATAGCGATATACGAGATCCTTATGATAAATGAAGCCATGCGGGACCTTATTCTTGAAAAGGCGTCAGCGTCGCGGATAAAGAGAAAAGCTTTGGAAAATGGGATGAGGACTCTTCTGCAGGAGGGATGGCAGAAGATCAGGGAAGGCGTTACCACGACCGAAGAGGTCATGAGGGTAACGGAGTTGGGATAGCATTGGTTACAAGGTCGCAAGGACAAAAGGACACAAAGTCAAGATAGCTTAAAAACGAAAAAACATAAAAACTTAAGAACACATACATTTTTTATCTTTCGCAGTTTTTTGGTTTTTCAGTCTTTTTGTTTTTTGGTTTAGTATTTTAATGATTGTTCACCGCTAACCGCGAACTTTGTATCTAAATGAGGAGACCATGCCGACATATACTTATTTAGCGAAGAAGAACCTGAATGAAACCGTTGAGGGCATAATTGTCGCCGATACCCAGGACCACGCGGTAGATAAGCTTATAGAGATGGGGTTGTCTCCGATAAAACTGGGCCTGCTTCTCAGCGAGGCAAAAACTGCCGCGGGTTCGGCAAAAAACTCAGTATT
This sequence comes from uncultured Planctomycetia bacterium, assembly GCA_964429525.1. Taxonomy (GTDB): domain Bacteria; phylum Omnitrophota; class Gorgyraeia; order Velamenicoccales; family Velamenicoccaceae; genus CAYSCK01. Next base: position 4,542 of record CAYSCK010000092.1, read on the forward strand.
TTCAAAGGCGGGCTTTTCCAGAAAAGACCTCTATGTCTTTACGAGTCAGTTAAAGAGCCTGATGAGGGCGCGCGTAGACCTTTTAAAATCGTTGAGCATACTTTACGGCCAGGCAAATAAAGAAAAAGTAAGAAATCTGGTAATAGACCTGCATTCGCGCGTAAAGAACGGCTCTACGTTTTCAGAAGCGCTTCTGGCTCACAAGGAATTTTTCCCAAGCCTTTATATCAGCCTGATCAGGATAGGTGAGGCATCGGGCCGGCTTGACGAGGTTTTAGAAGAGCTTAATAATTTTCTTTCAAAAGATGAAGAATTCAGGATGCATGTGCGCACAGCCCTGGCATATCCTATTCTCATGGTTTCCGTCGGAGTAATAGTTATATTCGTGCTTTTCAGCTACGTCATACCCAAGATGGCGGCGATATTCTCGGATTTTGATTACGCGCTGCCTATGCCGACCAGGATAATGCTGTCTATAAGCGGATTTTTCACTTCTTACTGGTGGGCCATGATCCTGGCTGTTGTTGTGTTCATCGTTGTTATCATCCAGATGAAAAAGACGGTATCCGGCCGTCAAAATCTTGATTGGGTCAGTATCCATTTTCCGATCACCGGCAGCCTGCATACAAAACAGTCTCTTGCCAGGTTTTGTTCCACATTGTCGCTTCTTATAAGAAGCGGTCTGCCGGTCTTTAAGGCGCTTGATGTCTCAACACCGACTTTGGAGAACGCGATCTTTATCAGGGAACTTGAAGGCGTGCGCAAGGAAGTCATGGAAGGCACGTCCCTGGCAAGCAGTATGAAGAAGGTATCTTTTTTCCCGACTTTTCTCGCGCAGATGGTCTCGGTCGGAGAAGAGGGCGGAAAGCTTGAGGGCGTCTTAAACGAGATCGCCGCTATTTATACCGAAGAGACAGACGCCGAGCTCAAGATAATCACTTCTTTGCTTGAGCCGCTTATTATTCTGTGCCTGGGAGTTATATTGGGAGCTGTTGTTCTTGCGATGCTTCTGCCGATATTCCAGATAAATATGCTTATTAAATGAGGCGGGAATTTATGGAGCGCGGTCTGGTATGGCTGCGTGCCTGTTAAAAAATGAATGCGACTTTAGTGCTTGAGATGGGTAACCCGTATCTGAAGATGGCGGTTTTTCGCGACGCCATCGGCGTGCATTATTTGAAGGCAGTTTCCTGCGTCAACACCGCGAATATGCCGGAAGAGGAAGTCGCCCGTTCCATATCGGATTTTTTGCGCGAGATCAAGGTCAAAAAACCGCAGTATATCATTGTCTCGTTCTCCCGTGGTTCCGTAACTCTGCGTAATTTAAGGATACCTTCCGCCAACGCGGCTGAAGTTGACGATATGATCAAGCTTCACGTCGGCCGCCAGGTTCCTTACGCGAAAGAGGAGATAGTTAACGGTTACCGTATTTTCGGAAAAGATTCGATGGGGTATTCCAAGGTAATGCTTGCCATCGTCCACAGGGAGAGTATCCGCAAGGTCTTCCGCATATTAGAGCAGGACAGCCTTTATACGGACCGGATAGAATTGAGTTCCGACGGTATATTGTCCTGGTTGTGCAAGGCGACAAAATCCACGGAAAGTAAATCGCAGGAAGCCTTTATTATATTGGATATAGACGCGAATTTTACCGATTTCATAGTCTCTTCTTTTGAGAATATCCTTTTTTCCAGGGTGATAACTGCCGGCGCCGAGCAGTTGTCCGATGAATCCCGCTGGCAAAAATTCATAGGCGAGATGAAACAGACTATCGTTATCTCCCAGGGCGAGGAGGTTGTCCAGAAACCGTCAAAAATTTTTGTAACGGGCGCTGTTGAGAAACTCAAGAGCCTGTGTTCCAGGATAGAGGTGGAATTTAACATGCCGGTGCAGATCGTCGAGCCTCTTTCAAATTTATCCCTGGCCAAAGATGTCGTAAAAAAGCCGCAGGATATATTTGATATCGCGTCTTTTTCGGCGCTTCTGGTTCCCGTACCCCTTCGACTGCTTCGGTGGCTAT
>CAYSCK010000093.1:0-6459 GCA_964429525.1 uncultured Planctomycetia bacterium
AAAGATTTTGGCATCTTGGTAAATAAAGCGGATATCATAGTTGCCCAGAATAATAGATTACAATCCGGCGCGTCTTTCAAAGATACGGTTATGGATACTATCAGTAAAGCAAAAACAGCTTATTACAACTATATTTTTCATCTTGAAAATTACGCCATTGCCAAACTCTCTTTGGAACGCGCCCAGCATTTACTGGAGATAAATAAAGCTCGCTACGAGAAGGGGCTTTTAAGTTCCGTAGATTTATTGGAGACAGAAGCCGCCACGGCACAGAGAGAGAAGGCAGTACTTACCGCCGAAGTCCAGGTTAAGAAAGCCGAGGATGACCTTAAGCTCATTACTAATTTAGTTGATGATCCTGAAACCTGGAATGCCAAGATTGAATTGATAGACAAGCCGGAATTTAAGGTTGAAGAGGTGGATTTATTACAAAGCTTGAAAAGCGCCTTTGAATACAGGCCGGATTACTACTCCGCTAAAATAGACTTGAAAAGCCGGGATATCAAAGTCGCGACTGCCAAGAACGCCTTGTTTCCTACTGTTGATCTGATAGGCAGTTTCGGCTTAAACGGATTAGGAAAAGACTATCAGGATGCCGTTGAACACATTGACTCCAAATATAAAGACTGGAGCGTCGGGCTTAAATTCAGTCTTCCCTGGGGTAGTGGAGACCGGGCAAAATATGACCAGAAAAAATTAGAAAAAGCCCGGGCCTTACTCTCATTCAGAAGATTAGAGCAGAATATTATTCTGGAAATAAGGGATAATGTCAGATTAGCCAAAACACAGAAACGGCAGGTTGATGTAGCTAATCTTTCCAAGGAGAAAGAAAACCAGAATTACGATGCGCAGAAAGAGCGTTATGCCGCGGGGCAGGTTTCTACTCATGATATGTTGGATTATCAGGATAAATTAGCGCAGGCTGAGCTTGACTATGTCAATGCATTGATTGAATACAAGATAGCGCTTATTAATCTGGATAAATCTCAAGGCCTAACTCTCGTAAAGAATGATATAAAATTAGAGGAGTGAAGAAATGACAAACAAAATTAACTTGCGCGTACCTTTATATTTATGCTTAGGTTTGTTTTTTTCCTTTAGCATTGCCGGCTGCGGCCAGGGCGCGAAAGGAAAGGAAGAAAAAGGGACGATACCGGTCAGGGTTATGCGGGTAGAGCCTAAAACCATGCAGAATACCCTGGACTATGTGGGGGATATTAGAGCAGAGAATGAAGCCGTTATTTATCCCAAGGTAAGCGGTAAGATAATTGAGAAGCTCAAGAATGAAGGCGATACCGTGGCCAAGGGGGATATTATAGCTTATATCGATCGCGATGAGGTAGGATTCAAATTCGAAAAGGCGCCGGTAGAAAGCCCGATGAACGGGATTATAGGCAGGGTTTACGTGGATATCGGAACGCAGGTTAGCCCCCAGAGCCAGATTGCTTTAGCGGTGCATATGGATAATGTAAAGATAGATCTTGATATACCGGAACAATATCTGCCGAGGATCTCCATAGGGCAAACTGCGCAGGTTAGCGTGCAGGCATACCCAAATGAAAAATTTACCGGAACGGTTTCCAGAATAAGCCCGGTTTTGGACTTAGAAACCCGCACCGCGCCCATAGAAATAGTTATTCCCAATCCGGAGCATGCCTTAAAGTCTGGTATGTTTGCTCAAGTAGAATTAATAATTGACGAACGCAAAAACGTGCCGGTAATCGTTAAAGAAGCAGTCATGGGCAAGGAGCCTGGAGTTTACATTTATGCCGTTAATGGGAATGCCGCGCATCAGAGAAATATCAAGCTGGGGATACGTCAGGGCGCTTATTATGAAGTATTGGAAGGCGTAAAAGAAGGAGATCTGGTGGTGGTGATGGGGCAGCAGCAATTGTATGATGGCGCTCCCGTTAACATCGAGCCGGAGAAAAACGCCGGTAAGATAGAATCCGAAGGAGATAAATAGCGATGAACCTTCCAGAATTCGGCGTAAAAAGACCGGTTACGAATATAATGATTTTTTCGGCAATAATTATCCTGGCATTATACAGTTTAACCCGGTTAGGAATAGATATGATGCCGGAGATCGAGCCTCCGGCGATTTCCGTTATATCCAGTTATCCGGGCGCAAGCCCCGAGGATGTGGAAATAAAAGTAAGTGAACCGCTGGAAAACCAATTAGCCACTACTCCGGGGATAGAGAAGATTACCTCTCGTTCCTTAGAAGGCCTTTCTGTGATTACCTTAAAGTTTATCTGGGGGGTAAATCTTGATGAAGCTTCAAACGACATCCGCGACCGCATAGAGCGCTCCAAACGTTTCTTGCCTGACATCCCCGATGAGATGGATAATCCTTTTATTTTTAAGTTTAATACCTCGATGATGCCCATAGTTTTTGTAGGAATAACCGCCGAACAGAGTTATCCCGAGCTTTTTGATTTGATTGATAAGAGAGTAGGAGATTACCTAAGGCAGATCCCCGGAGTAGGCACGGTCCAGTTGAATGGCGGATTGGAACGCCAGATTAATATCTGGATAGACAGGCACAGGCTTGAAGGATACGGTTTTTCCATCCTTGATGTCAAAAATGTTTTAGCCCGGGAGAATGTTACTCAGCCAGCCGGAAGTATAAAATCAGGTTTTACGGATTATCTTTTACGCGTTCCCGGAGAATTTGCTACGCCTGATGAAATAAACTCGGTTATCTTAGGGAAACGTAACGGTAACCTTGTTTATTTAAAGGATGTTGCCCGGGTAGAAGATAGCTTTAAGGAAGTAACCAATATTGTGCGCATTAACCGGAACCAAGGCATTTTGATGATGATCCAGAAACAAACCGGCACCAATACCGTGGAAGTGGCGGGACGCGTGAAGAAGAAGTTAGATGAGTTACAGAAAACCCTTCCTCAAGATGTAAAAATGCATTTAGTCATGGATACATCCCGCGACATTATAAATTCCCTCAATACGCTTCAATCCACAGTTTGGGTAGGAGGGGTTTTGGTTATTCTGGTGGTTTGGTTTTTCTTGAGGCAATTTTTACCCAGCATGATCATCGCCCTGACGATTCCCTTTTCACTCCTTATTGCCTTTATCTACCTTTTCTTAAGCGGCAAGACCATAAATACAATTAGCCTTTCCTCTTTGACTATAGCTATTGGCATGGTGGTAGATAATGCCATTGTGGTAGTGGACAATGTATATCGGCATCTTGAGAAAGGGGAGCGTCCGCAGGAGGCAGCTATTTTTGGAACTTCTGAAATGTTTCTGTCGATTGCCGCATCTACCCTTACTACGGTTGTGGTATTTTTGCCCATGCTTTTTATTACCGGAGTGGTAGGTATAATGTTTGGTGAATTAGCCATAATCATAACCGTCACCCTTTTAGGCTCGCTTTTTACCGCCGCGACATTCAGCCCAATGCTTTGTGCCAAGTGGATGAGGGTTGATAATGGCCAGGCTAAAAGCAAAAATAAGTGGTTTAGCAAATTCTATCAGATTTCCGAACATTGGTTTAAATCCTGGGAAGAATTCTATAGTAAAGCGTTGGCCTGGTGCCTGGGGCATAAAAAAATAGTTATCTTTGGTTTTCTGGGAGCGTTTGTCTTAAGCTTATTTTTAATCCGATTTGTCGGGAATGAATTTATACCTGAAGAGGACTCCGGTGATTTACGCACCACCATAAATCTTCCCATAGGCACGCGTGTGGAAGAAACCGATAAAATCGCTTCTCAAGTAGAAAATATTTTCAAAGAAGAGGTTCCCGAAGAGAAATTTGTTTATGTAAGAAGCGGACAGAGCACAGGCATAGGGACAGTAATGGGAGGGCAATCCGGAAGCCATATTACTTCCGGGGGCGCCAAGCTTGTGCCAAAGACCGAAAGAAAGCGTTCGGTTAAAGAAATAGGTCAAGTCATCAGAAGAAGAATTAAACAGATCCCGGGTGTATCAAAAACAGATATTTCTACGGGTAATCCCATGGGCAGAATGATTACCGGCGCAGGAGGCAAACAGGTACAGATAGAGATTATCGGGCATTCTTTTGAGGATACCGATGCTTTAGCCAATAAAATAAAGGAGATTGTGGAGAAAACCGAGGGCGCAATAGACGCGAGTATTTCCCGCGAATTAAACCGGCCGGAATTAAGGGTAGAAGTAAATAGGGTAAAGGCGTCCGCTCTTGGACTTGATATGCGCACGATTGCCGATAGCATCAAGGCCTTTGTGGAGGGCGAAACTGCCACTAAATACCGCGAGAAAGGAGAAACCTACGATATATACGTGCGCTTGGAAGAACGGTTCCGCGCCAAACCAGAAGATGTGGAAAACCTTTCTATAGTTTCTCATTTTACCGGCAAACAGATTAAATTAAGCATCGTTGCCAAGGTGTATGAAATAGCGGGCCCTCTGGAAATTGAGCGCAAAAACCGCGAAAGAGTGGTCAGGGTAGAATGTAACACTTACAAACGGTCAATGGGAAAGGTTATCGAGGATATTAAAAAGAGCGTACAGAAGATAACTATACCTTCGGACATTATGATAAATTTTGGCGGCGAGGCAGAGGAACAAGGCAAGGCATTTAAGGATTTGATATTTCTTATTATGCTCGGCATTTGTCTTGTGTATATGGTTATGGCTGCCCAGTTTGAATCATTGCTTGATCCTTTGATCGTCATGTTTGCCATACCTTTTACCTTTACCGGAGTAATCCTGGGATTTGTATTAACCGGCACAACCTTAAGCGTGATAACTTTCCTGGGGTTGGTTATGCTTATGGGAATTGTGGTTAATAACGCTATAGTCCTGGTAAGCTATATAAATATCCTTCGTGCCCGCGGGTTGTCGATGCTGGAAGCAGTGACAATCGGAGGTAAAGAGAGATTGAGGCCTGTGCTTATGACGACAATCACCACTATCGCGGGATTATTGCCTTTGGCTCTTTCAACAGGTGAAGGTTCGGAGATTTGGCAGCCGTTAGGAATTACCATGCTCGGAGGTCTCAGCTTGTCAACTTTGATTACTATGTTTTTTGTACCTACTCTTTATGCGGTATTTGAGGCAAAGATTAAAAAGAACGGAGGCAAGAAGAAATGATGATGGTAATGATTGCTTATAATGAAGCGATTGATGATGAAGTAATGGAAGTTTTAGGGGGTTGCGCTCTTAAAAATTACACCAAGATAAAAGGAGCTTTCGGCAGGGGCGCAACCAGCGGCACGCATTTGGGTGACGACATCTGGCCCGGTAGGAACAATATTTTATATGCCACCTGTCAGGATAATGAAGCGAGGCAGCTTGTTTCCTGTGTTAAAGAATTGCGCAAAAAATTAGGCAAGGAAGGCATTAAAGCATTTGTCTGGAGTTTGGATGAAATAACATAGAGGGAGCCGAATGAAAATCGGCAAGGTGCGCAAAGCTACATTATTAATCAGTGCCATTCTTGTTTTATTATTTTTGGGGTTTAGAGAAGAATGGCATTCGCTTTTTTGGTTTGGCATAGATATAGGGTATGACTATCATCTGGTCGTTAAAGAGAAAATGCGGATTATCGTAGCCATAATTGCAGTAGCCTATACCATAATCGTAATGGCAAAGGAGAAATGAGTGCATTTTAGTGGCAAAATTTACGGCGCAGTAACAGTAGGGAAAAGTGGTCAGGTAGTTATTCCAGTCAAATTAAGAAAATCTCTTAACATTAGGCCGCGAGACCGTCTGATGGTTTTTGTCGAAATTGATAAAAAGATAATCAACCTTATGCCGGAATTACTATAGGATAAAAAAATATGCGATGAAAAATTTGGATTCATTGTTTTTAATCACAGGGATGTTAAACAAAAATGAGCAGATTTTTATTCATGGAAAGCGTGTTGCCGGCATTGCCTGCGCTATTGCTGAGAAAATGCAATATTGCGACAAAGGCATCAGGCAAATCCGCTTAGCAGCATTTTTCCATGATATCGGAAAAATCGAGGTGCCGGAAGAAATCCTCAATAAACCGGGCGTTTTAAACGAAAGCGAACTCGCGATAGTCAGGAGGCATCCGGAGTTGGGCTATCAGCTTTTGAAAGATATAAAATCCGAGTCTATAGCTGCGGAGGTGGTGCTTCAACACCACGAAAGACTGGATGGCTCAGGCTATCCTTTCGGCTTGCGTGTCAAGGATATTAATCCTGTTACAAGAATAATTTCGGTTGCCGATGTGATTGAGACGATGGTTTCTCCGCAGGTGTATAGACCGGCATTAAGTATGGATGTAGCCCTGCAGGAAATTAAACAAAATAGCGGTTTACTATATGATACTAAAGTCGTTGACGCGGTCTTGGCGGTAATCGGTGGGATGGTAAACCAGAAGGAATTTAATGAAGTGTTAATAAAAAGGTTTATGTAGAATGAAAATATTAGGTATTCTGGCTAGTCCGCGTAAAAATAAAAGCAATACCTTAGGGTTGCTTAAACAGG
>CAYSCK010000094.1:0-6432 GCA_964429525.1 uncultured Planctomycetia bacterium
AACGAAAAAACATAAAAACTTAAGAACACATACATTTTTAATCTTCTTTTTAGTTCCTTGGTTTTTCAGTCTTTTGGTCTTTCTGTTTTTCGGTAATTTTGGTCTTTTGATTAGCGTTAACCGCTCACCCGAGATTGACCTTCAGACTATTTTACTTTTCTGACCTTGATCTTTGCCTCTTTCAAAAATTCCAGCGCCATAGGATCAGGATAATGATCAGCCATTACGACTTCTTTAATACCGGCGTTAATTATCATCTTTGCGCATATAATGCACGGCTGGTTGGTAACATAAATAGAACTGCCGCTCAATGAAACACCGTGCAGAGATGCCTGCAGGAGTACATTCTGCTCGGCATGGAGTCCGCGGCAAAGCTCATGGCGCTCTCCTGATGGGATCTTAAGCTTATCGCGCAGACAGCCTACTTCACCGCAATGCCTTATGCCCGAAGGAGTACCGTTATATCCTGTCGCGAGTATCCTGCGGTCTTTAACAACCAGTGCCCCGACTTTCCGCCTCAGGCAGGTGGAGCGCTTTGAAACAAGCCTTGCTATCTCTAAAAAATACTCATCCCAACTCGGCCGCAGATCTTTATCTTTTTTTGCCATTTTATATTTTCAACTCCTTCAATAACGGTTTATACAAAGGGAATTTTTTCGCAAGTTTACTGACCCTGTTTCTGCAATCTGCTATAACGGCTTCCGAACCTTTCCCCAGGACAACCCGGGATATGATATCGGCTATTTGTTTCATTTCAGGTTTACCCATACCGCGGGTCGTAGCCGCTGGAGTGCCCAATCTTATACCGCTTGTCAGAAACGGGCTCTTTTTGTCAAAAGGAATAAGGTTTTTATTTACAGTTACGCGCGCCTGGTCCAAAAACACTGCCGCTTCTTTTCCGGTCATATCCTTATCTGTCAGATCCGCCAGCATGAGATGCGTATCAGTGCCTCCTGCGACAATACGGAATCCTTTCTTTGAAAGCTCATCCGCCAGCGTCTTGGCATTGGCGACAAGCTTCTTCTGATATGCCTTGAATCCAGGCGACAATGCCTCTTTCAAAGCCACAGCTTTTGCCGCCACAACATGCATAAGAGGCCCTCCCTGTATGCCTGGGAAGACAGTCGAGTCTATTTTTTTGGCAAAATCCTTCTTGCACAGAATAAGCCCGCCTCTTGGGCCGCGCAAAGTTTTATGAGTCGTGGTTGTTACAAAATGCGCGTAAGGAACAGGTGACTGATGTATACCGGCCGCTACCAGGCCAGCGATATGAGCCATATCCACAAAAAGATACGCACCCACAGAATCAGCTATCTCGCGAAATCTTTTAAAATCCAAAGCGCGGGGATAAGCCGAAGCGCCGGCCAATATCATCTTAGGTCTATGCCTCAAAGCCAGATCCGCGACCTCGTCATAGTCTATCATCTCCGTCTTAGGGCTGACTCCGTAAGAGACGATCTTATAGAACATGCCGGAAAAATTGATTGATAGGCCATGCGAAAGATGCCCGCCGCATGCCAAATCCAGCGCCAGAACCGTATCGCCAAGATTTAAAGCGGCAAAATATACAGCCATATTTGCCTGTGTCCCTGAATGTGGCTGGACATTGGCATGCTCGGCGCCAAACAATTCTTTTGCCCGATCGCGTGCCAGGGTTTCCACTTCATCCACATATTCACAGCCGCCATACCACCTAGCCTTGGGATACCCTTCGGCATATTTATTCGTAAGCACAGAACCCTGCGCTTCAAGCACGGCAAGCGAGGTAAAATTTTCGCTCGCTATAAGCTCAATATTATTATTCTGCCGCCACAGTTCTTTTTTTATGGCATCGAATATTTCAGGATCAGCCTTTTTCAAATTATCTAATTTCGCGCGCATAATTTTTCAATCCTTTCTATCTTTTTGACCCTTCGCAAATGCCGTCCGCCTTCAAACGGAGTCGCAAGCCAGGCCTTGACTATTTTCTTAGCCTCCGCGGGGCCCGTAAAAAGCGCGCCCAAAGCAAGGATATTCGCGTCATTATGCTGACGGGAAAGTTTTGCCGCGCGCAGATTATAACATAACGCCGCGCGGACATTTCTTAATTTGTTCGCGACAATTGAATTACCTATACCGCTCTTGCATATCAAGATACCCTTATCAGCTTTTTTTTCTGAAACAGCAAGCGCGACTTTATACGCGATATCCGTATAATCCATAGACTCCTCTGAAAAAGTGCCGAAATCCACAACATCCAACCTGAGTCTTCTCAAAAACTCAAGCACCTTGACCTTTAACGCGAACCCCCCGTGGTCACAACCTATGGCGATCTTCTCTTTTCTCATAATTAAATCTCCAGGCGCTCTATCGCGGCTTTTATTCTTTCAAATGTCATTTTATAAAATTCCTCCGACCTGCCTATCGGATCGGCTATATCATGATCATCGTGCGTTGAACTAATATATTCTCCGAGAACATGCAGCCGGCCTACGGCTTCCGGCAATTGGCGCAAGACGTCATACTTATGCTTCTTCTCCATGACAAGGATCAGATCCGCCATTTTTAAAATGTCCTGATTCGCTCTCCTGGCACGATGTGCGCAAGCATCAAGTCCTATCTCTTCCCTCACAAGCCTTAAGGTTTCACGTGTCGGGCCCATGTTCAAAAACACCATAGTGCCCGCGGACAAGACTTCAACATCAAGCCTTTTGTCTTCAGCGAGCTTCTTTTTTAAAATATACTCCGCCATGACAGAACGGCAGGAATTGCCTGTACAGACAAATAACACCATCTTGCTCGATGCGACATCCATCACAGTTTCTTTTTTCAAAAAACCCTCCCGCACGACATTAAACGGCAGTACCCTTGCATCCAAAACTGTTGATTCAACACCCAGCTCCGTTGGCCCAGCGTCCAAGACCAAGTCAACCATACCATTTAAGTCTTTGCAGGCATCTTCAGACGTATTCGGTGCCGGATGAGCGCTCAAATTAGCCGAAGGGGCCACGACAGGAAAATCACAACGGCCAAGCAACTGGCGCGCTATCTCATTTTTTGGCAGGCGCAAACCTACGCTCTTATTCCCAGGGGCTTTTAGAATAATAGTCAAAGGGCCGGGCCAAAAACGATCGACCACCCTGTACGCGCGCGGCAGAATATCAACCGCGTATTTTTCTATATCGTTATTTTCCGCGATATGGATAGAAAAATGTTTATTCTCGGGCCGGTTTTTTATATTTATAAGGCGCTCAATGGCCTTAGCGTTCAAAAGATTGGCGGCAATGCCATATACTGTATCTGTCGGAAAAACAACAAGCCCGCCCTTCTCCAAAAGAATTGAAGCCTCATTAATGGCTTTTTGATCTATAGCCTTGGGGTTAAGCCTGATTATGCGGGTCATAGTCAAACCTTTACCTTCACTTTTTTCACAGCGTCAGCCTGTTTTGCCCTGAAACTGCTCAGCTTCTGAGACAGGGTCTTTGAATCAAGCGCCAAAAGGGATAAGGCGAATAAGGCAGCGTTCTTGGCACCAGCCTTACCTATCGCGAATGTCGCAACCGGTATACCGGCAGGCATCTGCACAGTTGATAAAAGAGAATCAAGGCCTTTTAAGCTCTTTGTCTCAATAGGCACGCCCAAAACAGGCACGGTAGTATGCGATGCTATAACTCCGGCTAAAGCTGCGGCTCCACCTGCTCCGGCGATAAAAGCCCGCACTCCGATTTCTTCCATGGCTACAACAAAAGCCTCCAGCTCCTTAGGCGTTCTGTGCGCGGATAAGACTTTCGCAACAAAAAGAACACTGAAATTTTTAAGGATCTCAATAGAGGCCTGCATTGTTTCCAGGTCAGCTATGCTTCCCATGACTATCGCGACTTCCGGTTTTTTCATAGATCTCACCTCATTTATAATTATTCATTGTTCATTCTTAATTGTTAATTATTTCAATGCTCTCCAGCCTATATCCCGTCGAAAATGCATCCTGTCAAATTTTATCAAAGAGACAGCTTCATACGCGCGGCCGATCGCCGCCTTAATATTATCCCCGAGAGCTGTCACCCCGAGCACCCGTCCGCCGCATGTTCTTATCACATCTTTGAACTTCTGAGTCCCTGCGTGAAAGACTACCACATCCTCCAAAAGAGCGGCCTTATCAAGGCCTGTTATCGGCTTTGCCTTCTCGTAACTTTCCGGGTAACCGCCAGAAGCAATAACAACACAGACCGAAGGCTTCTTATTCCATTTCAAATCCGGCTTTTTCGCCTCCCCTATGGTCCAGAGCATGGCCTCGACCAGGTCTGACTCCAGGCGCGCTAAAACAGCCTGCGTCTCAGGGTCTCCGAAACGCACGTTAAATTCCAAGACTTTAGGGCCGCCGTCAGTAAGCATGACACCGGCATACAATATACCCCTGTATTCGGTTCCGCGCGCCTTCATCCCGCGTATAACAGGATAAACAACCTCTTCCATGATCCTATCCAAGACAGTCTGAGTAACGCAAGGCGCCGGCGAATAAGCCCCCATACCTCCGGTATTCGGGCCTTTATCATCGTCAAATATTCTCTTATGGTCCTGGCTTGAGGCCAAAGGTATAGCTTCAGTGCCGTCAGTCAAAACCAGGATAGACGCCTCTTCCCCCTCTAAAAATTCTTCGATTATAACGGTATCGCCGGATGAACCAAAAACTTTCCTGACCTGCATATCGGTTACAGCCTTTAACGCGTCAGCCTCATCTTTACAGATCAAAACCCCCTTTCCCGCTGCCAAGCCGTCTGCCTTTATAACCAACGGAAATGACGCGAAATCAGCTATCGCCTCAGCCGCTTCATCCACACCCAAACAAATGGCCGACCTGGCAGTCGGCACATTTTGTTCAAGCATCATCTCCTTAGCAAAAGCCTTGCTCGCCTCAAGACGCGCGGCTTCTTTAGTCGGCCCGAAGATCTTCAGGCCCTCATTTTTAAAAATATCCACAATGCCCGCGGTAAGAGGCACTTCGGGCCCGACGACTGTCAGCCCGATATTCTCTTTTTTAGCAAATTTTAACAGGCCATCTATATCATCGGCGTTGAGTGAGACGCATTCGGCGAGCTCAGCGATCCCGGCGTTACCAGGCGCGCAATAGATCTTATCAACGCGTTTTGATTGGCGCATCTTCCATACAAGAGCATGCTCTCTGCCGCCTGAACCTATAACTAAGATATTCATAAAAAAACTATAAAATGAATGTCTACCGAAAAACGAAACAACAGAAAGACATAAAAACACAAACAACAAACATAAAACTAATAACCATAAAATTCTTTTGTTTTTTTGTTTTTCTGTTTTTCAGTCTTTAGGTTTTTGTTATGTTCAATTGCTACACAACTGTCACTGTTCCCTTACCGCTGATTATTTCACCTATTGTATGGCTCTTTATGCCGAGCTTGGAGAAAAACCTGACAACTTCCATCTTAATGGGATCCTTAACAACAACGCACATGCCTATACCCATGTTAAAAGTCTTGAACATCTCTCTATCATCTATCTCAGAGCGCTCCTGTATCTCTTTAAAGATCTCATGTGGATGCCAGGCGTTCTTATAAATTACCATCGCGCAATTATCCGGCACAACCCGCGCCGCTTTATCATAAAATCCGCCGCCTGTAATATGCGCCAATGCCTTTATGCCGAAATCTTTTGAATTGAATTTCTCTAATGCCGCCAGTATGGGCTTGGCGTAAATACGGGTTGGTTTCAAAAGCTCATGCGCTCTGCCTTTTACCTCTTCCGGAGCGAACACCTTACGGACAAGAGAAAAACCGTTCGAATGAAGCCCGTTGGATTCAAGGCCGATAACAGCATCACCCAGCCTGACACGCGAAACACCCAGGATCTTGCTTTTGTCTATAACCCCTACGGCGAAACCGGCAAGATCATAATCAGAGGCCTTATACATGCCGGGCATCTCAGCAGTCTCGCCTCCTACAAGAGCGCAATTAGCCTGCTTGCAACCTTCAACGATACCCTTGACAACATTTTTTAAAACATCCGGCTCGATCTTCCCTGTTGCCACATAATCCAGAAAGAATAAAGGTTCAGCCCCGGAACACAACAGGTCGTTAACGCTCATCGCGACAAGATCAATGCCTACAGTATTATGTATACCTGTAAAAATAGCGATCTTAAGCTTAGTGCCAACTCCATCGCACGAAGAGACCAGGACAGGATTCGCGAATTTTTTTACCGCGGACAGGTCAAAAAAAGCCCCAAACCCGCCTATATCGCTCAATACGCCGCGCCTCTTGATGGATCTTACCATCCCCTTGATGGCACTGACAAACAAATTCGCCTTTTCAATATCAACTCCAGCCTTCTTGTAATTTATAGCCATATTTTTTCTCCAGTATATATTTTGCGTATCACCAGATCAGGAATTTAATATTTCCGTCATTCGTAATCCGCCTAACT
>CAYSCK010000095.1:0-1068 GCA_964429525.1 uncultured Planctomycetia bacterium
GAAGCAGTAATATAAACGGTAAAACCACTTAAAACAAAACCCAATCAGCGGGCCAATTGAAGGAGGAGTTGAAATGGCAGTCAAAGTCGGTATTAACGGTTTCGGCAGAATAGGAAGGCTTGTATTTAAAGCCGCTGTTGAAGAAAATGTGCAGGACATTGAGATAGTCGCGGTAAACGATCTCACTGATTCTAAAACTCTGGCTCATCTTTTAAAATACGACTCTACTTTTGGAAAATTCAAAGGCACAGTTGAGGCGAAAGAAGGGGCTCTCATTGTTAATGGCAAAGAGATAAAGGTATTTTCTCAGAAAGACCCAAGCCTTATACCCTGGAAAGACGCCGGAGTAAAAGTAGTTATTGAATCAACCGGAAGATTCACGGATGCTGAAAAAGCAAAAGCTCATTTAACAGCCGGCGCGTTAAAAGTCATAATTTCGGCGCCTGCTAAGAACGAAGACGGCACTTTTGTCATGGGGGTAAATGAGGACAAATATGACCCCAAAAAGCATAACATAATATCAAACGCTTCATGCACGACTAACGGTCTGGCTCCACTCGCAAAGGTGCTTTTGGATAATTTTGGCATCAAGGGCGGGATAATGACCACAATACATTCCTATACGAATGACCAGGTAATCCTCGATTTTCCACATAAGGACCTCAGAAGAGCAAGAGCCGCATGTTTGTCCATGATCCCAACATCGACCGGTGCCGCAAAAGCCATAGGACTGGTCATCCCTGAACTTAAGGGAAAAATGGATGGTCTGGCTGTGCGCGTTCCAACTCCGGATGTTTCTCTGGTTGACCTTACGGTTGAAGTTGAAAAGCCGGCAACAGCTCAGGAAGTTAATGATGCTTTAAGAAAAGCATCCGCGAGCCCGAGATTAAAAGGTATACTATCCGTGTGCGAAGAGCCCTTGGTTTCAATTGATTTCAAAGGGAACAGCACTTCATCTATAATCGATGCGGAACAGACAAAAGTAATGGGCAACATGGTCAAAGTCCTGGCCTGGTATGATAACGAATGGGGCTATTCGTGCAGAATAATAGACCTATGCGCATATAT
>CAYSCK010000095.1:1168-6318 GCA_964429525.1 uncultured Planctomycetia bacterium
GGTATGATAACGAATGGGGCTATTCGTGCAGAATAATAGACCTATGCGCATATATCGTCAAAAAAGGCATATAACCACCGGCATTCACCGGTCATTGAAAAATGGGGCGGCGTTTTTTACGCTGCCCCATTTTTAATTGCCACAGTAGGTGGCATACTGGCCTTATCCTATTAAGCCAGGTATTGCCTCAGGGCGTATTTGTTAATCTCTGAGCGCAAGGTATCGGCCTATCTTAAAAAAATGTATGCAGAATAATAATTATGAAAGTTTTTTAAAAACCCTTTCTGCTGATGTTTGGCGAAAGGTAGGGATCAAAAGGCGAAGCGGAGTCGTTGCTCCGCTTTTTTCCATATACTCATCCGATAGCATCGGGATAGGGGATATCCGCGACCTCAGATTGCTTGTTGATTGGTGCAAAAAGACCGGGATGAGCATTATCCAGCTTTTGCCGATGAATGACGTTGGTTTCAATTTCAGGCCATATGACGCTCAGAGCATGTTCGCCATTGACCCGATGTATTTATCGCTGAACGCACTCCTGAATGTTGATCTCAAACCTTTTAAAACTGAGATTAAAAAAATTAAAACAGATTTTCCCGCGGGCAAAAATAGAGTTAACTACGAGATAAAAGCCGCGAAATTACATCTGCTATGGAAAGTCTTTGCGGCAGCTCCGGCCGCAGGCAATCCGCAATTTGAAATGTTTATGGAAAAAAATGAATTTTGGCTTGAAGACTACGCTCTTTTCAAGGTTATCAAGGAAAAAAACAGTGAAATGGCATGGGAAGGATGGAGCGCAGACTTAAAGCATAAAGATGAAAAAACTATTTTTGCCTTCCGCGAAACATACGCGGAAAATATGCTGTTCCATAAATGGCTCCAGTGGCAGCTTTATGAACAATTTAAAAAAGCCAAGGCTTACGCAAACGATCAAGGCATTCTGATAATGGGAGATCTGCCTTTCCTTGTTTCTCGTGACAGCGCGGATGTTTGGTCACATCAGCAGTATTTTAAATTAGGACTCGCCTCAGGAGCTCCGCCTGACATGCTCTATTCGAAAGGCCAGCGCTGGGGTATGCCTCCATACAATTGGCGGACAATAGAATCCAACGGATACGACTACCTGACAGAAAAATTAAAATTCGCCGAGAATTTTTATGATCTTTACCGCATTGACCATGTTGTCGGAATATTCCGCGTATGGACCATCCCTTTATCGGAACCGCTGGAGCATGCAGGATTCAATGGCTCATTTGACCCGATAGAGGAGACCTTATGGGAAGATCATGGCAAAAAAATCCTCTCTGTAATGGTAAAAAGTTCAAATATGCTTGCCTGCGCGGAAGACTTAGGCGTAGTTCCAGCCTGCTCGTATAAAATTTTAAATGAGCTTGGCATACCAGGCATCGACATTCAGAGATGGATGCGGGATTGGGACAAAACTTATGATTTTAAAAAACCGTATCTCTACCGTTATAACTCTTTAGCCACGATAGCCACACACGATATGAGCTCATTGTGCGCCTGGTGGGACTTTGAAGCCGGCACCATAGATGAAGAACTGTTCATACGAAAATGCGGGCAAAAAGAGATACAGTTTAACGCTTTAAAAAATAAACTTTTTGATATGGAACATTCGTTACACGGCAGGTTAAGATGGCGCAAGACAATTTCCAGCCAGGACATCCTTTTGTCATACCTGAATAAAGATATAACGGCATGCAAAGAAATAATAGATCTTTACAACAGCTCATACGGAGAAAGAGAGAAATTCCTTAACTTCCTGGGGATTGAAGACACTGCAGATGGAGATTATCCGCCCCTTTTCATAAAAAAGTCTCTTGAAAAGATCAGCGAAAGCTCATCAATTTTCAGCACACAATTGATCCATGACTGGCTCTCGCTGGACTCTCTTTTTGATTTCGACCCATGGGAACTCAGGATCAACTTTCCCGGAACACTCAGTGACAAAAACTGGTCCATGATCATTCCAGTCGCGCTTGAAGATATGCTGGAATTGCCGGTAAATGATGTTATAAAGAACATAAACAAAATGTCTGACAGAATCTACCAGGAGGGAAGATGAAAACTTTTGTATGCAGATCCTGCGGCCACGTATCATTTAACGAAGCTCCGCAAAACTGCCCGGTATGCGGCGCGCCTAAAACAAGCTTTATCGATTCTCCTGACGCAATACATAAACCTGGCGAGCCTACAAAATTTTCAGAACCTGAAAAAAAACATATCCCGCAGATCATTATCGTTAAAAAGTGCGGCCTTATTCCAGAAGGGTGTTTTGACGCGCACGCGAAAATAGGGGAGATAGAACACCCGATGATAGCTGAGCATTACATTACTTTCATTGACTTTTATCTTGATAAAAAATATATCTCAAGAGTTTATCTTACACCCGAAAAGCTTCACCCGGCTGCCGCGCTGCACATGAAGGCTGATTCAGGCATCTTGAGCGTTATAGAACACTGCAATATCCATGGCTACTGGATGGCTGAAACAAACATTTAAAAATGATATCTAAATACCTGAAAATTATCATATCTCACACGCTCTTGGGTATTTGTTTCGCTTTTTTCTATACCCAGTTATCCGTGCCGAGCTTCAAGGAAGTTGATATTAAGACCAGGAATATCGTGAGCAGGGCCAACTTCAACCTGCCAAACAAAAATACATACCTCCTGAAAATTTGGGGCGATTCCGCGATAGAAAAGATCTTGTTAAATGGAACTCAAATCACTCACTTTTTTTACAAAAATCGAAAAAATTCAAAAGAATACTACTACATTATCACTCCTGAAATAGCTGAGACAGGCCAAAACAACCTTGGAATATACCCTGGAAAAAACCGCACAATGCGGGTAAAAAATAATATCGTTGTCTCTGAGTTAGGTGTAGTTCTTTTCAAGAACACGCCAGTTCTCTATATCGGGGAAAATGCCGGTTTATACATCATGTTCGTTTTGGTTTTCATACTCCTGGGCTTTATAGCCCTTTTTCTCTTTGAAAAATTCGTGGGGCTCGCATTCGACAAATTCCTGATAATGCATGTTCTTGCCTCTGTCCCATGCCTTCTTTTCATGCTTTTAATACACCAATTAAACAAATATCTGCCGGCAAAAGTACTTTTTTTCAGTAAATCTTATTTCAATTTTTGCTTTATTCTAATCCTTGTATTCTATCTGCCCCTTTTGTTCTTTTTCCTCTTAAGCCAACTAAAAAAAATACGATTAAAAATAACCAAATTAGAACTAAAGGGCAAATTTTTTGGCATTGGTCTTATTCAATGGTTTCTATCCCGCGAGGTAACGACTAAGCTGTTAATCTCATTCTTTTGTTTTCTATTTTTATGCACCTCATCCCTCTCGTTTAGGTTTGATTTTTTAGCGGAATTTTTTGCAAACATAGCATTTTGTCTGCTTTCTGCCGCGGTCATACTTACCTTGTTAAAAACTAAAGATGGAAAAAATAATAAAAATATCTGATCCTCCTCAGGCTTTAGACAGGTTCCTTTATTTTTCGGTCTTATTCACTGTTTTTACTATTCCAATTTATAACTCCTTTACCAGTGTTGGACTTGGTCTAAGCATTCTGTTTTTTATATTAAAAACTTTGCATGATAGAAAGCGCCCTATATTTTTTATAGACCTGATGTTTTTTGCTTTTTTGATCCTTCTTGCCTTATTATCGTTTATCAATACGCCGGACATGGCCGCATCATTCAAATACCTGAAAAAATTCGTCCTTCACTTTTTTCTCTATTTGGCTGTTTTTCAATGCGCGACAAACAGGCACTATCTGATTGGTATTGTTTTTTTTCTTCTCGCCTCAGCAGCCATAAGCTCAATAGACGGGCTATATCAATATTTCAGCGGCATTGACTGGTTTTCCTCAAGGCCTGTCATGGAGTATCCGCATCTTGGGATCAGGAGGATAACAGGGCCTCTTCATCAGGCGGGCAGTTTCGGAATATTCCTTGGTTTCGTGATCCCTTTGGCTTTAAGCCTTTTTCTGTCGACTAAGAATAATATTGTAAAATATTGTTCTGGTTTTTCAGTTCTTATAATAACTTGCGCAATTTTTTTGACTTTCGCGCCGGGTGCGGCTGGCGGCCTTTTTATCAGCCTGATGATCCTGTCCATTCTATATAAAAAACCCAAGCCGATCCTTATCTTCATATTGATCCTTGCGGCCGCATGGTTTTTCCTACCTCAAGCGCTCACTCAATGGCCCGATGGTTCTTTATTTACATCTATCAGGGGACGAGCGATTATGTGGGGCACATCTCTGCATATTTTTAATGAGCATCCTTTGATAGGTTCCGGCGTAGGTTCTTTTGCCGCGAACTACAATATCTTCTGCCTGCCGGGTGAGCCGCATTGCGGAGGAGAATCTCCTTACGCTCACAATCAATACGTACACATACTTGTAGAGTATGGAATATCCGGTTTTTTATTTTTTTTCTACTGTGTTTCGTATCTCATTTTAAAGGGATGGAAATTATCCAGCTCAGCCGGCCATGATGGCATTAACAAAGGCTTGCTCATTGGATTAGTAGCGTCAATGGCAGCATACCTGACCCATGGCATGTTCGAATCAAGTATTTACACATACCATGGTTCGCTGCTTTTTTGGACAGGGCTTGGGTTATTGAGAGCTGGGATCATACAAAATAATACTTAAATCAATAAAATAGTTATTGATTTCCAAGCTACAGCAATGTAGAATAAAACATAAGTTGTTAGCCGGTAATAAGTATGAATAAATTCAAGATCCCTAACAAGACAACGTATCTAATAGCAATCTGCGCATTTTTTGTGCCATGCGTTTGCTTTGCCCAGGAGCAGATAACTCTTACCACATACTATCCGGCGCCTTTTGGAATTTACTTTGATCTTCATTCGGACAAAATAGCCGTTGGCTCAGGCTACAGAGCCATTACTGACGTACAGGACGGCGTATTAGCTGTTCAGAATAGAATAGGAATAAATACGACAGCACCGCCTGTCGGAGAGAGTCTAACAATAATGATGCTAGATGGCAGCAGCAAATTTATCGTTAGAAATACAAATCATGTCGGAGTAGAGCTCCAGAGCAATGGCCCCACCCTCACGCCTTATATCGACTTTTCCAACGAC
>CAYSCK010000096.1:0-6223 GCA_964429525.1 uncultured Planctomycetia bacterium
ATCGCAAACCGAAGCTGACGGAAAAAAATTTCGTTTGCGCGACAGTAATATCGCATTGTTTAACTAAAACAGCTAAAGATGTACCATAAGAGACGATATGAAAGCAAACAATCAGGAATTTTGGCAAGAGTTGACAAGGATTTACGTCGCAGATCGTGCGGAAATCGCACCAAGATAGCCGTACAGGTTCTTTTTCATTTGAGGGAGTTGGAGCGTATACGAACGAGAACGTAAACCGCAGTGGATCACCACCGACTTTGTCAGTAGCTTCTAAAAAGGGAAAATTGTTTCAAAGCGCAGCGACTGCCGAAGGAGAGCAGAAAATCCAGCGGCGCCTAACGGCGCAAAAATGCACTGTCTGAGCCATTACCAAAATCTAAATTTTAGGGCGAGTTGTGCATTTTTAGTTGGATTTTCTGCGTTGCAAAGCACTACTTCGGCTCGGAGCGGAGCTTGAAACAATTTTTCCAAAGAACAACCACCAACTTCATTAGTGGAATATATGATGCTGGCTTCGGTTGGCCTTATTTGTGCTGCTTAGACTGGTAACGCTCAACAAATTTAAAGACGGCAACATAGAAGACAAGCGCGAAGACAGCACCAAGCACCAGGCTGCCGACAAAAAGCGGATAATAAAAATCCCCGATATTCTGAAATGTTATGTGTGAAAAATATGACCAGCTTAGCGGTGGATATCCTTTTTGCAGGATGAAGCGTCCTGTTTCATAACCGCCCCATGTAATAAACGGCATCGTAGGAGGAAGTGAAATATTCGTGCCGGCAAGTATGGCTATTTTATTTGTACGGGGAACAAACAGGGCTGCCAGTATGACCATCGCGGTATGCAGCCCATACAAAGGCGTCATACCGATAAAAACACCTGTGGCGACTCCAAGAGCAATGCCGTGAGGAGTGCTATTGAGCCTGACAAGTTTAAGTATTATCTCTTTAAATTTCAAACGCATGATTATTCGTATCTCAAAGCCTCTATAGGGTCAAGTTTTGAAGCCTGCTTAGCCGGCCATAGCCCGAAAACAATACCCAATACCAGGGAAAATACCGTCGCTAAAATAACCGAGAATGATGATATCTTAACGGCCCATCCGGCAAACAGCGTTATCAGAACAGAGGCTCCCGCGCCCAGGGCTATACCGGATAAGCCCCCCAGAAAAGACATCATCACAGCTTCTATCAAAAACTGGGTCATTATATCGCGGTCATCAGCGCCTATCGCTTTTCTAAGGCCTATTTCACGCGTCCTTTCCGTAACCGAAACAAGCATAATATTCATAATACCTATTCCGCCGACAAAAAGAGATATCGCCGCGATACAGCCCAACAGAAGAGATATCGTCTTTGTGGTAGATAAAAGGGTCTGGCGGATATCCGACATGTTACGCACCTGGAAAGAGTCTTCACTATCTTTTGAAAGACGGTGCTGCCTTATAATTAATTTTTCTATCCTGCCCTGCAGAGATTCTATTGAGACTGAGTCTTTTGCTTCAACATAAATAGTATCAACATAAGTCTTGCCTAAAAGCCTGTACATCGCTGTTGTAACAGGCACGATAACCACATCATCCTGATCGCGGAAACCAGCCGCGCCTTTAGGCGGCAAAATGCCTATGACCCGGAAATTCACGAGGTTGACCTTAATATTCTCACCGACAGGATTGGCCTGGCCAAAAAGCTGCTCTACTACTGTCGTGCCGAGCAAAGCCACCTTCTCCCTGAGGGCTACATCCTGCTTGGAAAAAGGCCTGCCCAACACAGGCATCAACGCTCTCATCTCCAGATAACCCTGGTCAGCTCCGTCTACCTGGCTATTCCAGTTTTTGTTTCCGTTGACAAGCTGCGCCCTTCCGGAAACCGAGGCGCTTACCCGGCACACTCCATCAAGTTCCTTTATCTCATCAACATCCTGAAAAGTAAAACGGGTAACACTGCCTGCTTCCAGAGCTACTCCGTGCAGCCTGGTAGAGCCCGGCCTCACGATAAGAAGATTAGACCCTAAAGAAACGAGCTGTTTCTCTATTGAAAGTTTCGCGCCTTCTCCCAAAGCAAGCATCGCGATAACTGCGGCAACTCCTATTAAAATACCCAGTATAGACAAGGCTGAACGCAACTTATGCGAGACCATGGCAAAACCGGCCTGTTTAAAATAATCCAAAAATTTAGTTTTGCCGGCGCCTGTTCTTGCGTTTTCAAATAATTCTTTCATCCGTTTATCCGCGGGCCCGCGCGCCAACACTTCTTCTCTTGAACCTGACACCTCATCAGAGATTATCTTCCCGTCACGCATGGAAATAATGCGGCGAGCGCTTAATGCTATCTCTTTTTCATGGGTTACGATAACGACCGTGCGCCCCTCGCCATTTAAACGCTTAAGAATAGATAATATCTCATCCTTGCTTTTTGAATCCAGGTTTCCTGTGGGCTCATCCGCCAGGATCATTAACGGATCATTGACCAATGCGCGAGCTATGGCCACACGCTGCTGCTGGCCGCCGGACATCTCGTTCGGATGATGCGTCATGCGATCCGCGAGGCCGACAAGTTCAATTTTCTCTTTAGCAAGCTCGCTCAAATGCTGCTTTCCGGCGTATACAAGGGGCAGTTCGGTATTTTCAAGCGCGCTCATCCTGGGCAATAAATGAAACTGCTGGAATATAAAACCTATAAAACCGTTCCTGAAAACAGCCCTCTCCTTATCTGATAAGCCGGTTATATCCTTATCAAAAAAAGTATATGACCCGGAATCCTGCCGGTCCAGCAACCCCAGGACATGCATAAGCGTGGACTTGCCTGAACCGGAAGGCCCTATGATCGCCACGAACTCTCCTGAGTTTATTTTAAGGGAAACACCGTCAAGTGCCCTGACCTCGGAACCGCCCATGCGATAAATCTTATGAATATTCTTAAGTTCTATCATTGAGGCGGTTGCTGTTTTTTGGCTTCACTTCTGAAACGCTGCGGCATAAAAGGATTTTTTGCTGTTTCACCCTTCGGCAAGACATATTTTTTAACTTTTAACATAACTGTGTCTGTAGCATCGAGGCCGGAGACAACCTCTGTATTCTTTTCATCAGATGCGCCCAAGGTCAGCATTCTCTTGACCCATTGGCCGTTCTCCTTTACATAACAATAAACCTGATCCCCCTGGGGCACGACAGCCTCCGACGGAATAAGAAGGGCGCCGCCATCAGGCTGCCCTGAAAAATTGACAGTAGCGTTCATGCCGGAGCGAAAGAAAGAAGGTGTTTTGTCGGGCAGAAGATCGACATTATAGACTGTGACATTGTTTACGGTCTCTGATTCATAATAAATATGCTCTACCGCGGCATCGATCTTTACATCCGGATAAGCATCCAATATCAGGACAGCTTTTTGATCAAGTTTGACCTTGCCGATATCGGTCTCATCTACCTGAGCCCTAACGATCAGATGATCAGACAGGACAACTACGGCATCTGCCGTAGTAACAGTCTGGCCCGGCTGAGTTGTGGCAACGATCACCTCGCCATTAATTGGGGAGACCAGCAGGATGGCTTTATAGACATCCTTCCAGTATTTCAAAGCTTCTTCACCCTGAGCGCGCGCTGCGTCAAGAAGTGCCGCCCTCTCAGTAGAAGACATCTCGGCGAGCAGATCGCCAATTTTAACGATCTGCCCCTCCTTAACCCGCACATCTTCAACTCTGCCATTGATAGGAGGCATTATTTCAAGCCTGTTCTTAGGCAAAACAGTCCCTGTTGATGATATTGTCTTTTCTATAGATCCTTTTACAGGGCTGACTTCCTGTATTATCAAACCGTTATCTCCCCTGGAAGCTTTAGCCTTAATATAAAAAACAGAAATAACGGCAAAAAATATCAATACTGCTATTATCAATTTCGGGATTTTATTGCGCATATTCCAAAGTCTCTCCTTTCGCCTGTATCCAATCCGCCTCGGCAAACAAAGCGTTGGCTTGTGTTTCAAGATATGCTTTCTTGGCGGAAACAAGGTCATCTTCAATTATTATCCAATCATCAAATCCTATAAATCCAGTTGAATACTGCGCCTGCGCTATTTTAGAGCGCTCTTCTATAGCCTTCAAAGACTTAAAACTGACTTCGACATTCTCCAAAGTATCCTGCAACGCCGCCCAGGTCTCCTGCAGGCTGACCAGTGCAGAATTT
Source organism: uncultured Planctomycetia bacterium (assembly GCA_964429525.1). Taxonomy (GTDB): domain Bacteria; phylum Omnitrophota; class Gorgyraeia; order Velamenicoccales; family Velamenicoccaceae; genus CAYSCK01. Next base: position 4,182 of record CAYSCK010000096.1, read on the forward strand.
CTCACATTCTTCTCATCAGATTTACGCTGATCATAAAGCGCTTTAGCCTGTTCAAGCTCGGCAAACTTCAGGCCTCCCTCAAAGATCGGCATGCTCAGATTAAGCCCCGCGCTCCAATTGCCTGTCTCAGGCGGCCAATGCGAGCTACTCTTATTAGCGCTAGCAGTGCCTGATAGTTCAGGAAGGAACGCTCCATACGCTGATTTAATTCCGAAAGACGCGGAATTCTTCCGCGCCGCGGCCTCTAAGACCGAAGGATTTTTTTCTATTATGATTTCAAAATCGGGCTTATCTTGCGCTCTATCAGACACAATAAAATCCCCGCTAACAGACACAGCAGCAAAAGCATCCCTGCCCATCTCTTTCATCAACTGCCATTGCGCGAAGTCAACGCTCCTTTTCGCCTGAGAAAGTTCGGAATTCGCCTGTGCCATATTCGCCTCAGCGGTCAAAAGAGCCCCCTTATGTTCCAGGCCTGATTCATACCTTAATGTAATAAGAACAAGGTTGTCCCTTCTTATCTTGATGATCTCCTCAGCAACGCGTACAAGTTCCTGGGCCTTCAGCAGATTAACAAACGCGGTCCTGAGATCAAACCTGATTGAAGCTGAAGTAAAACGATAAGCCTCTTTTGATGCCGATAGGTTTTCCGAAGCGGCTCCTACATTATTGACCGTCTGCATACCGTCGAAGATCAGCTGCGTTCCGCTTGCCCCATAGGAATAAGAATCTCTCGTGCCTGCGGCAGTTGTAGAAGAGGAATCGCCTTTTCCGGTCTTTGCTGTTGAGCCGCTGACTGTCGCTGCTATCTGCGGATAAAGGTCGCTTGCTGTTATGGATTTTGCCGCCTTCCGCTGACCCACGACAGCTAACGCGGATATAAGTTCAGGGTTATTCTTCTGCGCTTCTTTTACGCAATCCTGCCAGGACAAAGTCTCCTCCGCAGCTGTCAAAAGACAGGAAGCCGACAAAATAACTGAAATCACAAAACAGATCTTAAAGTATTTGAACACTCCGCCATCCTTATGAAATTTTTAACGAGTCTATTATATAACAATTATCCGTTCAGGCATTAACTCTTATTCTAAGCCACCGGCTTTAGTCGATGATGATGAGCGTGGAGGCGAAGACCCCGCTCCTCATAGAGTCCACTAACGAATTTTGTGGTTATTCTTTGGGGAAATTGTATCAAGCTCCGCTTAAGAGCCGAAGTAGTGCTTTGCCTCGCAGAAAATCCAACTAAAAATGCAAAACTCGCCCTAAAATGTAGATACCCACGGGCATGCCCGTGGAACTCAAAGCAGGTAGTAGATTTTGGTAACGGCTCAAACAATGCATTTTTGCGCCGTTAGGCGCCGCTCGATTTTCTGCTCTACTTCGGCAGTCGCTACGCCTTGAAACATTTTCCCTTTTAAGAAGCCACCGACAAAGTCGGTGGTGATTAACTAAAATAATCCCTCACTATTTTAAAACAACTTTTTTTAAATTAGTCACATGCTCCTCAAAGAATTTCAGAAATTTACTGAACTCATCTTCGGGGATAATACTCATCATCTTGCTATGGTTGGGAGGGCCTGAGATGATCACGACATTATCCCCGGGATTTATGTTCATCGCCCTGCGTGCTTCGGCCGGGATAACGATCTGCCCCTTGGTCCCTACAGGAACCTTGCCGTAAAACTTTGGAAAATTACCCATATTGACAGCTCCTTCTATTTTAACTCATGGATCCTTATGTATAACTGGTATGAAAAGTATTACTTTCTATACATAATATACCTCCAACAGACCAAACCGTCAATATAACAAGAATAATTTTATTACGGTACAGATGAATCCGTCAACAAGCCGAGTATGTTGCAACATTTCTGTCCAGACCTGAAATGTTGCAACAAAAAAATCATTAAGGCTGGCTTGGGTTTGTTTTACCGTAAGGGCCTGTTTTGTCCGAAAGCGGGCAAGGATCCGCCAATGCTTCAATGGCGGAGAGCGAAGGGCAAAACGCTTAAGCGAAGTTTGCCTCGCAGGAGCAAACAAGCCTG
>CAYSCK010000097.1:0-804 GCA_964429525.1 uncultured Planctomycetia bacterium
ACTTCCACGATAAAACGGGAATGAGATTCAGAGAACAGGATAAAATCATCGCGCTTCTGTTTTCCGCGATAAGGCAGGTCGCTTAAGAAAATATTCGCGCCTAAACCTCCAGCAAAACACATCTCAGCAAGGGCCACCGCGATACCACCCTCGGAACAATCGTGCATAGACCTTACTAAACCCTTTTGCGTTGCCAGAGACAAAGCACCCATGGTATAGCGCGCCTTTTTAAAATCTACTTGTGGAACGGCTCCTGAGCGTTTATTCAGAATCTTCATATAATGGGAACCACCCAGCTCCTCAAATGTCTCTCCGACGATATATAAGAGATTATCCTCGGCTTTCAGGTCCATGGTCACCGAACGAGATACATCATCGACAATCGCTATCGCAGAGATCAAAAGCGTGCCGGGTATTGAGATCGTCCTGTTCTTCACCGTAAATTCATTATAAAAGCTGTCCTTGCCGGATATAAACGGCACACGAAAACCCATCGAGGCGTCATAACAGCCGAATGCCGCGCGCACAAGACCTCCAAGCCTGTCAGGCTTATCGGGGTTCCCCCAGCAGAAATTATCAAGTATAGCCGCGTTCTTTATAGAACCTCCGACCGCTATTATCTGGCGCAGGGCCTCATCAATATTGCCGGCTGCCATCCAGTACGGATCCAGATCGCCATAATTAAAATTAATTCCGCAAGAAACAGCCAGGCCGCGCATAGAATCAAATCGCGGTTTGATCACAGCAGCGTCAGACGGCCCATCATTGGCAATACCCACAAGAGGCTTAATGACCGTGCCACCC
>CAYSCK010000097.1:814-6200 GCA_964429525.1 uncultured Planctomycetia bacterium
GTGGTCATACTGCCTTATCACCCATTCTTTGGAAGCTATATCAGGAGCTGAAAGCAATTTAATGAGGTTCTGCGTCTGGTCTTTTTTGCGGGCCGGCCCTATCTTTGAACGCGATGGAGGCTTTATCCATACTGCCTTTTTCGTGATCTTCGGCAGGCCCTGGTGAAGAAAATCCATATCGAGCGAGCATACCTGATGAGCTCCATAAAAAAGCTCAAGTTTTTTCGTATTTGTAAATTCACCGATGACCGTTGCCTCAACATCCTCTTTCGCGAAAGCTTCAAGCAATTCCCCGGCCTTCTCTTTTTTTACAGCCAGAACCATTCTTTCCTGCGATTCAGAGATCCATATCTCAGTATAAGTCAGGCCGTGATACTTCAAAGGAACCAGTTCAATCTGCACACGCGCGCCCAAGACCTCGCCCATCTCCCCCACGGCGCTGGACAATCCTCCCGCTCCGCAATCCGTTATCGAATCATATAAATTTTTGTCTCGGCATTTGAGCAGCACATCAAGCGTCTTTTTTTCGGTTATGGCATTTCCTATCTGTACCGCGCCGCTCGAAATAGTTTCAGACTCATGGGTCAATTCGCCCGAAGAAAATGTAGCGCCATGTATGCCGTCGCGGCCTGTCTTTCCGCCTACAACGACTATGAGGTCTCCCCGCTCAACTTTTTTGAACGCTTTATCCCGCGGCATAATCCCTACGGTACCGCAATAAACTAAAGGATTTCCGATAAAACGTTCATCAAAAAGAACGGCGCCGTTCGCGGTAGGGATGCCCATGCGGTTACCGTAATCCCTTACGCCGCTGACAACACCTCGCGCCACACGCTTAGGATGCAAAGCGCCTGCCGGGACCTTATCTGCCGCCAGATCCAGCGGCCCAAAACAAAAAACATCGGTATTGAGAATTGGTTTAGCTCCCAAACCCGACCCCATAGGATCGCGTATAACACCGCCTATGCCGGTATTGGCTCCGCCATACGGCTCAAGCGCGGAAGGATGATTATGCGTCTCAACCTTAAAACAGACGTGATATTTTTCGTCAAATTTAATTATGCCTGAATTATCTTTAAAGACAGACACGCAATAAGGCTTATCAAGCTTAGTCGTTGCCTTCATTATTGTGGATTTCAAAAGATTGCGTATTTTTAGATTGCCTAATTTTTTTGAGAAACGCTCAGTGCCTTTCTTCCCTGAGGCCTTTTCCTTATAATCTATAAACCCCCTGAACGTTTTATGCACGCAGTGCTCAGACCAGGTCTGGGCGATAGTCTCAAGCTCCAGATCAGTAGGATTACGCTTAAGTTTTTTAAAATAACCCTGTATAGCCTTCATCTCGGAAATATTCAGATACAGCTGACCATGCGAACTCAAACGAATGAGCTCCTTATCCGGGGCATCCAGCAGATCTACAGTAGTAAGATTGAATTTATAATCCGGAAGGCCCGAGAAATCATAAAGCCTGTGGTCTTCTTCAGAAAGCACCAGCTGTATCAATTTATTATAGAGAAGTTTCTCCGCGATAATTAGGAGAGCTTTTCGCGATATGGCTCCCTTGAAGAGGTATTTTTTTGCGGTGCGCACGGCAGTAACAGAGGTAATCCCTAGATCCTTTATCCCTTTTAAAGTGGAATCTTCAACCGGGTCCATCACCCCAGGCTTATACAGGATCTGAAACGCCGTAAACCCTTCAGGGATAGCAGGGGTTTCATCATCGCGGTAAAGGCGGTATTCCTGGGTGACAGCGTCTATCAACAGCTCCGACGCTATTCTTTCTGCCTCAGGCTTTGAGACTGAACCTATCAGGAAAAAAACCGACTTTATGCGGACGTCTTCGGCCTCGCCAAAACCGAAATCTTTTATCTCGCCTTTTAAACTCTCAGAGGCAGAGTTAAAGACGCCTTCTTTATCCTTGACCTCTACACGCCAATACATGGGTTATTACCTTTAGGAAGGGTATACTCTAAAAATTACAATAAAAAGACAGGATTTAACTATATCAGAAAATAACGACAAAATCAACTGTTCTGTTGGAGTTGATAAGGAAGCTTTCTAACCAAGGCCGAGCTGCTTGAATATCGTAGGTATATGGCGCAAATAATACCTTATGTCAAAACACGCCTCTACGTCATTCGACGATAAATACCTTTTAACCTTGTGATCATTCAAAAGAACCTGCTTGAAATCGCGATTCAAAGACAGAGATTCAAACGCGTTCTTCTGGACTATATCATAGGCAACAGGCCGCGCGAGCCCCTTCTTCATTAATTCCAAAAGCACCCGTTGCGAATAAATCAGGCCATTTGTCTTGCCAAGATTCACAAGCATGTTTTTTGGATAGACATTCAGGCCCTCCATAACATCTTTGAACTGATTAAGGATATAATCCAGGATGATCGTTGAATCAGGAAGAATGACGCGCTCAACTGAGGAATGGCTTATGTCGCGCTCATGCCACAGACTGACATTCTCAATACTGGCTAAAGCATTACCGCGCAACAGCCTTGCCAACCCGCAAATCCGCTCACAGACAACGGGGTTCCTCTTGTGCGGCATGGCAGACGAACCCTTCTGCCCCTTTGCAAAAGGCTCTTCAACTTCCAAAACTTCAGTCTTTTGCAGATGCCGTATCTCTGTCGCAAATTTCTCTAACGAAGCCCCAACTATAGCTATACGGCTCAAACATACAGCGTGCCTATCTCTTGGCACAACCTGCGTAGAACCATAAGACACCCCCAAACCGAGTTTGGCACACACATACTCTTCAACCTCAGGTTCAATATTTGTATACGTGCCGATCGTACCTGAAAGCTTACCTACAGCAATCCCGATCCTGGCATCCTTCAAGCGCTCCAAATTGCGCCCCATCTCATCATGCATTAAAGCGACTTTTAGGCCGAATGTCGTGGGTTCCGCATGCACACCGTGAGTACGCCCGATACAAACGGTATTTTTATATTTTTTCGCCTGCTTCTCAAGCACAACCTGCAGTTGCTCTATGTCTTCTATCAATATATCAAAGGCTTCCTTCATCTGCAACCCCAGAGATGTGTCTAAAACATCATTTGACGTCAGGCCCATGTGGATATATTTAGCATCAGCCCCCAGGCTTTCAGAAAGATTATTTACAAAAGCTACCACGTCATGCCTGGTCTTCTCCTCAATCTCTTTGATCTTCTCAATATCGATTTTGGCCTTAGTTTTTATATTAACAACGGATTTCTTGGGTATCTTGCCAAGCTTATTCCATGCTTCACAAGTCAAAAGTTCGATCTGAAGCATCTTGGCGAACTTGTTCTCTTCGCTCCAGATCTTTATCATCTTAGGTAGGCCGTATCGTTCTATCATATTTACACCCCTTTATTTAGCGTTATTCATATATAGCAAAAATAGGGCTTACAGTCAATAAAAAAAGGGCGGATTATTCGTGCTATCCGCCCTTAGAATTATATAAATCTATACACTGCAAGTATTTATATTCTTAAAACAATATGAACTATTTCACCACCCTGCACTTTATATCGATTATACCGTCATCCTTTGCTGTATTTTTATCTTCCCGTTCATTTCTAAGCACCGAACTAAAAGAAAAAGCAAGAAATGAAGAAAAAATACTAAAAAACAACATAAAAAGTATTCTGCCTAACACCGGAAGCACAAAAAACACAAAAAGCAGCCCAAAAACAGCGCTAACCGAAAAAACCGCCTTCAGGATCAGGTATAAAAAATAACCAATACCCGATAAGCCAAGCGAAAGAAGGCAAAATATCATTAAACCTAAAAATTTTCTCATCTCTTAAATTCAAAAAATTAAAACGCTTGATACCAATAAAAAGAAAGAAACTATGACAAGGATGGCTCCGAATATCTTTGGATGCCTCATAAGAGCTTCAGTAATATTTCTACGCTGATTCAGCATTTTTTCAAATACTTCAGTTGAAAAATCCTTATCCAGGTTTTTTTCGATCACGGATATGATCCTGGGTGCCAAAAGAATTCCAAACCCCACGGCAAAACCCACAATGCCAACTATCAAATTGAAGATCTTAAAAATATATATCTCTTCCACGGCATCCTCCTCTGGTTAGCCCATCATTTGCGCAATGCGGATAAACGCAAACATCCGGGCGAGTTATAGCCAGCCGCAAAAGGCGAAACCGGCTATGGTCTTGGCATCCACGATAAGGCCTTTTTCAAAAAGAACCCTTATCTGGCGCTTGGTGCACCTGATACGTTCTATGATATCATCCTTGTCACCTGGTGCATATACTTTTTTCAGACCTTGAGCTTTAAAAATAAATATTTTCTCAGTTAAATATCCGGGCACAGGATATATCTCCCCCAGGCGTGTCATTTTTTTGCCCTGAAGCCAGCTTCCTCCATAATTTCACGCTTAGCGCAAGCTAAAGGAGACTCTCCTCTTTCTATTGTGCCTGCCGGTAATTCATAAAGATAGCCGCCGTTAACAGGCCTGAACTGCCTCAGTAAAATTACCTTATTATCGCTTACAAGCGGAACCACAAGTACAGCTCTTGGATGCCTTACTACATCAAATTCCGACACTGCTCCGCTCGGCAGAAGCATCTTGTCTTTATAAACCCTGATGATACGGCCCTTGTAGACAAGCTCTGATCTTCTCATTAATTCCACATAGTATTATCTTCTACTTCAGAAGAAAGATACCAAGCATAACGCAACCGATCCCCACAGATTTCATGATAGTCAATTTCTCTCCTAAGATCAAGATACCGAGCAAGAAAGAGATCAACGGATATATTCCGGCAACAGGCACCACGCGTGACACATCGCCGTTCTTTAACGCGTTATAAAATAAAAACTGGCCCATAAAATTCGCCGTAAACCCTCCTGCTATAATAAGGGCCACATACTTAAAAGGCGTCTTAGAGAGCTCAGTTATGATATCAGGTTTAAATATAAATAAGATAAGAGACCCGGCAGAAACAGCCAGGCACCTGACAAAGATCCCTGCCGCGGGCGTAAGCCTCGCTAATCCTATTTTTTCAAAAACAGGAACAATGCCCCATAAAAGCGCGGTCAATAAAGCAAAATAATATGATTTCATATCTCTCCTAAAAAGTGCCTCAACCTGAATGGATAAATCTATTCTACCTCTCTTTTTTCAATCTTGCCTTAAATTCCTGCCATGGAAAACTATCCCCCGGACATGCAGTTGCCTTCCCCGGAACATCTTTATGCCTTATAACACGGTTCAGAGGGATACGGTAATACTTGCGCAGAGTATCCACGAGGAGCGCCAGCGAATCCATCTGTTTGCGCGTGGGCCTCTCATTCGTAAAATCCCCAACAAGGCATATGCCTATACCACAGCTATTCATTCCGTCCGCGTTGCAATGAGCGC
>CAYSCK010000098.1:0-6165 GCA_964429525.1 uncultured Planctomycetia bacterium
ATCTCTTCCAGCAACAGAATTATACCACAGCGCCTGGCTCAATTCAAGGCAGGCAAAAAACAAGGTTTAAAAGTCATAGGGTCACAAAGACACAAGGTCAAAAGCTAAAACAACCTAAAAACTAAAAGACATAAAAACTTAAGAACGCATACTATTTTACTTTATTATTAGTTTTTTGGTTTTTCAGTCTTTTTGTTTTTTGGTCTTTTGATTAGTGCAAACCAAACACCATTTGTTGCAACATTTCTGTCCAGACCTAAAATGTTGCAACAATGCGAAAAAAACGGGAGAGTTTATTTGCGGGAACCAGGCAAGAACTTATCTGATCTTTACTCCAAGCCTGTCAACCAGGACAGAGAGGACCTTTTGGTGTGTGAGATTTACTTCCTCATCAGTAAGGGTCCTTTGGGAGGAACCATATTCTATGGAAATGGTCAGGCTCAGAGAACCCTTTGGCACTTCTTTGCCGGAATAGGTTTCAACAACAGCCATGCTCCTCACCAAATCCCGGGCTTCTGTTTCAATCAATAACTTTATCTTGCTATAAGGCGCGGTTCTGGATGTAAGAATACTTACATCCCTGATAATGCCCGGGAATGACACAGGCTCAGAAAAACATCTCTTAAGGTTCGCGTAGCGATTCAGGCGTTCAAGTGCAACCTCTGCCACAAAAACATCTTCCCTGGATTTGATGCCCCATGCTTTTTTCACAGCAGTGCTGACCTGGCAAAAAACGGCAAGAGTTTCGTTATTAAAAACAACCCTGCAGCCTGTGCTTGATTCAGCAAAAGCCAGAGCAGCATCATCCTGATAAACACAATTATTGATACCCGCGCTTTCGAGCAATACTTCTATCAGGCCTTTTAAATCAAAAAGCGTGTAATTGAGAGCTTCGCTCAGCCAAGAGGCTCTTTTTTTGCCGCAGAGAGCAAAAGAAACAACGAGTTCCTCCTTGTTGTCTGCGAAAACTCGCGCCGTTTCAAAAACCTCCAGATCCCTGTTGTTTCTGCTGACGTTGAATGAAATACAATTCAGTACCGACGGCAAAAGAGTAGTCCGCAATATGGAATTCTCCCTGCTCAAAGGGTTAACAAGCACGCGAGCGCTATCAGGAACACATAAGCCGGTCTTCTGATAATCTGATTCGCCTATAAGGCTATACGTGATAACTTCTTTTAACCCGGCACGGATGAGAGTTTCCTTTACCTTTTCGCCAAGAAGCACGAGCGCCGGTTTATCCATCTGAAAAGATTTGATTGCGTGCTGAGTCAGCGGGATATTCTCATAGCCCCATACACGCACAAGCTCCTCAGCCAGATCCTCTGCGATACTGATATCCCTGCGGAAAGAAGGCACAGTGATCTCAAATTTTTCTTTGGTTCTCGCTTTAACTCCAAATCCAAGTTTTTGAAAAATACTTTTAGCTTCACCTGACGGTATTTTTACGCCCAAAAGATCAACGCTTTCAGACAGATCAAAGTTAATTTTTTTTAAGCCCTTTTCTTTTAAAATCCCGGCCCTCTTTGATCCGGCCAGCTCCCCGCCACAAAGCTCAGTTATCAATTCTGTCGCGCGCTCAAGCGCTGCCTTTACCGTCGCCTCATCTACCCCGCGCTCAAAACGGTATGAAGAATCGCTTGCTATCCCAAGGCTGCGCGAAGCACGGCGCACAACAACCGAATCAAAACACGCGCTCTCCAATAAAATATTTACTGTCTTTTCGCCTACCTCTGTATCAGCCCCTCCCATTATGCCGGCAACAGCTAAAGGCCTGCCGTTATCTGAACCGCCTGAGGCGATAACAAGAACATCCGGGTTTAATTTTCTGCTGATCCCGTCCAAAGTAACGATCTCTTCTGATTTTTTAGCCCTTCTCACAACTATAGCTCCCGGCTGGCTAATGATCTTCTCATAATCAAAAGCGTGAAGAGGCTGGCCCAATTCAAGGAGACAAAAATTTGTTACGTCTACAATATTATTGACTGAGCGAAGGCCCAATATTTCAAGCTTGGACTTTAGCCAATCCGGCGAGGGCCCGACCTTTACGCCGCGGATTATATTTCCATAATAAAATTTGCAGTCTTTCGTGTCTTCAATGATTATAAAAAACGGCCTATGATCACTTTTCAATGATCTGTTATTCTTTCTCTTCTTTCTATCTTCTATCGTCCCTGCCTTGCCGACAGGCAGGCATCGTCCATCGTCTTTCTTTTTAAGCTTCGCGCCTGTTATAGCCGATATCTCATGCACGATACCGCGCACGCTCAGCCAATCAGGCCTGTTAGATGTAACTTCTATATCATAAACCCAGTCATTACCTGTCTTGTCCAAAGACGCCACGCTCAAACCCGCCATAGAAAGTTTATCGGCAAGTTTTTCAGGAGCTACTCTGATATCTACAAATTCCTTGATCCAGTTATAATTAATTTTCATAATGTATTCACTGCCCTATGCCTCAAAATTGTTCCAAGAACCTGACATCATTCTCAAAAAACAGCCTGATATCATTAATACCGTATTTAAGCATGGCAACTCTCTCGACGCCCATGCCAAAAGCAAGCCCGCGCCATTTTTTTGCATCACATCCGCCGCTTTTTAAAACATGCGGATGCATCATGCCGCATCCCAAAATTTCAACCCAGCCGCTCTTCTTGCATACCGAACATCCTTTGCCTGAACAAATTATACATGAAACATCCACTTCAGCAGACGGCTCAGTAAAAGGAAAAAAGCTTGGCCTGAAACGCAGCCGCGCGTTTTTATCGAACATCTCTCTCGCAAAAGCTATCAACACACCTTTGAGATCTGAAAACCGCATATTTTCATCTATAGCGATACCTTCGATCTGATGGAACATAAAAGAATGCGATGCATCCACGGCATCAGGCCTGTATACGCGGCCCGGCATAACAACAGCCATAGGGGGCTTTGCGACCTTCATCGCGCGTATCTGCGAAGGAGACGTATGGCTCCTTAATAGTAGACGGTCTATGGTCGACGGTCGATGGTTTTCACTTTTTTCATTTCTCTGTGGACTGTGGACCGCGGACTGTGGATTTTCTATGTAGAACGTATCGAACGCGTCACGTGACGGATGCTCAAGGGGGATATTCAATGCCTCAAAATTATTGTGCTCTGTTTCAATCTCCGGGCCCTCAAAAACCTTAAAGCCCAGCTTTTGAAAAATACCGCATATCTCTGCTTCTACCTGCATCAATGGATGCCGGCGGCCAAGCAAAGGTTTCTTGCCGGGCAGGCTCAGATCTATGCAGCCTCCTTCTTGCGCCAAAGACGCAAGCATGGCTCTCTCTTTCTCGTCCAGCCACCCTGATATGCCGTTTTTCAGGTCATTCAAGCCCGCGCCATAAGCACGCCTCTGTTCCGGCGCAATCGCAGGGATCTTGCCCATAAATTCCTGCAACACACCCTTGCGCCCAAGATATTTTATGCGCGCCTCTTCAAGCGCTTTCATATCCGGAACTGCCTCTATCAGGCTTTTTGCTTCTTGAGCAATATGCGAATAATCAATAGACATACCAAAACTCCTAACAATATGCTCAACACTACGATCTTGTTGGGATCCACAGATTCTGTTAAAGCGTAACCCTCTTTTAAAACTTCTACTTTCTGCGCGTGTATGTCCAGCCCGCCGCCATGTTCAGGACACGAGCGGGAAAATATCCCGACCACGCGTATAAGATCGCCTCTTGTCCCATAACGGCCTACGTGCTTTACCGCATCCGCCAGATGCCTCGGCATCCATATACCGATAGCATTGCTGCCATCATGGACGTTCAGCCAGCAAAAATCGCCGCGCCTCAACAAAGACCCTACGGGCTCACCGGCATATTCCACCATCTTACCGTCATAAAATTTCGCGTTCACGATAAGTTCATTGCTTGAGATCTCTTGAGCAAAGCCATCAGAGCAAAACGCCGAAAAGATAAAACAGAAAGCAAAAAACAATGTGCGCGTTTCATGCATTCGCAGCCGGAAACCGCAGGTTTTCACCTGAAGGTCTTTATTTTCCACGGATAAAAGAAACAAGAAACCCTCCTAAAACCAGGACTGAAATAAACTCCAGGCGGCCCGCCCACATCTGAATAATATAAACTACCTTTAGCGCCGCAGGCATGGAGGCCTGGGTAATACCGCAGGACAAACCTACGTTACCGGCAGCTGAGGTAGACTCAAAAAACGAAAGCAAAAACGGATAACCAAAGAACGATCCGATGACCGCGCCGGTCAGATAACATATTATATACGCCAGCGTTATAAGCGCGGCGGACCTCACCATCTTGTCGTCTAAAAAAAGGTCTTTCAGATGCCTGAACTTGGTTGAAACAACAGTAGATTCAGAAGTAAGAAATTTCTTTACGTCTTCGCGAAAAGCCTTGACTATCAAACCTATACGGAGCATTTTAATGCCGCCTGTTGTCGAACACGCGCTTACGCCCAAAGCCATGGCCAATATGACACCGATCGTCGCCAAAGAGCCCCATTCTCCGACAAACTGCTGCGAGTATATCGACTGAAAGCCGGTGCCGGAATGGGCCGATATGACCTGGTAAAACCCGCGGCGCAGCAAATTAAACGGACCGGCATAAACTTGCCACTTTGCAAGCCCGACCAGCGTCATCAATGTGGCGATCGTCAGGGTTGCCAGAAAAGTCCGAATTTCAATATCACGGAAAAATTCCTTCTTTCTTCCGCTCCAGACAGCGTAATGTAGATTAAAATTTATAGAACCCCAGATTATAATAACGACTGTCAATAATTCATAAATCGCGCTTTGATAATAGATTATGCTCTGAGACTGCGGCATAAAACCACCGGTATCAAATGCAGCCATGAAATTACACAGGCCATGAAAAAGAGCTTCCGATAAAGGCATGCCGCAGATAAAACGGCCGCATATCGCCAAAAGAGCGGTACCTATCACCATGTACACAAAACTGACAAACCAGATAAATTTCGCGGTCTCAATAACATTCGGTAGGATTTTTTCATCTCGCGCTTCACCCACATAAAGCCTGAAAGCTCCGGCGCCGCTCTTGACTAAAAATGAAAGCGCGACCACAATAATACCCTGCCCGCCTAAAAACATCGTAAGGTGCCGCCAGAAATTAGCCGCGTGAGAAAGGTGGTCAAGGTCCTGGGACAGAGTAAGGCCCGTCGTAGCAAGGCCCGACATCGTCTCAAAACACGCGTCAAGATATGATAACCAATGGCCGCTCAGATAAAGTGGTATCGCCCCCAAAAACATACAAACGACCCACCCTAAGGATACGACGGCCATTCCATGCATCCAGCCCATATCCGTGCTTCGCGGCAGATCCGCAATATTTACGAATAATAAACCACAGCATAAAGAGACTAGCAGACCTATGCCGAAATCTATGGCGGGGGCAGTCTCTGAAAAAAGAAGCGCCGCGGCCAAAGGCAGGGCCATCATCATGCCAAAGCCAAGAATTATCTTGCCCAAAAAATGGGTTATAATCCTTATATCAATTGGTTGGGGTCTTAAGATCATCTTTTAAAATAGAAGAACGAAATGGCGAAGCTCAGCAGAAAAGCTCCGGCAACCAGGCAAAGAGCGAAGAAGATTTCAAAACAGATCCCCAAAAAAATATTCAAGACGTTTTGAACACGCGTCATCTCAGGTCTCCTACAAGAGCTTGCAAGAGTTTCTGTTCATTCTCAATAAGGGTAAGGGCGATAATATCATCTCCGGGCCCGAGGACCGTATTGCCGTGAGGCACGATCACTTCGTCTTTGCGGATGATAGACACAAGGACTGAATCAGGAGGTAACACAAGTTCGGTAAGATTTTTTCCTATGGCGGGGGAATCATTGGTCAAGTCTACCCGCACTATGGCAAGTTTCCCGCGCTTGAAACTCATCAGGTTCACGAAATCCGTAAATGATACTTCCTCTTCAATGATCTTTGCTATAATCTTTGTGGCGTCTATAGGTACGTCTATGCCTAATTCATTAAATGTATGTTCATTTTTAGGGTCATTGACGCGGGCTACCGTGCGGTTGATCTTGAATTTTTCTTTTGCCAATTGACAGATAACAAGATTGTCTTCATCCTCGCCGGTCACCGCTGCCAAAACATCAGCCCTCTCTATATGGGCCTCTTCCAGAAAACGCGGCTCACAG
>CAYSCK010000099.1:0-6114 GCA_964429525.1 uncultured Planctomycetia bacterium
TCATTGCCGCAAATCCAGCTAACGGTGAGCTTAGCGTGATAACGATCATGGTTGACAGTGTAGAAAGGATCAGAAACTTATTTTTTTTGCCATCCATGAATACCTTAGCTTTGCCTTGTTCTCGCGCGTATGGAAAAAAAGATATGGCCAGGACCATAGACCAGCGGCTTATTGTTGTCATAAGAATAAGCGATAAGGCTGAACCAGCCGGCTTTAGCGAAGCTATAAAAGCTATTTTCAGGAGGATTGCTGAGATCATGCTTAAAACTCCTATAGCCCCCGCGTGGGGATCTCGCATGATCTTTAGAACATCTTCTTTTCTTTTCCAGCTTGCCAATCCGTCAAACGTGTCCGACAGGCCGTCAAGATGCATGCCGCCGGTTAATATTATTAAAGCGACTACAAGTGCCGCGCTTATGGCAAGATTGTGCAGGCCGGAGTAAGAAAGCAGTTGCTGGATAAATGCCAGGATAATTCCGAGCACTAATCCCGCAACCGGAAAATACGTGAGCGAGTCAGCCGATAATGACGCGGTGCCTGCTTTTGTTTTTACCGGGATAATGGTTAAGAATCTGAGCGCGGCAATGAGGCTGTTCATTATTTTTAGGTTTTTTGCGAAACTCCCGCGTTTTCGAATGTTGCCATCTGTGTCAGGATCTTTACCGCGGCTTCCGCGAGCGTGATCCCTATCGCCGCTCCTGTTCCTTCTCCTAATCTTAAAGAAAGGTCAAATAGCGGTTTAAGGCCCAGGTACTTTAGTATATGTTTATGGCCTGTTTCAACTGAACAATGGCTTGATATCATGTAATTTTTTGTCTTCGGTTCAATACTATAAGCTATAAGCGCGGCAGCTCCTGAAATAAAGCCGTCAAGTACTACCGGTATCCTGTGTGATGCGGCAGCCAGGATTATCCCGGCTAATGCCCCTATTTCGAACCCCCCCACTTTTGAAAGCGTATCTATGGGGTTGTCAGGGTCAGGCAGGTTTATCTTAATGGCTTTTTTAATCACAGAAATTTTATTCTTCAGGGATTCATCGCATATGCCTGTGCCTTTGCCTGTTATCTCCTCGGCCTTTTTTTTCATAAAGACAGCGGCAAGGGCGGAAGAAGCGGTTGTGTTGGCTATGCCCATCTCTCCTGTCGCGCAGATATCTATTCCGAGTTTCAGTTCGCGTTCAAATATGTCTATGCCGGTTTCAATAGATCTTATGGCTTCAGCCCTTGTCATGGCAGGGCCCTTTGCCATATTTTTTGTACCCATATTTATCTTTCTTTCAATCAGCCTGGGATAAGGTTTTAGGATCGATGCTACTCCGAGGTCAGCAATGACGACCCTGGCGCCCGCGTGTTTTGCCAAAACATTTATTGCAGCGCCTCCATTTAAAAAATTATAAACCATCTGGGCTGTTACTTCCTGAGGGAATGCGCTAACTTTTTCCGCGGCCACTCCATGGTCTGAAGCAAATGTGAAGATCACCTTGTTTTTGATCTCGGGATTTTCTTTGCCTGAGATGCCGACAATAAGTTTGGCGAGTTCTTCAAGCCTGCCTAAGCTATTGATCGGTTTCGTAAGGTTGTCGAGCCTCTTTTGAGTTTTTAGCATTAAGGCGCGGTCTATACCGGCAATATTATTTACGGTGTTATTGAGAATTTTCATTTTTATTTTATTCTCCACGGAATGCCTGAGGCCATAAAATAGGCGGTAACTGACCTTTGCGCGATCATCTGATTAATACGGCCGGAGATATCGCGGAATTCGCGCGCCATTTTGTTATTTGGCACTATGCCCAGGCCGACTTCGTTTGTGACGATGATGCAATCAGCATCGATACGTTTTATTGTATTGAGTATTATTTTCATCTTTGTTTCTACTGAGGTATTTTTATTATTTTTTACCATAAGGTTTGTGATCCAGAGGGTAACGCAATCAATGATTATGGTTTTGAACTTTGGGCCGATCTTGTTGAGCACAGACGTGATATCGCGTGGTTCTTCGAATGTCTGCCAGCATTTTGGCCTTGAAGCTTTATGCAGAACGATGCGTTCTTTCATCTCGCGGTCTTTTGGTTCGCATGTGGCGATAAACGCGATCTTTCCTTTTTGTTTTTTAGCTATTGAGAGCGCGAAAGTGCTTTTTCCGCTTCTGGCTCCCCCGCAGATATATGTGATCTTTCCCATATTTTATAAGAATGAAGTATTGTTGATCTTTTTTATCAGTACTTTTCCGTTTTTATGTTCCAGGACGGTTATCGAAGCGTTGTCTACATCTATTTTCCAGAAGTTGTTTGATCTGTTCAGGTGGGCAATTATTGATTTAATGGGCCCTGCATGCGATACGATCGCGACAGTCGTGTGTTTTTGAGTTTTTTTTATCTTTGATAAAAAATTGAATACTCGCTTTTTCAGATCGTAGAGGCTCTCCCCCTGCGGTATAGTGGTTTTTTCCGGGTTTAGAAGCCACGCGCGATATTGTTTAGGGTATGAATCCATTATCTTTTCGTGCGTGAGGCCTTCAAAGGCGCCGAAGTTTATCTCCCTCAGGTCAAATGATGCCTCGATATGTGATTTTTTAAAGGCGAGCCTGGCGAATTCACGGGCGCGCTTAAGGTCGCTTGAATATATCTTGTCGATCTTTTCGTTGGAAAGGTGTTTCCCCACTTTCTTTGCCTGGGCTTTGCCCCTTCTGTTAAGCGGGACATTGTTCCAGCCTGAGTAAGTCCGCTCTATGTTTGGCTTAGTTTCTCCGTGGCGTATAAATATTATTTTCATTGCTTTCTTATTGATTCGGATATTGGTACGCAGTATGGTTTAAACGAAATGGGATTTTCTTTCACAACGACTATTGTATTATAGACAGCTTCTATCGTTTGATATGTCAGGACATCCTTGGCGCTCCCTTCCTTGAATATCCGGCCATTTTCCAATAACATAAGCCTGTCGCAGTATTCGCTCGCAAGGTTTAAATCGTGCATGACTATGACGACCGTCAGTGAATTATTCTTATTTAATTTTTTAAGAAGGTCAAGAAGCCTGATCTCATGCCCGATATCCAAGTGAGATGTAGGCTCATCCAAAAACATAAGGCTTGGTTCCTGGGCAAGCGCGCGCGCGATTATCACCCGTTGCCGCTCCCCCGCGCTTAATTCGTTTATATTTTTATTTCTCAGGCTCAGGACGTCTGTAAGTTCAAGCGATCTGAGCGCTATATCACGGTCTTTCTTACTTTCATGCTGGAGGCGTTTTAAGTGGGGTATGCGGCCCATGAGCACTATCTCCTCAACCGTAAAAGGGAAATTTATCATTGTGTCCTGAGGCACAAAGGCGATTTTCTGCGATAGCTTCTTAAGGCTCATGTGCTGAATATCTTCTTCTTCAAACATGACTCGGCCGTCTTTGATGGGAAGCGCGCGGCTGATCAGTTTAAGAAGAGTTGATTTACCTGACCCGTTCGGCCCGATAATGCCTAAAAAATCCCCCTTATGTATCTGAAATGATATGTCGCGCACGATCATTTCGTTTCCATACCCTCCGTTAAGATTTCTTGCCTGTATCAGTGTTTTGGAGATCATCTTACTTTTTCCTTGATCTTTAAGAGTGCGATAAATAACGGCGCGCCGACGCACGCAGTGATCACGCCTATAGGTATTTCAAACGGAGGAGCCAAAGTCCTTGAGATCAGGTCGCAGGCTATCATAAATGTGGCTGAAAGTACGCAGGCTGAAGGTATTAAGACCTTATGATTCGGCCCAACGAGAGATCTCGCGGCGTGCGGTATGATAAGGCCGACAAAGCCGATAATCCCTGATACGCAGACTATTGAGGCGGTTATTACAGACGTTATTAGTATAAGCAGTGTCTTTATATGCTCGGTATTGATCCCAAGGTGGAGCGCGTCTTCTTCGCCCAAGCTGAGCGCGTTCAAGTCCTGAGACAAAGCATAAATACAAATGATGCCAGCTATGACAATTGCTGAGACCGCGCTTAAAAGCTTGAAATCGTATATCTGCAGGCTTCCCCAAAGCCACCACAAAAGGTTGTGCAGTGCCTTGTCGTCGTAAAAAGAGACAAGGAATACGATGATCCCGGAAAGAGCGACTGATACAACTACCCCTGAAAGGATAAGGGATTGCATCTCTACCCTGTTGTCTCTGCGGGCTAACAGATAAACAAGGATTACCGTAAGGATTGCGCCTGAAAAAGCTGCCAACGGCAAATAGATTTTAATTATTCCTGATATCAGGCCTATAATTGCACCCAACCCCGCGCCACTTGATGTGCCTAAGAGATATGGGTCTGCCAGCGGGTTTCTTAATATGGCCTGCAGCGTTATGCCGCATACCGCAAGGCCGCTTCCTGTGATAATCGCCAAAAATACCCGCAACAGCCTTAATTGAAGGATGTGGCTGTTTGCAGGCGTGAATAGTTCATTTATGGGGATATTTACAGAACCTTTTATTATGCCGAAAAAAGCTGCTGCCAGGAAAAGTACAAATAGCGGTATGGCCTTTATTATGGCGGTATTTTTCATTGATATAATTTTGTGTGTATTTCTTTTAAACCTGAGATCAGCCTGGGGCCGGGACGCAGGAGAATGTCGGGGTTAATGTCGTTATATACGCGTTTATTTTTGACAGCTGATATCTTATTCCATCCCATACGCGATTCGAGCAATATGCCGGGATTATCTTTTGTCATGTAAGCCAATATTATGACGTCAGGGTCGGATTTTAAGACTGTTTCAGCGCTAAAAAAACTATAGGGGCGGTTTAAGGATGAGGCTATATTTACTCCTCCTGCGATAGAGATCATTTCATCTAAAAAAGAACCTCTTCCCGCGCTCATCAGAGGATCATGCCATATCTCAATGAATACTTTTTGCTTTTTGTCAAAAGGAACAGAAGCTGATCTTGCGGCGATCTCATTCATTGTTTTGCGCATATCCTCAACAAGTTTTGACGCCTCGCTTTCCGTATCTGTCAGTCTGCCTATTTCAAGGATGGATGAGAACAACTCATCAAAATTGGAAGGGTCTGAAACGAATACATTGAGTTTCAGCTGTTTCAATTCTTCTAAGATGGGGGATTGTTCAAGCCCT
Organism: uncultured Planctomycetia bacterium; assembly: GCA_964429525.1. Classification (GTDB taxonomy): domain Bacteria; phylum Omnitrophota; class Gorgyraeia; order Velamenicoccales; family Velamenicoccaceae; genus CAYSCK01. The sequence continues at coordinate 5,098 of CAYSCK010000099.1, forward strand.
GTGCAGAAGATTATGTCGGGCTTGAGCGAAATTATCTTTTCTATGTTCGCCTGGCTGAAAGTGCCTACATGCTCTTTTAAGAGGGCGTCTTTTGGATAATTGCAGAATGAGCTTACACCGATTATATTTTCACCCAGGCCCAATGCGAATAGAATTTCTGTTGTTGCCGGGCTTAAAGAGATGATTCTATTGGGCCTATCCGGCAGGCAAAAAGACGCGTTTGGCCATGTCAAACCTAAGGCAAGTACGAAGGATAAAAAACGCATAAAAAAACCCTTTAACGCTTATTTAGCGCCAAGGGTCGCACCCGTGTTACTATGGCCCTTCCGCGAGGTATTGATCGAGTATAGGTTAGGTCTTCTGACTTTGGGCTTCCTCCTACTCGCTTAAGCCTTCCCGTTTTTTAACAGTGGCCTTATTTTAAGCTTTCGTCTGCCCTTACAGCAGCGGGACTGTGGTTGATTTTCACAACCTTCCCTCTTCGCTCGCGTATCGCGAGAACCTATACGGTAGTGTTATTAATATATTCCTATTTAAAAAGAAGTCAATAAAAAATTGTGTGTGTAAATGCTGTATACATCCCGCAAGGTGGTTTATGGTTTCTTTTGCTCCTGATCTGTGTTTATCGCGTGTATCGGGTAAGGGATGACTATGCCTTCTTTCTTGTATCTTTCGTGCAGGCGCTTGATGAATTCATGTTTTATGAGGTAGCTATCTGTAAATTCTTTTGAGCGCAAGACAACAGTGAAGTTTATGGAATAATTCCCAAGCGTGTGGAAACGTATGAATGGCTCGAATTCCGGTACGCCACCCGGTATTGTTTTCATAATTTCTTTCGCGACCTCCACCGTGATCTTTTCAACAGCCGTAAGGTTTGAATTGTAGTGGACGCCTGTTTCAATCAGTACCGCGGTTTCTTTTGACGGGTAGTGGTAATTTAAAAGCTTGGAGTTTACTATAGTCTTGTTAGGGATGATTATCATATTGTTCGGCAGCATGCGCACCCATGTAGAGCGC